>CALWAZ010000142.1 GCA_944375725.1 uncultured Merdimonas sp. | reverse complement strand
CGGCAACTCCCCAGCCGGCGAACACTTGACGCATAAAATCCTACTTCGCTATTATTTATTTTCCAAAAGTAACATCACAGCCATTATAGCATAGATTGTCAGGAATGCAATGGATATTATCAATTTTTTAACAAACATTTCTGCTTTTGCTTGCGGGACGCCCGGGAATATGGTATTCTGATTCCCTGTAAGAAAGAGATGAGGTGAACTTTATGATACTGTATGCGCTGGAGGACGCGTTTCTGGATACGGTGCGGATGCTGCCTTTTCTTCTGGCGGCATTTCTGATTCTGGAAGCTCTGGAGCATTATTCCAATAATTATATGAACCGGCTGCTGGGAAAGGTGGGGAAAGCAGGCCCTCTGGCAGGGGCTGTCTTTGGCTGCATTCCCCAGTGCGGCTTTTCCGTGGCCGCGGCAAATCTGTATTCGGGCGGAGTGATTTCGCTGGGAACACTGCTGGCGGTTTTCCTTTCCACCTCGGACGAGGCGGTTTTGATTCTGCTGGGACATCCCGGAAGCGGGACGGTGATTGGAAAGCTTCTGCTTGGAAAGGTGCTGATAGGCATTCTGTTCGGGTATCTGGCAGATCTGTTATTGAGAAGGAAAAAAGAGGAAAAACATATTGAGGATCTGTGCAGAAGCTGCGGCTGCAGCGATCACGGCGGCATCGTGATGCCGGCCCTGCGCCACACGATTCGTCTGGGTCTTTATCTGCTTTTATTTACTTTTATCCTGAATCTTCTGCTGGAGTGGATCGGGACGGACGCTCTGACTGCGTTCCTCGGAAAGGATACCTGGTTTCAGCCTCTGATCACCGCGCTGATTGGCCTGATACCAAACTGCGCTTCTTCCATTCTGATCACAGAGCTGTATCTGGCAGGCGGTTTAAGCTTTGCGTCAGCCATGGCAGGCCTCTGCGCGGGAGCGGGAGTTGGTCTGGCTGTGCTGTTCCGGGAAAATCGTCCCATGAGGGAAAACGCGGGGATTCTGGCTCTGCTGTATGGAATTTCTGCTGTGACAGGCCTGGTTCTGGAAATATTTCTCTGATTTCTTTTAAATGGAATTGTTTAAAAAGGTTTAAGGTTTTGTTAAGATTAAGGCGGCAGTCTGGCTATTGCCGGAAAGATTTGTTATGATAGGACACAGATTAAGGAATTTGGAGGATATAGCTTTATGAAGAAAATCGGCTGGTATCTGATGAGTGTGGTTCCGCTGCTTGTGATGTTTGTGGTGCAGGTGTCTGTCGCGACAGTCATGATGCTTGGGTGGATGCTGAGCTTTGGCTATGAGGGAGGCATGCAGGCATATGAGGATAATTATATCGTTCTGGTTCTTTGGATGCATCTGATTACCCTTCTTATCACGGGCCTCTGGTATTATCTTTATGTGGTGCGCAGACAGAAAAGGGCAGGGATCCCCTTGGCCGGAATCTTTACCGGAAAGAGCTTTGGCAGTACGGTAATGCTGGCTTTCGGAGCACAGCTTCTGGTAGGACTGCTTCTGACTGTCTGGCAGCTGGCTTTTCCGGAGATGATAGCAGAGTATAATCAGCTGATGGAAGAGTCCGGAATCGCTGAATTGAGTTTTGCGTCTGTAGCTGCCACAGTGATTCTTGCCCCCATCGGAGAAGAGATCATTTTCCGCGGCCTTACGATAGAATATCTGAAGCGTGCCACCGGACGCTTCTGGGTGATTAATATTGTACAGGCCCTGTTTTTCGGGATTGCTCATATGAACCTGGTTCAGGGCACCTACGCTTTCCTTCTGGGACTGACCTGCGGATACGTGGTTTTGAAGTACCGGTCTCTTCTGGCGGGCATCGCCGTGCATTTTGTGTTTAACGCTTATGGTACCTTTGCGACGCCTGTGCTGAACCTGATTTTCGGTACGGAGCCATCTGCGGCTGTGGAGATCGTATCCTATGTGGTATCTCTGGTATTAGGCGCAGCTCTGTTTGCGGGCGGCCTGAGGCTGATGAAAAAGGACCTGCGGGCAAAAGAGTAGAATGGAAAAAAGAAGAGGGTGCTTCCGTACTGTGTTTTTCTGATTTGCAGTACGGAAGCGCCCTCTTTTTGTTCTGCAAAGCGCCTGCGGGACAAAGGAACATTTGAGCCTGGGTTTTGAGCCGGTCTGTCTCAGACGCCTCTGTGGTATATAAACCAGGAATAGACATAAAGCCCTGCTGCGCCGGCCAGAATCACGATGACGGAGAGGTTCATCATCCAGGGAAAACCGGTGGCGCCAGCCGCGATCATGAGAATGCCGTCGATGCAGAATACAAAGGCGCCCATGGCATGGGTCTTTTTCCAGACATAGGGGTTTTCCAGAGTCCATGGAGTCTTGATGCCGAAGGTGTAGTTGGAACGGATCTGCGGCATATAGTTCCCGATTACAAGAAACAGAAGGCCGATGCCCACAGGAAGGATGCGTTCCACGCTGACAGACCAGCCCATGGCCGCCGCATTGGTGATCCATACGATGCCGATAAACAGCAGAACGGCAAAGACACAGAAGATACTGTAGGCCTTATTGTGTTTCTCATAATTCTGTCTGCGCGGGTCGATTCTGGGTATCAGAATAAACAGACCTGTAATCAGAAGCGGGACTGCGGCAAGGATCAGAGAGACATACTTGCTGCCGTAACCATCGATTTCACCGGCCGCGTTCCAGTGGATGGGGATCGTGTCCGGCATTTTTGGGAGCAGAATAAGCTGTCCGGCCAGGGACAGAACGGAAAGAATCAATAACAGGATATTTCTCTTTTTCATTTCTTTTTTCCTCCTTCAGAAAAATCGAAGAACCATTTCATAAGCTCCTGAAATACCGTCATATTCAGGCTGTACACGATATTCTGCCCGCTGCGCTCATCCAGCACAAGGCCGGCGGCTTTCAGGGTATTCAGGTGATGGCTGATGGAAGGCTTCGAAATATCAAAGCATCCGGCGATCTCGCCGGCTGTCATGTCCCGCTCTGCCAAAAGCTCAAGGATGCGGCGCCTGGTGGGATCAGAGAGGGCCTTAAACGCATCATTCAAAAGACATTCCTTCTTTCTTTTCTGGTGTTTTGTTCCGAAGCTGTCCGGATAATATTTAGATATTTAGAAATGTATCTAAATATCTAAACGCATGGTAGCACGGAAGAAAGAAAATGTCAACAGTATTGGAAAAGTTTCCGAAAAAGAGTTTTTGTGGTATACTTTCAGAAAACAAATGATTCGGAGGCAGAGCATGAATAGAGAGAGACTGATACGAACCTTTCAGGAGCTGGTTTCCATAGATTCCCCGTCCTTTGGCGAGCGCGCCATGGCGGATGAGCTGACCCGGAGGCTGAAAGAGCTGGGGTTTGCCGTTTCAGAAGACGGGGCAGGAACATATTATGGAGGAACGGCGGGAAACCTTTACGCGTACCGGGAGGGAAGCCTTCCCGGAGAGCCCCTTCTTTTTTCCACCCATATGGATACGGTGGAGCCTTCCCGGGGCAAGAGGGCAGTCCTTCATGAGGATGGAAGGATTACCAGTGAAGGAAAGACGGTTCTGGGGGCAGACTGCATGGCGGGGACGGCCGCGGTTCTGGAAGCCCTGACGGAGCTTAAGGAAGAACAGGCAGACTGCCGCAGCCTGGAGCTTTTGTTTTTCATCGGAGAGGAAAAGCATCTGAGAGGGAGCGCGGTGTTTGATTATTCAAAAGTGCGGGCAAAGGAATCCTACATCCTGGATTTAAGCGGTCCTGTGGGAACCGCTGCGGATCAGGCTCCGACCCTGGTGGATTTTCAGATCACGGTGCATGGAAAAGCGGCCCACGCGGGCTTTGCTCCGGAACAGGGCGTGCATGCGGTGGCAGCCGCGGCCAAAGCCCTGGCGCGAATGGAGCTTGGACATGTGGGGAAAAATATGACGGTAAATATCGGCCATATAGAAGGCGGCGTAAAGGCCACGAACATTGTGCCGGATACCTGTTTCCTGATGGGAGAGGTGCGCAGCTATTCCCATGAGCAGGCGCTGGAAGAGATGAAAAAGATAGAGGCTCTTTTCCGGGAAGAGGCAGAAAAAGCAGGAGGAAGCTGTGAGGTGCATTTTACGGTTCCGGTTCACGCCTATCAGGTGCCCGGCGATCATCCCTGTGTGCGCCGGTTCCGAAAGGCCTGCGGGAAGCTTGGGCTTTCCGGGGACTTAAAGCCCACTTTCGGGGGAAGCGATCAGAGCAATCTGTCTCTGCATGGCATAGACGGGCTTGTGCTGGCCAGCGCCATGGAGCAGGTCCATTCCTGCGGAGAATATACCACAGTACAGGGGATTGAGACAGTGGCAGAGCTGGCAAAGCTTCTGATGCGGGACAGCGCTTAGGCTGGTTGTATTTTTTCAGAACCATTGGCCGGCCCGGTAGATTTTTCAGAGAAAATATGGTAGAGTTAAAGCACGGATCAGAGGCCGCGGGGTAAAAGGGCAGGCTGCCCTGGAAAAATAAAAAACTGAGACAGAAGGAGAATAAGGAGGAAAATATTATGGCAGTAATCAAGATTACCGAACAGAATTTTGAGACAGAGGTGCTGAAGTCAGACGTGCCCGTGCTGGTGGATTTCTGGGCAGAATGGTGCGGACCCTGCCAGATGCAGGGACCGATTGTGGATGAGGTGTCCGAGGAGGTTCCGGGCGTAAAATTCGGAAAGCTGAATGTGGATGAAAACATGAGGCTGGCACAGCAGTACCGCGTGGCAAGCATTCCGACTCTGCTGGTGTTCAGGGACGGAAAGATCGCAGCTTCCGCCATCGGCCTGCAGTCCAAAGAGGGCTTAAAGAAGCTTCTGGGAGTATAAGGAATGTCAGAATATGATGTAATCATAGTGGGAAACGGGCCTGCCGGGCTTTCGGCGGCCCTTTATACCAGCCGGGCGAACTTAAGCACCCTTGTCATCGGAAAGGATCAGGGAGCGCTGGCAAAAGCAGACCGGATAGAAAATTATTTCGGGATGGCGGAGCCGGTTTCGGGCTGTGAGCTGGTGGAAAATACGAAAAGCCAGGTGAAAAGTCTGGGAGCAGAGCTGGTGACAGATGAGATTTTCCAGATTTCATGGAATCAGGGCTTTGTTCTGGAGGGCCGGGAAGGCACTTATCAGGCCAGGGCAGTGCTTCTCGCCACAGGAGCCTCCCGGAAGAAGGCGGATATCCCCGGACTTGAGAAGCTGGAGGGCCGCGGCGTGAGCTATTGCGCCGTCTGCGACGCCTTTTTCTACCGGGGGCGCAAGGTGGCTGTTCTGGGCAGCGGGGAGTATGCGGTCCATGAGCTTGGCCAGCTTCTTCCGGTAGCAGGCCAGGCGGTGCTTCTGACTAATGGGCTGGAGCTGCACGCGGAGGTGCCGGAGGGCGTTCCTGTAATTGAGAAAAAAATTGCTTCCGTAGACGGGGAAGAGATGGTGGAGAGAGTGACCTTTACCGATGGAAGCACAGAGGAGCTGGACGGTCTTTTTGTGGCTCTCGGAAGTGCCGGATCCGCGGATCTGGCCCGGAAGGTGGGCGCGCTGACGGATGGCCGCAATATTCAGACGGATGAAAAGATGGCGACCAATGTGCCCGGCCTTTACGCGGCGGGCGACTGCACGGGAGGACTGCTTCAGATCTCTACTGCTGTGGGAGAAGGGGCGAAGGCAGCCATGAGCATCATCAAATTCGTAAGACAGCAGAAAAAGGGATGACAAATAAGGAAGAAAAAGCGGAATAGAAATTCAGGCAGAAGGAGAATCAGATGAGAGGGATTTACACAAATGTCGTTGAGATACGGCAGAAGATTTTTACGGAGGTGGCAAGACTTGCCTATGAGGGCGGGGACTATTCCAGAATTATCAATCTGCCCTATAAGATCATACCAGGTGAGGTGGCGACCTACCGGGAAAGCGTATTTCTGGAGAGGGCGATTGTGGAGGAAAGGCTCCGCCTGGCCATCGGCCTTCCCTTACGGAAGATGACAGAGCACGCGCCGGTATCCCAGGGCATTGAGGAGAGCGCCATTGCGGAGAAGTATTATGATCCGCCCCTGGTGAACATTATCAAGTTTGCCTGCCACTCCTGTCCAGACAATGAGGTGCGGGTTACGGATGCCTGCCAGAGCTGTCTGGCTCATCCCTGTAAGGAGGTCTGCCCGAAGGAGGCCATTTCCATCGTAAAGGGAAAGACCGTAATCGATCAGGACAAGTGCATCAAATGCGGACGCTGCGTGTCGGCCTGCCCGTATGGCGCCATTGTGAAGATGGAGCGTCCCTGCGCCAAAGCCTGCGGCGTAGATGCTATCCGGACGGACGAGCTGGGCCGGGCGGATATTGATTATGACAAATGTGTTTCCTGCGGTATGTGCCTGGTAAACTGCCCCTTTGGCGCCATCGCCGACAAGAGCCAGATTTTCCAGACGATTCATGCCATCAAGAGCGATATTCCGGTGTATGTGGCTCTGGCTCCGGCCTTTGTGGGCCAGTGGGGAAAGGATCTGCCTCCGGAAAAAGTGCGGGAGGCCTTTAAGCTTCTGGGCTTTGAGGATGTGATCGAGGTAGCTGTGGGAGCAGATCTGTGTACGATTGAGGAAGCGCACGATTTTATGGAGGAAGTGCCGGAGAAACTGCCGTTTATGGGAACCTCCTGCTGTCCGGCCTGGTCGGAAATGGCAAAGATGCTGTACCCGGACTTTGCGGACTGCATCTCCATGGCGCTGACGCCTATGGTGCTGACGGGCCGTTTGATTAAGAAAAAGCATCCGGGCTGCAAGGTGGTATTTGTGGGTCCCTGCTCCGCCAAAAAGCTGGAAGCGAGCCGGGCGGATATCCGCAGCGATGTGGACTTTGTGCTGACCTTTGAGGAGGTCATGGGCATGTTTGAGGCGAAGGAAGTGGATTTTGCCGCTATTACGGGAGCGGACGGACTGTCCGGATCCAGCGCTGACGGACGCGGCTTTGCGGTCAGCGGAGGAGTGGCAAGCGCTGTGGTGAACTGTATCAAGGAGCTTGATCCCGGCCGGGAGGTTAAGATTATGAACGCGGAAGGGCTGCGGGAGTGCCGTGCCATGCTGGACGAGGCGAAAAAGGGCACCTACAACGGCTATCTTCTGGAGGGAATGGCATGTCCTGGAGGCTGCGTGGGAGGCGCGGGCATTCTGCAGAGTCCCACAAAGGCAAAGGGCCAGGTGAAGCTTCTGATGAAGAAGGCGAAAAACAAAGGGGTCCTTTCCAGCGACTACAAAGATATTCTGAAGAGTCTGGAGGAAGAGTAAATGAAACTGATGATTGCGTCCGATATCCACGGTTCCGCTTTTTACTGCAGAAAGATGCTGTCGGCCTTTGACAGGGAGAAGGCGGATAAGCTTCTGCTGCTGGGAGACATTTTGTATCACGGGCCAAGAAATGATCTGCCGGCGGAGTATGCCCCCAAGGAAGTGATTGCCATGCTGAATCCCAGAAAGCAGGACATTCTGTGTGTCAGGGGGAACTGCGACACGGAAGTGGATCAGATGGTTCTGGAATTCCCGATTATGGCGGAATACTGCATCCTTTATTTGGACGGCCGGATGATTTTCGCGACCCATGGGCATGTGTTCAATGAGTCTCATCTGCCGATGCTGAACAAGGGAGATATTCTGCTTCACGGGCATACCCATGTGCCGGCATGCCATGAGACAGAAGCGTATACGTATCTGAATCCCGGTTCTGTCTCCATACCCAAGGAGAACAGCTGGCACGGCTATATGCTTCTGGAAAGCGGGACATTTGTCTGGAAGGACCTGGACGGAGAAGTAAAACAGGAATACCGGCCGGAATAACAGAATCCGGCCAGGGGCAGATCCCGCCGCATAGAGGAAATGCGGCACGGGACCTGCCTTTTTTATGCGGATGGCGGGAACAGGAACAGTTTCCAGGAAAAGGCCTGGATAAATGGGCGAAATATCTTGAAAAAGGCCGAAATAACAGATATAATAAGAGTAACTTTGTGAAATAAACTGTTATTTGAAGCGGAGAGATTGCGATGCGGAAATTTGGAAAAACAGGCCGCCGTGTGCTGGCGGCTGTTCTGGCTCTGAGCATGTGTCTTCCACTGCAGGGCCTGGCTTCGGAAGCGGAGCTTAAAAAACAGCAGAAGGAAACCCAGAAACAGCTGGACGCGATTAACGCGGAGATGAAATCCATCGAGAGCCAGCGTGACAGTGTACTGTCAGAGATCGATTCCCTTGGTTCAGAGCTCGTGGACCTGATGCTGAATATAGAGCTCCTGGAAGCGGATCTGGAGGCTAAGGAAGAGGAGCTGGCGCAGGCTCAGACCGATTATGAGGCTGCGAAGCAGAAGGAAGAAGAACAGTATGAGGCAATGAAGCTTCGGATACAGTACATATATGAAGAAGGCGATATGGATTACCTGACCCTTTTCCTGGAGGCGGACAGCTTTGCGGATTTCCTGAACCGGGCGGATTTTGCGAGAGAGATTCAGACTAAGGATCGGGAGATGCTGGTGGAGTACCAGGAGACCAAGGCTGAGGTAGAAGAACTGCTGGACCAGCTGGAGCAGGAAAAAGCGGATATGGAAGCGCTGGAGGCAGAATATCAGGAGGAACAGTCTTCCCTGGAAAGCACTCTTGCCCAGAAAAAGGCCCAGGAGGCGGACTATGAGGCTCAGCTTGCGGATGCCCAGGCCCAGGCTTCCAGCTTTAAAAAGCAGCTGGAGAAACAGCAGAAGGAGTTGAAGAGACTGGAGGCAGAAAGGATCGCCAAGGAAAAAGCGGCGGCCGCAGCAGCCCAGGAGACGGCTTCTGTAAGTACAGGGTCCTCCTCGTCTGGCAGCAGCTCCAGTTCCGGTTCAAGCTCGTCTAACTCCAGCGTTTCGGTTTCCGGCGGAAGTTCCAAAGGAGCGTCGATTGCCAACTATGCGCTGCAGTTTGTGGGAAATCCCTATGTGAGCGGCGGGACAAGCCTGACAAATGGCGCGGACTGCTCCGGTTTTACTCAGTCGGTGTTCAAGCATTTCGGCATCTCGATACCGAGAACCTCTGATGCCCAGGGACGCGCGGGACGCGAGGTCAGCTATTCGGAAGCCCAGGCCGGTGATATTATTTACTATGGCGGCCATGTGGCGATCTATCTGGGAGGCGGACGTATCGTTCACGCCAGCACTGCGAAGACCGGCATTAAGACCGGTACAGCGACCTACCGGACGATTTTGTCGGTACGCAGATACTATTAGAGACAGAAAAATTCGCAGAAAAGTGAAGAATGTATTATGATGATAAGGCTGCGGGACAGTTTATGGTCCCGCGGCTTTTTGTGTCAGAAAAACCAGGCGGCCGCCCTGGTTCTCTGGTTCCGGCAAAATAAAATTCTTAAGATTTGTAAAATGCAGTTGACTATATTGTATATATATGATATATACAATATATAAAATATAACACGTTGAAATTTCAAGCAAAAGCGTGCTGTAAGAAAAACCTTATATGCGCAGAATGAGGAACAGAAACTATGAACATTATCATCAGCAATTCAAGCGGCAGGCCGATTTATGAACAGATTACCTCCCAGATCAAGGGGATGATTATGAACGGCACACTGAAGCCGGGAGATCCGCTGCCTTCCATGCGCCTTCTGGCGAAGGAACTGCGAATCAGTGTGATTACCACGAAGAGAGCCTATGAGGAACTGGAGCGTGACGGATTTATCACGACCATCGTGGGAAAGGGCAGCTTTGTGCGGGAAGCGGATCAGGAATTTGTCCGGGAGGAAAGGCTCAAAGCCGTAGAAGGGCATCTGCAGGCTGCTGTAGACGCGGCAAGGCAGTGCGGTATGGAAGAGCAGGAGCTCATTGAGATTTTAAAACTGCTGTTTAAGGAGATGTAATTATGGAATATGCGATTGAGGTACAGGGCCTGACCAAGCATTATCCGGGATTTACGCTGGATCAGGTAAGCTTTTCGGTTCCGGCCGGCTCTATTGTGGGCTTTATCGGAGAAAACGGAGCCGGAAAGAGCACTACGATTAAGGCGGTGCTGGATCTGATCCGGACAGACGGGGGAGAGGTACGCCTGATGGGCAGAAAGAACGGAGCCGCGTTTCCGGAGATTAAGGAACAGATAGGCGTAGTCTTTGATGAAAGCTATTTCCCGGACAACCTGCGGATTACAGATGTGGACAAAATTATGAAAAGCATTTTCCGGAACTGGGACAGCGCTGTTTTCTTTTCCTACTGCCGCCGCTTCGAGCTGCCGGATAAGAAAATCATAAAGAACTTTTCCAGAGGTATGAAGATGAAGCTGTCGATTGCCGCGGCTCTGTCCCATCAGACAAAGCTCCTGATTCTGGACGAAGCTACCAGCGGCCTCGATCCGGTAGTGCGCAATGAGATTCTTGATATTTTCCGGGAATTTATCCAGGATGAGGATCATACCGTGTTTCTTTCCTCACATATCACCAGCGATATAGAACGGATTGCGGATTACATCCTTCTGATTCACAAAGGACGGGTACTGCTCTTTGAGGAAAAGGATACGCTGCTTGATGAGTATGGAATCGTCCGCTGCACTCCGGAACAGGCCAAAACCCTGGATGAAAGCCAGATTGCCGGCATCCGCAGAAATCAGTTTGAGACAGAGGTGCTGGTGAAAGACGCGGAAGAGATAAAAAGGCGGGGCGATCTGGTGGTTGACCGGGCTGCTCTGGAGGATATTCTGCTCTTTACTGTGAAAAATGAAATGGAAGAGGGGTGGCGGCAGTGAAAGGACTTTTGATCAAGGATCTCTGCAATCTGAGGCAGATAGGAAAACAGACTGTAATTGTGGCAGCGGTACTGGTGGCCTGGAGTATATTTATGAACACTCCGCAGGTATTTTCCATGGTGATTGTAATATACTGCATGATGCTGATGTTTACGGCTATGAGCTATGATGAGATGGCGAATTTCGATAAATACGCGATGACCCTTCCGGTGACAGCCCGGGATCTGGTGAGGACGAAATATGTGCTTCTTCTGATCCTGTTTGGCGCCGGTCTCCTGGCAGGCTTTCTCGAAGAGGGAATCAGTTTTCTGGCCGGGGCCAGAGAGGACATATCTCTGGTGGAGGCAGGCGCTGCTCTGCTTGTGACTGCGTTTCTGTATCTGATGGCCTTTGAGGTGCTGCTGCCGGTGATGTTCCGGCTTGGAATGGAAAAGGCAAGACTCTTTCTGGTGCTCATTTTCGTGGTGATTTTTGGAATTTTGTCCGGAGGGGTGATGCTGATGAAAAATCTGGGTATTCAGCTGACCGCTCAACTGGTTATGGCTCTGATTGGGGCATGGGCAGCGCTGGCTGTGGCGGGATTTTTTCTCTCCTACCGGATTTCCGTGGGCATTGTCCGGAAAAAAGAGTGGTAGAGAGCCTTTAAAGCTGGCCGGAGTGACTGCTTCGCGGTCCGGATTCAGACCTGACAGCTGAGTGCGGCTTCCCTTCAGAAAAAATTAAGAAAATATTCAGAAAAGAGTCTGGCACAGCAGGCTCTTTTCTTTTATACTGTGATAGGCGGCATAAGAAAAGAAGATGGAAAGGAAACAAAAAGAGGTATGACCAGACGGCAGAAAAAGAGGCTGCTTGCTTTGAGCGGAGGACTGACCATGGCAGTCTGCGTGGGAATGCTGTTCGGCACTGTGTACGCGCAGACGCTGGAACAGGAGCAGCAGGAAGAGGCCGCAGTACAGGAGCTTGTACTGCCGGATGTACTGGAAGAAGAGACAGCGCAGGATACGGAAAATACGACGGAGAAACAGGGTACAGAAGAGGAAGAAGAGCATCTGCCGGAGGACTGGAATCTGATTCTGGTAAACAGCACCCACCCGATTCCGGAGGATTATCAGGTAGAGCTTAAAAATATCGGAAGCGGACATCAGATAGACGCGAGAGCGTACGATGACTTCAGGGCCATGATTCAGGCGGCAAAAAGTGAGGGCGTATATATTTATGTGACCTCCTCTTACCGGGATCTGGACAAGCAGACGGATCTTTACAACAAAAAAGTGGAATCCTATGTGACTCAGGGGTATTCTTATGAAAATGCGAAAAAGCAGGCGGGCCAGGTGGTAGCCGTGCCCGGTACCAGTGAGCATCATCTGGGACTTGCTCTGGATCTGGTCTCCTCCGAATACCGGAGGCTGGATGAAAAGCAGGAAAATACGAAAGGATTTAAATGGCTGAAAGAGCACTCCTGGGAGTATGGGTTTATATTAAGGTATCCCAATGGGGAGACAGACATCACAGGCATCATCTATGAGCCCTGGCATTTCCGCTATGTGGGACTGGAGGCCGCGGAGGAGATTACCAAAGCCGGCCTGACGCTGGAGGAATATGTAGGCGCAAAGCCTGTGTCGGAAGGCCTTGCCCAGATGGAAAAGCAGGAGAGCGCCGTGAAAAGTACATACTGATCGTGTCCATGAGACACAGAAAAGCAAGGCCCGCGTCCGGAATCTATCCGGCCGCGGGCCTTGTCTCGATCATTTGGAAAGAACCTATTTTATCTCAATCAGTTCGTATTCGTCATTTCCAAGCCCGATTTTCTTGGCGTGCTCGATGGCGGATTTCCAGTCGGTGTCCGGGGATACGGCCCCGAAATAATCCCGATCATGATGATGGGATTCCCCGAGAAGGCTGTTCTGAATGACGGGCTGGCGGTTTACGGCATCGGCGCAGGCCACGTCCAGAGCTACAGGGTCAAAGGAAGCGAACATTCCCACATCCGGCACGATGGCGGCGTCATTTTCCGCGTGGCAGTCACAGAAGGGGGATACGTCTACGACCAGACTGATATGGAAGGAAGGACGTCCATCCACTACAGCTTTGGTATATTCCGCGATTTTCCGGTTCATAATATCACAGGCCTCATCCTGAGCCGGAGTAACAGCGTCTCTGGGACAGACACCGATGCAGCGGCCGCAGCCTACGCATTTATTCTGGTCGATGGAAGCCTTGTGATCGGTAATATGGGGCGCGTCGTGGGCGCAGATTTTTACGCAGGCGCCGCAGCCGATGCAGTCCTCAGTCTTTACATAGGGCTTTCCGGCACTGTGCATTTCCATCTTTCCGGCCCGGGAGCCGCAGCCCATGCCCAGATTTTTCAGGGCTCCGCCGAAGCCGGCCATCTCATGTCCCTTGAAATGGGTCAGGGAAATGATGATATCCGCGTCCATAATGGCGCGTCCGATCTTTGCTTCTTTTACGTATTCGCCGCCTTTTACCGGCACGGCAATGTCATCGGTTCCCTTCAGTCCATCTCCGATCAGAATATGGCAGCCGGTGGAGAAAGGAGAGAATCCATTCAGGTAAGCGGATTCAATATGATCCAGGGCGTTCTTTCTTCCTCCCACGTAAAGGGTATTGCAGTCTGTCAGGAAAGGCTTTCCTCCCAGGCTCTTTACCACATCGGCTACTGTTTTCGCGTAATTGGGGCGGAGATAGGCCAGATTGCCCGGCTCGCCGAAATGAATTTTGATAGCGGTATATTTTCCGTTGAAATCGATGGTTTCGATACCTGCTTTCCGGATAAGGCGCTCCAGCTTGTTCTGAAGATTGTCGCCGTTGTGTACACGCAGATTTGTGAAATACACTTTAGAAGGTTCCATGCTGTTATTCCTCCATTCTGTTTATTCTGAACCAGGCAGCTGCAGGCATTTTTAAAATGGTGCCTGAAACGGCTTCTATCAGTCTACCACGAATCGGAAGAATGCACCAGATCATTTCTTAATTTTTCGTGAACAGGGGGAGGGGGCTTGGAAATAAAATAAAAATATGGTAGGATAAACGAGGTGAAAGTGAGGAGTATACATGAGAAAAATATTGAAAAAACTGCAGAGCCGGCTTGTGGTTTTCGGCCTGCTTCTTGCGGTAGAGCTGGTGTGGCTTCTGACGCTTGTGACCAGGCTGGTCAGCTATTCCGCGGTTATTTCCGCCGCGTTTACGGTTCTGAGCCTTCTGGTGGTTCTGTGGATTATCAACCGGGATGATAATCCCGCGTACAAAGTGGCCTGGATCATTCTGATTATGGCCCTTCCCCTTCTGGGCGGGCTCTTTTATCTTGCGGTAGGCCATAAGCAGCCTTCCCGGAAGATGCGCAGAAAGATGGAAAAGGAACGGATTCGGACGGAGGACGAGCTCCTGCAGGATCCGGAAGTAATAGAGGAAATCCGCTCCTGTGACCGGAGAGTGGAAGGCCAGGTGCGCTATACGTCCGTGACAGGAGGATATCCCGTATACAAAAATACGTTAGCCCGCTACTATCAGATCGGAGAGGAGATGTACCGGGATCTGCTGGAGGAGCTGAAAAAGGCGGAGCATTTCATATTTATGGAGTTCTTTATCGTCGGAGAGGGGAAGATGTGGGGCAGCATCCGGGCTGTTCTGGAGGAAAAGGCCAGGGCCGGCGTGGATGTGCGCTTTATCTATGACGATCTGGGCAGTGTGGCCCTTCTTCCCGCAAACTATGACAGGCAGCTGGAGGACGCTGGTATCAAATGCATTGCCTTCAACCGGTTTGTTCCCTTCTGGTCGCTGGTGATGAACAACCGGGATCACCGGAAAATTGCTGTCATTGACGGGCATACGGCCTTCAGCGGGGGCGTGAACCTGGCAGATGAATATATCAATGAAAAAGTGCGTTTCGGACACTGGAAGGATACCGGTTTTATGCTGAAAGGCGAGGCGGTCTGGAATTATACAGTGATGTTTCTGCGTATGTGGAACTCCCAGAGGAGAACGGATCTCTCCTATGATTCTTACCGGCCGTCTGTGTGGCATCCCCAGCCCTTCGAGGGGGAAGGCTATGTGCAGCCTTACGGGGATTCCCCGCTGGATGATGAGGAAGTGGCGGAAAATGTCTATCTGGATATTCTGAGCCAGGCAAGAGACTATGTCTATATTTTTACGCCTTACCTGATTGTGGATCATGAGATGCAGACAGCCCTCTGCCTGGCCGCGAAGCGCGGCGTGGATGTGCGGATTGTGACGCCCGGCATTCCGGATAAGAAGATGGTGTTTCAGCTGACCCGTTCTTATTATCCGGTGCTTTTGAAGGCCGGCGTGAGAATTTATGAATATACGCCGGGCTTTATCCATGCCAAATCCTATGTCTGCGACGATGAGATCGCGGTGGTGGGAACCATCAATATGGATTACCGGAGCCTGTATCTGCATTTTGAGTGCGGCACCTATTTCTACCGGAGCCCGCTGGTGGCGGATGTGAAAAAAGACAGTCTGCGTACCATGGAAAAGAGCAGGGAGATCACGCTGCGTGATACGCGCCAGGGCTTTTTCGGCAGCCTGTTCTGCGCGGTTCTGCGGGTATTTTCCCCGCTTCTGTAGTATGCCGCGGATAAAATAGATGTATTGGAGGAAGGAATTTTAAAATGAATGTATTGTTTTTTCTGAAGCCGAAGGGGGAGCTGGCCTATGTCTACGATGACTGTTCGCTCCGCCAGGGGCTTGAGAAGCTGGAGCGCAGCGGTTTTACCGCGATTCCCATGATTGACAGAGAAGGAAAGTACATAGGAACGATCACAGAGGGGGATTTTCTCTGGTCTCTGAAAAACAAGTTTTCCCTGGATCTGAAGATGGCGGAGGATGTGCCCATCCAGTCGGTGCGCAGGAGGATGCGTTTTGAGCCCATTTCCATCGATTCGGATATGGAGGATCTGGTGACAAAAGCCATGAATCAGAACTTTGTGCCGGTCATTGATGACAAGGGGATTTTTATCGGAATCGTGACGCGGAAGGATATTATCGAATTCTGTTATAAAGAGTATGCCAGAAGAGAAAATTGACTTGATTCGGAAGCGAAATGTTGCTAAAATGTTATCTGATATGATTTGGTTTTTTTTAAAACAAAAATATATGGAGGGCTGAAAATGAGTAGTACAGCACAAAACCCGGCGGGCAGAAGAATTGCAGAGCTGCTTGACGGGAACAGTTTTGTGGAAATCGGCGGACAGGTGACAGCCAGAAGCACCGATTTCAATCTGCAAGAGAAGAGCGCGCCTTCAGATGGTGTAATCACCGGATACGGCGTGATTGACGGCAATCTGGTTTACGTGTACAGCCAGGACGCGTCCGTACTGAACGGAACGCTGGGCGAAATGCACGCAAAGAAGATTGTACGCCTTTATGAGATGGCATGTAAGATGGGAGCGCCGGTCATCGGCCTGATTGACTGCGCCGGTGTTCGTCTGCAGGAAGGCGTGGACGCGCTGAACGGTTTCGGAGAGCTCTATCTCCAGCAGACCCTTGCCTCTGGCGTCGTACCGCAGATTACCGCGATTTTCGGCACCTGCGGCGGCGGACTTGCAGTAGTTCCCGGACTTTCCGATTTTACTTTTATGGAAGCAGAGAACGCAAAGCTTTTTGTAAACGCTCCGAATGCGGTAGCCGGAAACCGGAAGGAAAAATGCGACAGCTCTTCCGCGAAGTTCCAGGCTGAGGAAGCGGGAACAGTGGACATGATCGGAAGCGAAGGCGAGATCCTTTCCCAGATCCGCCGGCTTATCACCTGGCTTCCCGCAAATAATGAGGATGATGCCTCCTATGAAGAGTGCACGGATGATCTGAACCGTGTATGCGCGGACCTGGACAGCGTACAGTATTCCGCTTCCTACATACTTTCCAGCATTTCTGACGGAAATGCGTTCTTTGAGACAAAGGCTGCCTATGCGAAGGATATGGTGACAGGCTTTATCCGCCTGAACGGCATGACAGTAGGCGCAGTGGCAAACGGCGAGACTGAGCTCACGGCAAGAGGGGCCCAGAAGGCCGCTGATTTTGTGAATTTCTGCGACGCGTTCAATATTCCTGTCCTTACGGTTACCAATGTTCAGGGCTATAAGGCTTCTCTGTGCTCCGAGCGGAACATGGCGAAGGCTGTGGCGCGCATGACCTACGCATTCGCGAACGCGACCGTGCCGAAGGTAAATGTGATCGCGGGAGAAGCGTTCGGAAGCGCGTATGTGGCCATGAACAGCAAGGGAATCGGAGCGGATCTGGTATTTGCATGGAAGAATGCAAAGATCGGCATGATGGACGCGAAGATGGCTGCAAAGGTAATGTACGCGGACGCGGATGCCGAGACACAGAACGAGAAGGCGAAGGAATATGCCGCTCTTCAGGACAGTGTGGAGGCTGCCGCGAGACGGGGCTATGTGGACGTGGTGATCGATGCCGCTGACACAAGAAAGCAGGTAATCGGCGCGTTTGAGATGCTGTTTACCAAGAGAGAAAGCCGTCCGGACAAAAAGCATGGAACTGTCTAGGAGGGGTGAATTGTTATGAAAAGAAGCTTGAAAAAACTGCCGGCACTGCTGCTTCTGGCGGGTATCCTGGTACTCACCGGCTGCTCCTCCAAAGTATATCTGGAGAATGAAGCGGAATATCAGGCAAGATCCGATCAGTATGTGCAGATGCTGGCAAGCACTGATAAGACCTCGCTGGAAGCGGAGATTGAAAGTCTGGACAGCCATTTTGAGGATTTTGAGCAGCAGGTGGAGCTGTATCCGTATATAGGCGGTACCGGCCAGAAGTTTGGATTTACAGCAGACGCCTATTTAAGCATGCTGAAATCCTATGAGGCCAATCTTGATGAATTCGGCGCCTATGTGGGCGTGAAGGAGTATGAGGGAGCCACAGAGGATTCAGACGGAAATATTACGTATTCCGCAGTCTATGAATTTGAAGATCACGATATGCGCCTGAGCCTGGCATACGATCAGGACAATGTGATCACCACAGCTACTCTGGATCCGATTTACAGCACAGGAGAGATTGCCCAGAAAGCAGCCCTGAATACGCTGATCGGTATGGGCTCCGTGTTTGTGGTACTGATTATCCTGTGTTTCCTGATCTCCTGCTTTAAATATATCCACATGGCAGAGGAAAAGGCGAAGAAGGGCGGAAAGACAGAGGAGAAGCCGAAGGCCGCAGCAGCGCCGGCTCCTGCTCCCGCGGCGGCGCCCGCGCCCGCAGCGGCACCTGCGCCTGCAGCGGATACGCAGCTGATTGCTGTGATTACAGCAGCTGTGGCAGCTGCCATGGGCACATCTTCCGACGGTTTTGTTGTGCGTTCCATTAAACGCAGAAGCGGAAACAAATGGAAAAAATCATAAAAGAGGATTTTATATTCAGGAGGAATCAAAGAAATGAAAAACTATACAATTACCGTAAATGGCGTAGCATATGACGTAACCGTTGAAGAGAGAGCCGGCGGAGCAGCTCCTGTGGCACCCGCACCGGCACCTGCACCTGCGGCAGCACCGGCTCCGGCACCTGCAGCACCCGCGGCAGCGCCCGCACCGGCTCCGGCACCTGCACCTGCAGCAGCGCCCGCTCCCGCAGCAGCGGCCGGCAGCATTGAGGTAAAGGCTTCCGTACCGGGCAAGGTAGTGAAGATCGAGGCTTCTGTGGGCCAGGCTGTAAATCCGGGTGACAGCATTGTCGTTCTGGAGGCTATGAAGATGGAGATCCCCATTGTGGCTCCCGAAGCAGGAACTGTGGCAAGCATCAATGTAAGTGTGGGTCAGGCAGTCGAGTCCGGAGATTTATTGGCGTCTCTGAACTAATTGTACAGAACGTTCATTTTCAACGGAGGTTAAGACATGGAATATATATTTGAAACCCTGGGAAACCTCGTGCAGCAGACGGCCTTTTTAAATCTGACCGGGGGCAACCTGATCATGATCCTGGTTGCATGTGTGTTTCTGTATCTGGCTATCAAAAAGGATTATGAGCCGCTTCTTCTGGTTCCGATCGCTTTTGGTATGCTTCTTGTAAATATTTATCCGGACATTATTGCCAGTCCGGAGGAGACGTCCAATGGTGTGGGCGGCCTTCTCTATTACTTCTATGTGCTGGATGAGTGGTCCGTGCTTCCGTCCCTGATTTTCATGGGTGTAGGAGCGATGACAGATTTCGGACCTCTGATTGCAAACCCGAAGAGCTTTCTTCTGGGCGCCGCGGCACAGTTTGGTATCTTCGTGGCTTACCTGGGAGCCATGCTGATGGGCTTCTCTGACAAGGCGGCGGCAGCTATCTCCATTATCGGAGGCGCTGACGGCCCCACCTCCATTTTCCTGGCTGGAAAACTGGAGCAGACAGCTCTGCTTGGACCTATCGCGGTGGCCGCTTACTCCTATATGGCTCTGGTTCCGATTATCCAGCCGCCGATCATGCGTCTTTTGACTACGGAAAAAGAGCGGAAGATCAAGATGGAGCAGCTTCGTCCCGTATCCAAGCTGGAAAAGATCCTGTTCCCGATTATCGTTACCATCGTTGTCTGCCTGATTCTGCCGACGACCGCGCCTCTGGTAGGAGCCCTGATGCTGGGCAACCTGTTCCGCGAGTCCGGCGTGGTAAATCAGCTGATGGAGACCGCTTCCAACGCAATGATGTATATCGTGGTTATTCTGCTGGGTACGTCCGTAGGAGCTACTGCCAGCGCAGAGGCGTTCCTGACTGCTGATACTCTGAAAATCGTAGCTCTCGGCCTGATTGCCTTCGCCTTCGGTACTGCCGCCGGCGTGCTGCTGGGCAAGCTGATGTGCCTGGTGACGAAGGGCAAGGTAAATCCGCTGATAGGCTCTGCCGGCGTATCCGCGGTTCCGATGGCTGCCCGTGTATCCCAGAAGGTTGGTTCTGAGGCGGATCCCACCAACTTCCTGCTGATGCATGCCATGGGCCCGAATGTGGCCGGTGTTATCGGTACGGCTGTGGCGGCCGGTACCTTTATGGCTATCTTCGGAGTCATGTAAAGCAGAGAAAAATCAGCGTAAGTGACGGCGAATTATAGAATGGATTTTAACGAGGAGGTTAAAAGATGTCTGAGATAAAACCGGTACAGATTACCGAGACCATACTGCGTGACGCGCATCAGTCTCTGATTGCCACACGTATGACTACAGAACAGATGCTTCCCATTGTGGAGAAGCTGGATCAGGTAGGATATCATTCCCTGGAGTGCTGGGGAGGCGCGACTTTTGACGCGTCCCTGCGTTTCATGCATGAGGATCCCTGGGAGAGACTGCGTAAGATTAAGGCCAAGGCAAAGAAGACCCCGCTGCAGATGCTGTTCCGCGGCCAGAATATCCTGGGATACCGTCCCTACGGCGATGACGTGGTAGAGTATTTTGTACAGAAGTCCATCGCAAACGGAATTGATATTATCCGTATTTTCGACTGTCTGAATGATATGAGAAATCTTCAGACAGCGGTGAAGGCGACCAATAAGGAAGGCGGCCACGCGCAGGTAGCTCTTTCCTATACGCTGGGTGATGCTTACACACTGGAGTACTGGACCAATATTGCAAAAGAGATCGAGGAGATGGGAGCAAATTCTATCTGTATCAAGGATATGGCAGGCCTTCTGCTGCCCTACAAGGCGACTGAGCTTGTGAAAGCCCTGAAAGAGACCGTACATATTCCGATTCAGCTGCATACCCACTATACTTCCGGCGTGGCTTCCATGACTTACCTGAAGGCAGTGGAAGCAGGCGTGGATGTGATCGACTGCGCGATTTCCCCGTTCGCGCTGGGAACCTCTCAGCCGGCCACCGAGGTTATGGTGGAAACCTTTAAGGGAACGCCCTATGATACAGGATATGACCAGAAGCTGCTGGCTGAGATTGCGGACTACTTCCGTCCGATCCGTGACGAGGCTCTGGACAGCGGTCTGCTGAATCCCAAGAATCTGGGCGTTAATATTAAGACTCTGCTGTATCAGGTGCCGGGCGGCATGCTGTCCAACCTGACTTCACAGCTGAAGGAACTGGGAGCGGAGGACAAGTACTACGAGGTGCTGGAAGAGGTTCCGCGTGTGCGTAAGGACTTCGGCGAGTGCCCGCTGGTAACTCCGTCCTCTCAGATCGTCGGAACACAGGCAGTGATGAACGTGGTAGCCGGCGAGCGTTACAAGATGGTGACCAAGGAGTCCAAGGATCTGCTTTCCGGAAAATACGGAAAGACTGTAAAGCCCTTCAATCCGGAGGTGCAGAAGAAGTGCATCGGAGACGCGGAGGTAATTACCTGCCGTCCGGCGGATCTGGTTCCCAACGAGCTGGATACTCTGGAGAAGGAGATGGCTCAGTACAAGGAGCAGGACGAGGATGTTCTGACCTACGCTCTGTTCCCGCAGGTGGCTACAGAGTTCTTCAAGTACAGAGACGCTCAGGAGAAGAAGGTAGATGTGACAGAGGCAGATACCAAAAACGGCGCATATCCTGTATAAGGTTTTTGTTAATAGAAACGTGGGATAATAAAAAGGATCCGGGAGATAATTTCCTCTCCCGGATCCTTTTTTGATATACATCAAAGCCAGTTTTCTTCCAGAAATTTCACCATATCGATAGCCTTTGGCGGACAGCCCCTCAAAGAGTTTTTAAAGCAGGAGGTACAGCTGCCCACGCCGATTTCTCCGGTCTGTCCCTTATAGCCCTGTCCGATGCAGACAGGCGGCAGGCCCTGATGGAGTTTACCGGCCTCGGAAAGCCGGTGCAGCGCATGGATCAGGGAGCCGTAGCAGGCGGAGCAGGAGTCCTTTGGCGCCGTATAGCCGGCCAGCTTCTGGACCCGCCGGGGCAGAGGGGAAGAGCGCCTGGGCCCGGTGATCTCCATGTATTCCGTATCTGTGCTTTCATTCAGAAAGACCAGATGGGCCTTCGAGGTGTCGGCGCAGCCTGTTCCCAGCCGCTCAGCCATGCGGATATAGGGAACCTCATCCACAGGAAGGCCGAGACAGTCACAGACAAAGGCATCACAGAGCACCGGGTCCCGGGCGGCCCAGATTCGGTTCATGTATACGGGATTTCCGCCTTCTTCAAAGTCCAGATCTCCGCAGATATTATCCACAAGAATGAAATCATTTCGTACCACTGTGCTCAGATGAGCGATGGGTTTGTGAAGCCCCATCGTGTGAAAACGGCGCTTTTCGGAGTTGGGAATCAGTCCTTTATTGTTTTTCAGGGCGCAGGTAATGTGCGTCTGGCAGTGTCCCTTGACCACCGGCATATTGATCAAAAAGTCTGTTTCCAGTGCCTTCCGGCAGACAGAAAGCTTCATGCCTTTGGCGTCACAGGAAACTCCCTCGTCCTTTTGCAGGTCGATCAGCGGGATACCGTACTTTTTTGAAATGTCCGTATAGCCGAGCGCTTCAAAGGAGCGGGAAGTGCGTTCCCCCACCCAGGAGCCTTCCATAATGGAAATGTGCGTAAAACCATGGCTCTGAAGGTACTCTATAGCTCCACAGACCAGCTGGGGATGGGTGGTTGCTCCATCCTCAGCCCGCATGGTTCCCAGAAGGTTTGGTTTCAGCGCAATATGCCTGCCGCGGTCTTTGATCTGTTCTGCCAGCCCTGCTTCAGTAAGAAGACGAAGGGTCATGTCTTTGTAATCTGTCCCGTGTATGATAAAAATATCATTTTTGTTCATGAACCGGCCTCCCTTGTTTTTCGAAATTTCTATATGCTTATTTTATCACAGAACCGGCAATGTACAAGCGGTTCCGCAAGAACGGAAGGCAGGAAATGCGATTGCCGGTATGGCCGGAATATGGTACACTGTCGATAGGACAGAACGCTCCGGGCACAGCCGCAGGGCGGGCCTGCAGAGCAAAAATACGCAGGAGAGATTACAGATGAGCAGAGTATTGATCGTGGGCGGCGGAGCCGCCGGTATGCTGGCTTCTGTCTTTGCCGCAAGGCGGGGACATGAGGTTCACGTATTTGAGAAAAACGAAAAGCTGGGGAAAAAGCTTTATATTACAGGGAAAGGCCGCTGCAACCTGACAAATGCGTGCGGGATGGATACGCTTTTTGACAGTGTGCGCACCAATGCCCGGTTTTTATACAGCGCTTTTTATGGATTTACCAATCAGGACGCTGTGAATTTTTTTGAAGAAGAGGGGCTGCGGCTGAAGACGGAGCGGGGAGAAAGGGTTTTCCCCGTATCAGATAAATCGGCGGACGTGCTGGATACCCTGCGGCGCAGCATGAAAAAGGCAGGGGTAAAAGTACATTTGAATACGGTCGTTAAGGAGCTGATCTGCCGCGATGGACAGACAGAAGGAATCCTGCTGCAAAACGGGGAGACCGTAAAGGGAGACGCCGTAATCGTGGCTACAGGAGGCCTTTCCTATCCTTCCACAGGTTCCACCGGGGATGGATACCGGTTTGCGGAAGAAGCGGGGCATAAGGTGACAGACTGCCTGCCCTCGCTGGTTCCCTTCAATATTCGGGAAGAGTATGTGAAAGAACTGCAGGGACTCTCTTTGAAAAATGTGGAGATCTCCATTTACAATGGAAAGAAGCAGATTTTCCGGGAATTTGGAGAAATGCTCTTTACCCATTTCGGCGTCAGCGGCCCGCTGATTCTGACAGCCAGCAGCTATGCAGGACCCCAGGCAGCCCGCCAGGAACTCCGCCTGGTGCTGGATTTAAAGCCTGCTCTTACCGCAGAGCAGCTGGCTCAGCGTGTCCTGCGGGATTTCGACGCAAATCCCAACAAAAGCTTCAAAAACGTGGCTTCCGGCCTTTTCCCGGCCAAGCTGACTCCGGTTATGATCCGGCTTTCCGGCATTGATCCGGACAAAAAGGTGCATGACATTTCAAGGGAAGAGCGGCAGCGTTTTGTACATCTGATAAAAAATCTGGAGATGACTGTCACCGGACTCCGGGATTACCGGGAAGCCATTATCACAAAAGGCGGCGTGTCCGTAAAAGAAATCAATCCTTCCACCATGGAGTCAAAGCTGGTAAAGGGGCTTTATTTCATTGGCGAGGTGCTGGATCTGGACGCGGTCACGGGCGGCTTTAATCTGCAGATTGCCTGGTCTACGGCTTATGCGGCTGGAAACGCGGTGTAATCCGGAGAATTGACAAAAAGAATGGAAATGAGCAGACAGATGAATTTTAGAGTTGAGGCAATGGAAATCAGACTTTATGCCCCGTGGGTTCATTCTCTGAAGGAGAAGAGAATGGTGGTGAAGAGCCTTCTGGGGAAAATCAGAAGCCGGTATCATGTATCGGCGGCTGAAACCGGAGAGCAGGACGTTCATCAGACGATAGTAATCGGTATTGCGTCTATTGCGGCGCACAGCGCCCAGGCAGACAGCATGATGGAGGAGATTCTGTCTTTTGTAGAGAGCAATACGGAGGCGGAAATTATTTCCGTGGAAAGAGAACTCAGATAGAGTAGAGTATAGTACAGTACAGGGGGGGAGCCTGATGATTTATATTACCGGTGACTGCCACGGGGATTACCGGCGGTTCAGCACGGAAAATTTTCCGGAGCAGAAAAAAATGACGAGAGAGGATTTTGTCATTGTATGCGGTGATTTTGGCTACTGGGACCACTCAAAGGAACAGGAATGGCAGCGGAAATGGCTTTCTGAGAAGCCCTTTACCCTTCTGTGGGTAGATGGAAACCATGAAAATTATGATATGCTGGCGGAACTGCCGGTGGAGGACTGGCATGGCGGAAAGATTCAGCATATCAGGGAGAATGTGATTCACCTGATGCGGGGCCAGGTGTATGAGCTGGACGGCATCAGGCTGTTTGCTTTCGGAGGTGCCAGAAGCCATGATATTCACGGCGGGATTCTGGACCCGGACGACCCGGATTTCAGAAGAAAATATCGGACGCTGCGCCGGGCGGGAGCCTGGTTCCGGGTCAATCATGTGTCCTGGTGGAAAGAAGAAATGCCGGATGAGGCGGAGTTCGAGGAGGGGAGGAGAAACCTGGAGCGGGCTGGATGGCAGGTCGATTTCATTGTGACACACTGTACGGCATCGTCCACGCAGGTTCTGGCCGGCGGCCCATTGTATCAGCCGGACGCGCTTACGGATTATCTGGAAGAGATCCGGCAGAAATGCCGGTATCGGAAATGGTTTTTCGGTCATTATCATGACAACCGGAATGTGACAGAAAAGGATTTGATGCTGTATGAGCAGATTATCCGTATCGTTTAAAGACAAGGGCTGTTAGTCGATGGGAGCGGGGGATAGGATCTCCTGATATTAATACGATAGAACCATTGGAGGATGCTTTGGAAGTCAGCGTTCTCGAACTTGTGTAATCTGAAAGGATGACAGCGAATTAACATAGAAAAATACGATGAAAACGCTTAATAAAACTCGTAAAATCAAGAAAAGCTTAAAGTTCACAGAATTTTCACAAAATAATTAGCACTCACCTCTTGACAGTGCTAATAAACGGTGCTATAACATAGTCAGAACAAAGGAAGAGGGATGAAGGAAGAGAAAAAGAAAGAAATCTTCCAGATCCGGATTCCGGTTCCAGAAAAACAGGTAACATTTGACTGAGAAACGAGACAGAAAAAGGAGCGATGATTTATGTTAATGCCTAGTATTTTTGGAGAAAACTTATTGGATGACTTTTTTGATTTTCCGTTTGACGGATACAGAACAGAAATGATGAGCACAGACATCAAGGATACAGATGCCGGATATGAAGTTACCATGAGTCTTCCGGGAGTAAAGAAGGAAGATATCAAGGCACAGTTGAAAGACGGTTATCTGACCATTCAGGCTACAGCTAATAATAAAAAGGATGAGAAGGACGACAAGGGTAAATACATCCGCAGAGAGCGTTACAGCGGAAGCTGCAGCAGAAGCTTTTATGTAGGCGATCAGATAACGGAAGCCGACATCAAGGCGAAATTTGAGAACGGAGCGCTGGTTCTTACGATTCCGAAGAAGGATGCCCAGGCCAAAGTAGAAAACAATAATTACATTCAGATCGAAGGCTGAGCTTAAAGGCCGGGCCTGTAAGAAAAACCAAAATTATTCTGCCGCCCCTGCGGGCGGCAGCAGTGTGTTAACATAACCGAAAAATATAAAAAAATGCGGAAGCGGCCGTAAAAAGCTGCTTCCGCATTTTTTCTGCCTATTTTACGTCTGCCCGGCCTGGGCGGCGGCATCGGAGAAACATGTGCCCGGCAGAGAAACAAAAAAATAGTAATTGCGCGGAAACTCCAATTCAGCTATAATGTAAAAGCGTAGATTTGGAAAGGTGGAACGAAGATGCTGGAATTCAGATACGACACGCAGCTGCTGATTGAAGGAGAAAACCTGGATGAGGATGAAATCAGCAATTACTTTACGGAAAATTTCCGGGGGGACTGCCTGCTGGCTGTGGGCGATGAAGATTTGATCAAGATTCATTTCCATACCAATGAGCCCTGGAAGGTGCTGGAGTACTGTGCCGGACTCGGAGAAATCTATGATATTGTCATTGAGGATATGGACAGACAGGCGAGAGGGCTGAAAGGATGAGTTACCAGATAGCGATCGATGGACCGGCGGGAGCCGGGAAGAGCACTGTGGCAAAAGCAGTGGCTGAAAAACTGGGATTTATTTATGTGGATACAGGCGCCATGTACCGTGCCATGGCTCTGTATCTGCTGCGCCAGCATATTGACGCGGCGGATACGGAAAAGATCAGTGAAGCAAGCCGGCACGCGGATATTACCATTTCCTATGTGGACGGAGCCCAGCAGGTGCTCCTGGACGGAGAAAATGTGACGAATCTCCTGCGCGCGGAAGAGGTCGGAAATATGGCTTCGGCTTCTTCGGTAAATCCGGATGTGAGAAAAAAACTGGTGGAGCTTCAGCAGAAGCTGGCCGCCCGGGAAAACGTGGTGATGGATGGCAGAGATATCGGAACCTGTGTGCTGCCCGGTGCGGATGTGAAGGTATATTTGACAGCCAGCACAGCCTGCCGGGCGAAACGCCGCTATGATGAGCTGTCGGCAAAGGGGAAAGAGTGCAGCCTGGAGGCTGTGGAGGCTGATATCAGAGAACGGGATGAACGGGACATGACCCGGGAAGTATCTCCTCTGCGCCAGGCTGAGGACGCGGTTCTGGTGGACTCTTCCAACATGACGGTGGAGGAAGTGATTGACAAAATCATTTCTCTGGTCCCGAAATCCTGAGCTTCGGGAGCGGTTTTGATATTCCGGTATTTAATATGGAGAGGAACATTTACTTATTATGGAAGTGATACTTGCAAAGACAGCCGGCTTCTGCTTTGGGGTCCGGCGGGCGGTGGATACTGTGTATGAGCAGATCGAACAGGCTGAGGGGCCCATCTATACCTATGGCCCGATTGTGCACAATGAGATGGTGGTGCGTGAGCTGGAGGAAAAGGGAGTCCGGGTGCTGAATTCGGAGGAGGAGCTTCAGGCCCTGTCCGGAGGCACCGTCATTATCCGCGCCCACGGGGTCGGCCGGCACATCTATGAGCTCTTGGAGAAAAAGGGAATCCGTCTTGTGGATGCCACCTGTCCCTTTGTGCGGAAGATACACCGCATTGTGCAGCGGGAGGAAGGAAACGGGCGGAGAGTTCTGATCATCGGAAACGCGAAGCACCCCGAAGTGGAAGGCATCCGGGGCTGGTGCAGAAATCCCTCTTATGTGATAGAATCCGTGGAGGAGGCTGAAAATTTCGCGGCTCCCCGGTCTGAAAAGCTGTGTATCGTGTCCCAGACGACATTTAACTACAATAAATTTGAAGATTTAGTTGAAATTATTTCGAAAAAGGGGTATGATATACTTGTTTTAAATACGATTTGCAGTGCAACAGAGGAGC
>CALWAZ010000141.1 GCA_944375725.1 uncultured Merdimonas sp. | reverse complement strand
GGTGTGGTCCGGGACCTGGTAGGCCATGGAATCGGAGAGCATCTGCATGAGGATCCGCAGATCCCGAATTTCCGGCAGCGCCGCCGGGGCATCAAGCTGGTACCCGGAATGACACTGGCCATCGAGCCCATGATCAACGCTGGTACCTGGGAGGTATCCTGGCTGGATGACGACTGGACGGTAGTGACTGACGACGGCTCGCTTTCTGCTCATTATGAAAATACGGTTCTGATCACCGACGGAGAGCCGGAGATCCTTACCCTCACCATGTGACCGCCTATGAAGGAAATGAAGCAGGGAATGTTCGCCAGATCAAAGGCGGGCCACGATAAGGATAAGCTGTATATCATATTAAAAAATGAGGGCGAATATGTATATCTGACGGACGGGAGGCTGCGCCCCCTGTCGAATCCGAAAAAAAAGAACCGGAAACATGTTCAGCCCATTTGCAGAATCCCGGAAGACTGGGATTCCAGGCAGATAACGGACGATTATGTGAAGCGCGCCATCAGGCTGCAGGAAAAGGAGGATGAAAATGTCTAAAGCAGATGTAATTGAAATCGAAGGAACCGTAGTGGAGAAGCTGCCGAACGCCATGTTCCAGGTGCAGCTTGAGAATGGCCATCAGGTGCTGGCTCATATCAGCGGCAAGCTCCGCATGAACTTTATCCGGATTCTGCCGGGCGATAAGGTGACCATTGAGATGTCTCCCTATGATTTGTCCAAGGGCAGAATTATCTGGAGAGATAAATAAGGGGACGGTTTTTCTGTATCCGGTGTTCGGACATTTCACGGACGTCAGTGTGCTTCCGGACGGACTAAAAAGCAGTCCGCCTGAATCACACAGCCGTCCGTGAAAAGCCGGACACTTGGATATCAGAAAAACCTGGTATAAACTCGGAAAATCCACTGTATCGGAGACGGTACAGTGGATTTTTTTTGCGTTTGTTTCAGAAAAGTCAGCGGCAGAGATAACTGTAATTCCTAAGGATATGGATTTCAAAGAAGCACCAGATATGGTAAAATCAGAAAAAAGGAGGAATTGCGTCATGCTTGCATATACCTATGTGTCAAAGGGAAATTTTCAGCTGCTGGAAAAGCCGAAGCCGGAGATCCGGGATGGAAAGGACGCGGTGGTACGGGTAGAGCTGGCCAGTATCTGTACCAGTGATCTGCACATTAAACACGGAGCAGTGCCGAGGGCGGTTCCGGGCATCACCGTAGGTCATGAGATGGTGGGAACGGTGGAGGCGGTGGGCGCCGAAGTGACAAAGGTGAAACCGGGAGACCGTGTGGCAGTGAATGTGGAGACCTTCTGCGGAAATTGCTTTTTCTGTAAGAGGGGCTATGTAAACAACTGTACCGATCCGGATGGCGGCTGGGCGCTGGGCTGCCGGATCGATGGCGGACAGGCAGAATATGTCCGGGTGCCCCATGCGGATCAGGGACTGACTGTGATCCCGGAAGGTGTTTCCTTTGAGCGGGCTCTCTTTGTGGGCGACGTGCTTGCTACAGGATTCTGGGCAGTACGCATTTCAGAGATTCGGCAGGGGGATACGGTGCTGATTCTGGGAGCGGGTCCCACAGGCATCTGCACGCTGCTCTGCGCCAGACTGAAGGAGCCGGAGCGGATCCTTGTCTGTGAAAAGGACCCGGACAGGCTGGCTTTTGTGCGGGAGCATTATCCGGATGTCCTGGCAGTTACACCGGAAGAACTGCCGGAGACAGTCAAAAGATTCTGTCCCAACGGAGGGGCTGACGTGGTTTTGGAAGTGGCAGGAACCAGTGATACCTTCGAGATGGCCTGGAAGTATGCCCGGCCCAACGGCATCGTGACGGTCGTAGCTCTATACGAGGAGGATCAGGTGCTGCCTCTGCCGCGGATGTATGGAAAAAATCTGACCTTTAAGACAGGCGGCGTGGATGGCTGTGACTGTGAGGAAATTCTCTCGCTGATTGCTGAGGGAAAGCTGGATACTCTGCCGCTGATTACCCACACCTATCCGCTTTCCAGGATTGAAGAGGCCTATGAGCTGTTTGAAAACAAAAAAGACCGGGTCATGAAAACCGCAGTCCGGTGTCAGCAGATCTGAACAGAGTACGTCAGTGAGATTAAGAGAGGACGCAAATTTTATGAAGAAAAAGAGATGGCTGCTCATTCTGGCTCTGCTGGCAGGTCTGGCCGCAGGCTGCGGACGGCAGGCGAAGACGGAAGGACAGACAGAAGGGCAGATGGAAGGACAGGATACGCCGGCGGCAGATCAGGAGAAAAATCAGGGAAGCCAGGCACAGGAGTCAGATACAGAGGCGGAAAATGGCCAGAACGGGGAAGCTTCAGCTGATGGATTTTCATTTGCGGATGTGGCGGACCGGGAGTTCTATTTCAGCAGCGGAGCGGGCGGCTGGTATACGGTACTCTATATTCATGAGGACGGCAGCTTTGACGGGCATTTCCAGGACAGTGATCTGGGCGTTACAGGAGAAGGGTATCCAAACGGAACACTCTATTGCAGTGATTTCACCGGGCAGTTTACGGAACCGGAAAAAGTAGATGATATGACTTACAGGTTTCAGATAGAATCTATAGATTATCTGCGGAAAGGTGAAGAGGAAATCAAATACGGCGTTCTCTATTGCTATGGGGACGCATATGGACTGGAAGGGGCAGAGGATCTGTATCTGTATCTTCCCGGCTCAGAAATGGCCGGACTGCCGGAGGGCTACCGGAGCTGGGTGGGATATTATGACCTGGAAAGCACAGAGGAGACAGAACTTCCTTTCTATGGGCTTTATAATGAAAAGGCAGACGCAGGCTTTTCCAGTTCCAGGCCAGTGAATGAACCATTTTTGACGCCGGTCTGGGTATCGCCCATAGAAAGAGAGGTTTCAGCGGCCCAGGCAGAGGCAGACAGGCTGGAGGAAAAACTGCAGAACGCGGCGGCCCAGGCGGATATGAATGAATTATCCGGCCAAATCTATGCAGTATGGGATGACGCGCTGAACACCATCTGGGATATCCTGAAGGAGAATAAGGATGAAGAGTCCATGGAAACACTGACGGAAGAGGAGCGGTACTGGATCAGAAGAAAGGAAGAGACTGTACAGGAAGCCGGAGCCGAAGTGGAAGGCGGGAGCCTGTATTCTCTGGTGGTAAACAGTAAGGCGGCGGATCTGACCAGGAAGAGGGTGTACGAGCTGGCCGCAGAGGCCGGAGCTGACCCTGGTATCCAGCTGATCTATGACGGCAGGTATTTTGATGAGAGTATTTATCAGTACTGGACTGGCGAGATTACGGACGCCTCATCGATGACTTACTGTGAGATTCTGATCAACGGTGTGACGGATGAAAAGTTTGACTTTAGGATAAATGAGCTGTCAGCAAAGACGGATAAAGGCCCTGAGATATTGTCTGGCACGGCACGGATCCGGTATGACGGAAGGGAAGCGGTTTATGAAGGGGAGGATGTTACGCTGACTTTCCATTTCGAAACCGATCCCGAGGTTTTTCCCAAATATCTGACTGTGGAAGGCTGGGATAAGCTGGAGGGAAAAACCTATATGAATAATACCATACCGGGCCACGAATCCGGCTGAGGCGGCGGGCCCCGAAAAACGACGGTGGGACAAAAGAAGTCTTAGAGACAAATTGGAGCATTTTATTTTATAATAACTGCACCCGGGCAGGAACAAAGCCCGCAGTCTACAGGAGAGGAAAGAAAAAATGGCACAGAACACAAAGAAAAGCCTCCGCAGTCAAATTATTTATTCTGTCTATGTCCGCAATTACAGCGGGGAAGGGACCTTCAAGGCTGTGGAGCGGGATCTGGAGCGAATTCGTGCTCTGGGGACGGATATCGTCTGGCTGATGCCAGTTCATCCCATTGGAAAAGCGGCGCGCAAGGGAAGTCTGGGAAGTCCCTACGCCATTGCGGATTACCGGAAGATCAATCCGGAGCTGGGCACCCTGGAGGAGTTCCGTTCCCTGGTGGACAGAATTCATGAGCTGGGAATGAAATGCATCCTGGATGTGGTGTACAACCATACATCGCCGGATTCCTGGCTGGCAGAGCATCATCCGGAATACTTTTACCGGACGCCGGAGGGAAATATGGGAAACCGGGTGGGAGACTGGTCTGACATTGTAGATCT
>CALWAZ010000140.1 GCA_944375725.1 uncultured Merdimonas sp. | reverse complement strand
TGTCCCGCAGCAGGAACCGGGAGGAGCAGATCGGCGGAAAGCTCTCAGTATCCCAGGCGGCGGAGCGCTATGAGCTGACCCGGAGGGAGACCTCGATTCTGAGGCTTCTGCTGGAAGGAAAGGACAGTGCCGAGATCTGTGAGGAGGCCTCTATCAGCCCCAATACCCTGAAAAAGCATATTTCCAGTATCCACCATAAGATGGGGACGAAAAGCAGGGTTCAGCTTTTTAAAATGGTGCGGGAACTGGAATAAAAACGGGCCGGATATAACACAAATGTACCAGAAATACCACGGAATACCCCAAAAGATGGTATAAAGGAGCACTTGAAACATGGTGCGGAAAGGAGTATATTCTCAGATATCAATTAGCAAAAAATAAAATCAAATAGCAATACCTGAAAGCAAGGGAGCTGTCTTTCCAGACAGCTCCCTTTGCCGTATATGGACAGACGGGGAAGGGAGGAGCATATATGAAAGAAATTATCATCATTGTAAGACCGGAAAAGCTGGAGGATATCAAGCGCATTCTGGATGAGGTCAACTGCGGCGGCATGACCCTGTCCACGGTCATGGGCTGCGGCACCCAGAAGGGCATCGTGGAGGAGCAGGGGACCAGGGAACTGAAGGGGTTTCACACTACCATCAATCTGCTGCCCAAGATCCGGATAGAGGTGGTGGTCAATGACCAGGATGTGGAGCCGATTATTGCGGCCGTCCGGGAAAAATGCGCGACAGACCACGCGGGGGACGGAAAAATCTTTGTGAGAAACATGGAAGATGCTGTCCGTATCCGTACAGGAGAGCGTGGGGCAAAAGCCCTGTAGCAGAAGGCGGGGATAAATTTTCCCGCTTTTATGAAATGAGCAGTCGGAAGAGGTGGATATATGAGCAGCATTGTACAGCTGGAAGGCGTAAATAAATATTTCGGGAAAAATCATGTGGTAAAGGATTTGAATCTTTCCGTGGAGGAAGGAGAATTCCTGACCCTGCTGGGTTCGTCAGGCTGCGGCAAGACCACGACGCTGCGGATGATTGCAGGCTTTGAGGAGCCCACCTCGGGCAGCATTCTGGTGGAAGGCCAGGCGGTGGAGGAGAAGGAGCCCTTTGAGAGAAATGTAAATACGGTGTTTCAGAGCTATGCCCTGTTTCCCCACAAGACCATTTACGACAACATTGCCTATGGTCTGAAAATGAAAAAGGTGCCCAGGCCGGAAATCGCCCAGAGGGTTAAAGAGATCATGGCCCTGGTACAGCTCACAGGCTTTGAAGAGCGGTATCCGTCCCAGCTCTCCGGAGGACAGAAGCAGAGGGTGGCCATTGCCCGGGCCCTCATAAACCGGCCCCGGGTGCTGCTTCTGGATGAGCCGCTGGGAGCGCTGGACTTGAAGCTGCGCAAGCAGATGCAGCTGGAGCTGAAGCGTCTCCAGAGAAAGCTGAACATCACCTTTATCTATGTGACCCACGATCAGGAGGAGGCCCTGACCATGAGCGACCGGATCGCGGTCATGCACGACGGGATCCTGGATCAGCTTGGCACGCCGGAGGAGATCTACGAACAGCCTCAGACGAAATTTGTGGCGACCTTCATCGGAGAGACGAACATTTTTGAGGGAAATATCAAGGAGCTTGCCATGGGCAGGGTGGCGGTCCGGATTGAAAACGGCGTGATCCGGGGCTGCGGATACGGATTTTCCAGAAATGAGTACATCACCGTTTCTGTGCGGCCGGAGAAGATGAGATTTTCTCCGGTGCCGGTCAAGGGTTTTCAGCTGGAAGCTCAGGTGAAGGATTATGTCTATGTGGGATCTGTGGTGAAATGTATCGCGGTTCTCCAGAATGGCATGGAGATTAAAATGGACCGTCTGGCAGGAGAGGAACTGCCGGAGCCCGGAAGCATCATTCATCCCTGGTGGGAGGAAAAGGACGCGGTGCTGCTTCACAATCCGGAGAACCAGGTGCTGGAAATGATAGACAGTATGCCTTTGGTTTAAGGAGGAGGTGCAGGTATGGAAAAAACAAGGAAGCATTCCCGGCACAGCTTTCGGAGCAATACGCTGCCGGCAGTGGTGATGACAGGTCCCATGACGCTTCTGCTGATACTTCTTGTGGCTGTACCGCTGATCTATGTGGGAGTCATGAGCTTCTGTTCCATTGACCAGTATTATAATGTAGTCTTTCAGTTTACCACAAAGAATTATGCCCGGCTGGTCAGCTTGGATTATATGAAAATCTACGGACAGTCTCTTCTGATAGCGTTTGTAACCACGGTCATCTGTATCCTGATTGGATATCCTTTTTCCTGGCTGATTGCCCGGACGAAGAGTAAATATAAAAAGATTCTGTATATGCTGGTGATCGTTCCCTTCTGGACCAATTCCCTGATCCGTGTCTATGGGTGGAGGACCTTTCTGGGAACAAACGGATGGCTGAATACGGCGCTTCAGTTTCTGCATCTGACAGACGGGCCGCTGAATTTCCTGTATAACCGGGGAACGACGATTCTGGGTATGGTATACTGCCTGCTTCCGTTTATGATTCTGCCGCTGTACACCTCCATCGAGAAGCTGGATCAGAGTCTTCTGGAAGCATCGGCGGATCTGGGAGCAAAGAAGGCGGCTACCTTTGTGGAGGTGGTTCTGCCGCTGACTGCCGGCGGCATCTTTTCCGGAAGCATTATGATATTTATTCCCTGTCTCGGATACTTTTTCATTTCCGATATTCTGGGCGGCGGCAATTCGGATGTGATCGGAAATCTGATAGAACGGCAGTTCCAGAGCGGAAACAACTGGCCTCTGGGAGCGGCTCTGTCCATTGTCCTGATTGTGATTACGCTGATCCTTGTGAAGCTGTATCAGAGAATGGGCGGCAGCATGGAGAACCTGGGCGTCTGAGAGGAAGGAGGAGCATGATGAAGAGAAAAAAGAGAGAACGGAACAGAAAACGGCTGAGCGCTCTGTTCTGTGCCTTAGTATATCTGTTTCTGTTTCTTCCTATCAGTGTGATTGTGGTAAATTCCATGAACGCTACGACCTCGAAACCGTATCTGAGCTGGAAAGGCTTTACCCTGGACTGGTATGTGAAGCTGTTTGATAACTCCTCTCTGCTGCAGTCCTTTGGAAATACCATGGTGATTGCCATTGTCAGCACTCTGCTGGCGACTGTCATCGGCACCCTCGGGGCAGTGGGCATGTACCGGTACAAGTTTAAGGGAAAGGCTCTGCTGGACGGTCTTTTGTACATACCGGTGGTAATTCCGGAGATCGTGCTTGGCATTTCCCTTCTGACCATCTTTGCCCTTGTGGATATTCCAAGAGGTATGCTGACGCTGATTCTGGCCCATGTGACCTTCTGCGTTCCCTATGTGATTTTCAATGTGAGGGCGCGCCTGGCAGGCTACGACAGCTCTATTGAGGAGGCCAGCCTGGATCTGGGGGCGAACCGGATACGGACCTTTTTTGAGATTACCCTACCGGTGCTGGCGCCGGGAATCGCGGGCGGAGCGCTTCTGGCTTTTACCCTTTCCATCGATGATGTAATTATCAGTTATTTTGTAAACGGGCAGACCAAAACCTTTCCGCTCAAGGTCATGGAGAGCATCAAGAGCGGCGTGGCGCCGGATGTGAACGCACTTTCCACTCTGATTCTGCTGGGCACGATTGTGCTGGTGGTGCTGACTCAGAGTGATCTCTTAAAGATAAAGAAGAAAGTGAAAAGGTAACTGTGAAGGTACTGGGCAGTTACATGAAAAAGAGGAAAAAGGAGGAAGGATTATGAAAAAGAGATGGATTTGTTTCGTGCTGGCACTGATGATGACGGCAGGTCTTCTGGCCGGCTGCGGCAGTTCTGAGAGTGGGGCCGGAGACGCGGGAGAACTGAATGTATTTGTCTGGACCGAGTACGTTCCGGACGCCGTATTTGAAAAATTTGAGGATGAGACCGGAATCAAGGTCAATGTGTCCACCTATTCTTCCAATGAGGATATGCTGGCAAAGGTAAAATCCGAGTCAGAAGGGGCTTACGATGTGGTGCTTCCCAGCGATTACATGATCGAGCAGATGATCGCCCAGGATATGCTGGAGGAGCTCGATCAGGACGCTCTTACGAACCTGTCCAATATCGGAGAAGCCTATCTGAATCCCTCCTATGATCCCGGCAATATCTATTCCGTGCCTTATCAGGGCGGTGTGGCGGCCATTGCGGTCAATACTTCCATGACGGATTTGGATATCACCTCCTATGCGGATCTTTTTGATCCTTCTCTGGCGGATTCCCTGGTAGTATTGGATGACTATCGTGCGGTTATCGGCATGACGGCCCGCAGCATGGGATACAGCATGAACGAGACAGATCCGGAAATCTTAAGCCAGATCGAGGAAAAGCTGCTGACACTGAAAAATAATATCCGGCTTTACGATTCTGACAGCCCCAAGTCCGCGCTGATTTCCGGCGACTGCTCCGTGGGTTATGTGTGGAGCGCGGAAGCGGCTCTGGCCATGGAGGAGAATCCGGATATCAAGATCGTATACCCCACAGAGGGCGCGTACCTCTTTATGGATAACTGGGCGGTTTTGAAAGGCACGAAAAACTATGACGGAGCCATGCAGTTCATCAATTTCATGCTGGATTCCGAGGTATCCCAGATGGTATCGGAAGAGTTCCCTTATCTGAATCCGAACACAGCGGCTGTGGAGGCCATGGGAGAAGAGTATTCCGGAAATATCGCCAAGAATCCTCCGGCGGACGTGATCGCCGCAGGTGAGTACGTACAGAATCTGGATACAGATACCCTGGCTGTTTACGACGAGATGTGGACAAAGCTGAAAGAGTAGCGGCTGGATATTTCATAGAGATCGAGGCGGTAGGAATGAGGATTGATTTTTTATACCTGAGTGAAAAAGATATGATAGAAGCGGGCGTGCTGGACGCCGCCCGATGCATCGAAACCATGCGGGAGACCATGTCTCTCTTTGGAAAAAAGGATTTCCTGCTGGGAGGTCCGAGGGCTGACGAGCACGGCCTTCAGGTCAATTTCCCGGCAAAATCCGATATTCCCGGCTTTCCGCTGGATGACGGGCCAGACCGGCGCTTTATGGCCATGCCGGCTTACCTGGGCGGAAAATATCATGTGGCCGGGCAGAAGTATTATGGTTCCAACAGCCACAATCTGCAAAAGGGTCTGCCCCGCTCCATCCTTCTGGTAACACTTTCCGATGTGGATACAGGGGCGCCTCTGGCAGTTATGTCGGCCAATCTCTTAAGCGCCATGCGGACCGGGGCCATGCCGGCGCTGGCGGCAGAGTACCTGGCGAAAAAGGATTCCCAGGTACTCTCTCTGATTGGTCCGGGAGTCATCAACAAATGCGCGCTGCGCTGTTATATGGAAGCGCTTCCCGGCATTGATACGGTGAAAATCAAGGGCAGCACGCCGGAATCCAGATCGGCCAGAGCCATGAAGGAGTACATAGAGGCGGAGTATCCGCAGATTAAGAAGATTATCCTCTGCCAGACTTTGGAGGAGGCCTGCAGGGAGGCGGATGTGGTCAGCGAGGCTGTGTCTGTGACAAAGGCGGATATGGAGGAGTTTAAGCCGGACTGGTTTGACAAAGGAACCGCAGTGTTTTCCATGGGCAGCTTTTTTGTGAGGGAATATGAAAAGCTGCTCGGCACGCGGATGGTAGTGGACAATTACGGCATGTATGAAAAGTATATGAGCAATTTTATTGCCAGAGGACCGGTGGATGAGCTTGGAAAGAAGCGGGAATGGTGCATCATGGGCATGCATTTTGTCCATCTGGTGAATACAGGCCAGGCAGAAAGAAGCCAGGTCATCAGTCTGGCAGACCTGGTGAACGGAAAGGCGGAGGGCCGGACTTCGGATGACGAGGTGGTCATGTGCAGCATCGGAGGCATGCCGCTGGAGGATCTCTCCTGGGGTTGGGAGTGCTGGCAGGAGGCCCGCAGAAAAGGGATCGGAACAGTTCTGAATCTGTGGGAGGAGCCCTATCTGAAATAACCCTTTCGGCCAGGCGGGAACCAGAAAGAAATATGACGGCTGTGACAGGAGGAGAACCTTATGGAATATCCCGGAATTGAATTTTTGTACTTAAATGAAGAAGATATGATACGGGCCGGCGTAAAGGACATGAAGGGCTGTATCGAGGCCATGGAGGAAGTGGTCAAATGCCTGAACGCAGGCGACTACTGTATGGGAGGCGAAAACCACAATTCCCATGGCTGCCAGGTATCTTTCCCGAAGACTTCACTCTTTCCGAATATGCCGAAGGATGAGGGAGACGACCGGAGATTTATGGCGATGCCGGCTTATCTGGGCGGTCCCTTTGATCTGATGGGAATGAAATGGTACGGTTCCAATATGGCCAATAAAGCCCTGGGGCTGCCCCGTTCCATTCTGGTGGTGATGCTCAATGACAAGAACACGGGAGCTCCTCTGTGCCTGATGAGCGCGAATCTGTTAAGCGCCATGCGGACCGGAGCCATTCCCGGAGTCGGCGCGAAATATCTGGCCAATCCGGAATCGGAGGTCTGCGCTATCTGCGGACCCGGCGTCATGGGAAGGACGACGCTTGCGGCTCTTACGGCTGCCTGCCCGAACCTTCGCAGGCTGAAGGTGAAGGGGCGCGGCAGGGCTTCTCTGGAGCGGTTTACGGCTCATGCCAGGGAAAAGTATCCTCAGTTTGAAGAAATCGAGGCGGTGGATACGGTGGAGGAGCTGGTGAAGGACGCGGATGTGATCACCTTTACCAATTCAGGCGGCACAGATCCCTCCACCTATCCCTTTGTAAAGGGAGAATGGCTGAAGCCGGGCGCGCTGATTCTGGGCTTAAGCGCCTTTGACATGGAGGATGAGTTCCTGGCCCGGAAATGCAGGCTTGTGGTGGACAATATGCGGCTCTATGAGGCGTGGGAGGAGGAATTTCCCTATCCCTCCTTTGGGGCAAACAATATCATCGGCTCCAAATTTACCGATATGGCCCACGATGGAAAGCTGGACAAAAAAGAGATTTACGATCTGGGCGACATCATCTATGGCCGCTGTCCGGGAAGAGAAAACCCGGAGCAGATTCTGGTCATGTCCGTGGGCGGCATGCCTGTGGAGGATGTGGCCTGGGGCAAGGTCTGCTATGACAATGCCGTAAAGCTGGGGCTTGGCACAAAGCTGAAGCTCTGGGACCGGCCTGATATGTGCTGACAAAAGCAGGGCCGGAATATGGAACCGGGAGGAGAGAGCAGAAATGAAAGCGAGAATAGATCAGCATCCGATTTTGGGAAAACCGGAGAAAGGAAGGCCGGTGGTCTTTACCTACAACGGGCAGGAACTCACCGGATATGAGGGTGAGCCCGTGGCTGCCGCGCTGAAGGCGGCGGGAGTCATGGTCCACCGGTATACGAAGAAGCAGCATAAGCCGAGAGGAATCTTCTGCGCCATCGGGCGCTGTACGGACTGTGTCATGATTGTGGACGGAAAGCCGAATATCCGAACCTGCATCACGCCTCTCCGGGAGGGAATGGAGGTACAGACCCAGTACGGCGTGGGCGGAAAGCCCTTCGCGGAGCAGGAAGCGGCGGAAAGGAAGGGATCTTTATGAAGCGGTATGATCTGATTGTAATCGGAGCAGGCCCCTCCGGACTTTCCGCGGCGATCGAGGCGGCAAAGAGGGGGCTTCATGTGGCGGTATTTGATGAAAACGGAAAACCGGGAGGCCAGCTGTTCAAGCAGATTCATAAATTCTTCGGTTCCAGGGAGCACAAGGCTAAGCTCCGGGGCTTTACCATCGGCCGCCAGCTTCTTGCGGAGGCAGACGCGGCGGGCGTGGAGGTCGTACTGAATGCGGTGGTGATCGGTCTTTACCTGGATAAAGAAGTGGTGGTCCGTCTGGGAGATGAGATCCGCCATTATAAGGCGGATGCCATTATCGCGGCCACCGGCGCTTCAGAAAATATGGTGACCTTTGAGGGCTGGACTCTGCCGGGCGTCATCGGCGCAGGCGCGGCCCAGACCATGATGAATCTCCATGGCGTCCGCCCCGGAAGACGGATTCTGATGCTGGGCAGCGGAAACGTGGGCCTGGTGGTCAGCTTTCAGCTGCTCCAGTGCGGCTGTGAGGTGGCTGCTCTCGTGGACGCGGCGCCACGTATCGGCGGCTATGGCGTCCACGCGGCCAAGGTGGCCCGGACGGGCGTGCCCTTCTACCTGTCCCATACGATTGTGAAGGCAGAGGGAGAGGACCATGTGACCGGAGTTACGATTGCCCGGGTAGATGAGAAATTCCAGTTCATTCCGGGAACCGAGAAGCATTTTGATGTGGACACTATCTGTCTGGCTGTGGGTCTTTCCCCCATGTCCCAGCTTCTGAAAATGGCGGGATGCCGGATGGAAGACAATCCGAAGAAGGGCGGCCAGGTGCCCATCTGCGATTCTTATGGGGAGACCAGCGTGCCTGGAATCTTCGCGGCCGGAGATGTGTCCGGTATTGAAGAGGCAAGCTCGGCTATGATCGAGGGCCGGATCGCCGGGGCCGCAGCAGCCTGCCGTCTTGGTTTTATAACAAGAGAAGAGCTGGAAGAAGCCAGCAGCGCGTACCGGGCTTCCCTGTCTCAGCTCCGTCAGGGAATGTTTGCCCCGGAGAACAGAGGAAAGCTTCTGGAAAAGACAGAGGAAGGCGTGGATATCTCCATGAATCTTCTGCAGAAGGGATATCTTCTGGACGAAGAGGTGGAAAAATATCCGGGCGTAACGCGCCGAAAGGGGATTCATCCGGTGATTGAGTGCTCTCAGAATATTCCCTGCAATCCCTGCCAGGACGCCTGCGCGAAGGGCTGCATCCAGGTGGGGAAAAAGATCACCTCTCTTCCGGTGGTGGATGGGGAGCATCCCTGTATCGGCTGCGGCATGTGTGTGGCTTCCTGTTCCGGGCAGGCAATTTTTCTGCTCAATGAGGATTATGACGAGACTTCAGCCACGGTGACGCTGCCCTGGGAATTCCTTCCGGTGCCGGAAAAGGGCGCAAGGGGCACGGCTCTGGGAAGAAACGGAGAGCCGGTCTGTGAAGCGGAGGTTCTTGAGGTAAAGACTGCGAAAGCCTTTGACCAGACCCGGCTTCTGACCATGCGGGTTCCGAAAGAATATGCCATGAAGGCCCGGTTCTTCCGGGCTGCGGAAAGCGGGGTGGGTGCATGAACCAGGTAAACGACAGATCAAGGGATTTGGGGCCGATGGTTCCCCAGCCGGATGATGACCGGATCATCTGCCGCTGTGAGGAGATTACCAAAGGAGAGATCCGCCAGGCGGTCCACGATGGAATGTTTACACTGACAGAAATCCGCCGGTATCTGCGGACCGGCATGGGACTCTGCCAGGGCCAGACCTGCGCAAAGCTGGTGAAGGGAATTGTGGCCCGGGAGCTGGGCGTATCGCCGGCAGAGCTGGAGCCTGCCACCTCCCGGGCGCCTGTGCGTCCTATCGAGATGCGGGTGTTTGCAAAGGAAGGAAAGGGGGATGGAGCTGATGAGTAACTGTGCGGAAGTAATCATTGTAGGCGGCGGAGTCATTGGCTGCGCCACAGCCTATTACCTGGCGAAGGCGGGAACCTCCGTGATTGTGCTGGAGGGCAGCGATCACATCGGAAACGGCGGGTCCAGCCGGAACGGCGGCGGCGTGCGCCAGTCAGGCAGGGATCCGCGGGAGCTTCCCCTTGCCATGTATGGCATCCGGAATCTCTGGCCCCATCTGTCCGAGGAACTGGAGACAGACTGCGAATATCATCAGGACGGAAACTTACGTCTCGGAAAGACAGAAAAGCACAGAGAGATACTGGAAGGCCTTGCGGATCGCGCCCGTGCCTGCGGCCTGGATGTGCGCATGATTGACGGTGACGAGGTGCGCCGCATCAATCCCTATCTTTCTCATGAAGTCACGGTGGCAAGCTGGTGCCCCACGGACGGCCATGCCAACCCGCTGACTACGACTCTGGGTTTTTATAAGATGGCCCGCAGGCTGGGCGCCCGGTTTATCACCGGGGAGCCGGTACAGGAGCTTCGGACTGTAAAGGGGAAAATCAGAAAGGTGATTACGCCGAATCATGTATATGAAGGAGAGCAGGTTCTGGTAGCTGCCGGCCTTCACAGCCGGGAGATTTTCGGAACGGTGGGCATCGACGTGCCCATGGACGGTTCTCTTCTGGAGGCCCTTGTAACGGAGGCGGAGCCGCCCATGTTTGACCAGATGCTGGGCACGGCAGACGCGGACTTTTACGGCCATCAGACCAAGCACGGCTCCTTTGTGTTCGGCGGTTCCTCCGGGCTGGAGCCCTTTTATAAAGATAATGGAACGCCGGTCACCAGCAGCAGGACGGCTCCCTGCATCTGCCGGGGCATTATGAAATACTTTCCGGATCTGGCGGATGCCAAGATTGTACGGACCTGGGCAGGCTGGAGCGATCGCAGCGCGGACGGGGTGCCGGTGCTGGGTGCCGTGGACGAGATTCCCGGCCTTTACGCGGCCTGCGCCTTTACGGGCCACGGCTTTGGCATCTCTCCGGCTGTGGGCGATCAGCTGGCAAAGCTGATCCGGACCGGCAGCACAGATGTGGATTTAAGCCCTCTGCGGTATGACCGGTTTCACGCAAAGATATAGAAAAAGGAGCTGCTTTTCATGAACAATTTCAGATTTTATGCTCCCACTGATATCCGCTTTGGAAAGGGGCAGGCAGAGTGCCTGCCGGAGGAGCTTGGAAAATATGGCAAACGAATTCTGATGGTATACGGAGGAGGAAGCATCAAAAGATCCGGCCTCTATGACAAACTGAGGGAGCTTCTGAAGGATTTTGAGATCTTCGAACTGCCGGGCATCGAGCCAAATCCGAAGATTACTTCCGTGAGAAAAGGCGTAGAGCTCTGCAAAAAGGAGCAGATCGATGTCATACTGGCGGTGGGTGGAGGAAGCTGCATCGACGCTTCCAAGAACATTGCCTGCGGGGCATTTTATGAGGGTGATCCCTGGGATCTGGTGCTGGACCGGACCAAAATCACAGAGGCTCTGCCTCTGGCCGTGGTGCTGACGATCTGCGCCACGGGATCCGAGATGAATAACGGAGCGGTTATCAGCAATGAGGAGACAAATGAGAAACTGGAGATGGGAGCCGATGTGCTCTATCCAAAGCTTTCCATCTGTGATCCCACATACCTCTATACCCTTCCGCCCGCGCAGACGGCAGCCGGAACTGCCGATATCATGTCCCATGTACTGGAACAGTATTTCCAGCCCTGCGATACGGCCTGGCTGACAGACCGGCTCAGTGAGGAGGTCTTAAAGACCTGTATCCGTTATTGCCCTGCGGCGCTGAAGGATCCGGAGAATTATGAGGCCAGGGCAAACCTGATGTGGGCCAGCACCCTGGGTCTGAATCACCTTCTGACAGCGGGAAAGGGCGGAGCCTGGTCCTGTCATCCTATGGAGCACCAGCTCAGCGCTTTCTATGGTATTACCCACGGAGTGGGTCTGGCGATTCTGACTCCTGCCTGGATGCGGTATGTACTCTGCGACCGGACCGTGGACCGTTTTGCGCTCTATGCGAGGCAGGTCTGGGATGTGGATCTGGAAGACCGGTACCAGGCAGCGGAGGAGGGAATCCGCCGAACAGAAAGCTTTTTCCGGGAAATCGGCCTGCCCTCCACGCTGACCCAGGTGGGAATCGGCCGGGAGCATTTTCAGGAGATGGCAGAGAGGGCTGTGGAGGTCAGCGGTATCGCCACACGCTCCTATTATCATCTTGGGGCGGAAGATATCGTAAAAATCTTTGAGAGCTGTCTGGGCTGAACCGGCTTGAACAGCAGCTGCAGATGAATGCCGGTATTGGAGGCATGAAGCGGAAGAAGCAGGCGGAACGAAAGGAGAAGGGAAACGGAAATGAGAAAGGTGACAGCGGCGGTGACGCAGATGAGCTGCTCCCGGGACAGGGAAGAAAATCTTCAGAAAGCAGAGCGTCTTGTCCGGCAGGCTGCGGAACAGGGGGCTCAGGTTATTCTCCTGCAGGAGCTGTTTGAGACGCAGTATTTCTGCCAGAAACAGAACTTTGCCTGCATGGATCTGGCCCGGCCTCTTTCCGAAAGCCCGGCTGTAAAAAGACTCTCCGTCCTTGCAAAAGAGACGGAGACCGTCATTCCGGTCAGCTTTTTTGAAAAATACGGAAATACGGCGTTTAACAGTGTGGCTGTCCTGGACGCGGACGGAAGCATTCTGGGCATCTACCGCAAGACGCATATCCCGGACGGTCTGCCCTATGCCGAGAAATTCTATTTTACGCCTGGGGATACGGGCTTTCGCGTGTGGAATACCAGATATGGAAAGATAGGTGTGGGAATCTGCTGGGACCAGTGGTTTCCGGAGGCGGCCAGAAGCATGGCCCTTCTGGGAGCGGAACTGATCTGCTATCCTACGGCCATCGGTTCGGAGCCAACACTGGGCATTGACTCAAAGGAGCACTGGCAGCGCTGCATGCAGGGGCATGCGGCAGCCAACCTGATTCCGGTGCTGGCATCCAACCGGATCGGAACGGAGACAGAGGAAGAAAGCTCTATGACCTTTTATGGCTCTTCTTTTATTACAGATGAGACGGGCGGGATTGTGGAAGAGGCGGACAGAAGCACAGAGATGGTGCTTGTCCATACCTTTGACCTGGACGAGACCGCTCTGCGGCGCAGGGAATGGGGCGTGTTCCGGGACAGAAGACCGGAGATGTACGGAATTCTCATGACTCACGGGGAAGGCTGAGACGGAAAATGGAAAGGAAAAATCAGCGATTCAGATTATAAATAACAGATGAGAGATGGCAGAACGTCCCGGGCATAGAGGCTGTGTTCCGGGACGCCTGCGTCAGAGAAAGAGGGGCGGAAAGATGGCAGAAAGAATTCTGAATTCCACACCGAAAAAGGACGGCTACCGGATGCCGGGGGAATATGAGCCCCAGGAGCAGATCTGGATGTTCTGGCCGGAGAGAGGGGATGTCTGGAGGGACGGCGCGGTGCCTGCCCAGAGGGCGTTTGCGAGGGTGGCAGAGGCCATATCCCGGTTTGAGCCGGTTACCATGCTGGCTTCAGATGAACAGTATGAAAACTGCCGGGCTGTGTGCCCTCCGAAGGTCAGAGTTTTGGAGCTCTCTTCGAATGACGCGTGGGCAAGAGATATCGGTCCCACCTTTCTGATTGATGGAAAAGGGGGACTCCGGGCCTGCGACTGGACCTTCAATGCCTGGGGAGGCCTGGTGGACGGCCTTTATTTTCCCTGGGATAAGGACGACCGGGCGGCGGAAAAGATCTGTGAGCTGGCCGGGGCAGACTCCTACCGGACGGAAGGCTTTGTGCTGGAGGGCGGCTCCTTTCATGTGGACGGCGAGGGCACGGCGCTGACTACAGAGATGTGTCTTTTAAGCCCCGGGCGCAATCCATCCCTGACGAAAATGGAGATAGAAGAGAAACTGAAGGAATATCTGAATCTGGAAAAGGTGCTCTGGCTGCCGGATGGGATCGATCCGGAGGAAACAAACGGCCATGTGGACGATGTGGCCTGCTTTGCCCGGCCTGGTGAGGTGGTCTGTATCTGGACGGAAAATCCTTATCATCCCTTTTATGAAGCGGCTCATAAGGCATACCGGGCTCTGGAAACCATGACAGACGCCAGGGGACGCAGACTGAAGGTGCATAAGCTCTGCTGTCCGAAACGGCCAGTCTGTATCGGAGAAGATTTTCAGATCCAGGCATCCAGAACCTCAAAGCCCAGGAAGGCCGGAGAGCTCTGCATCGCTTCCTATGCCAATTTCCTGCTGGTAAACGGGGGAGTGATTGTGCCTCAGTATGGGGACGAAAATGACGCGCTGGCCCTATCCCAGCTTCAGGCTGTTTTCCCTGAGAGAAAGGCTGTGGGAGTGGATACCCGGGAGATCGTCTATGGGGGAGGAAATATCCACTGCATCACACAGCAGCAGCCCAGGCGCGCGGTCCGGACAGACTGCGCAGAGGCTTTCGGAGCCTGAGAGCAGAGCCTGAACACAGAAAAATCACAGCTTCAACAAAAAACGAACACAAAATATCTTTATAATTTCTTTATAACAATAAATGGAAGGACAAAGCCTGGTCCGCACAGAAGAAGTGGCGGCCAGGTTTTGTCTTTCCCGGGAAAGGAGAAACAGGAGAATGAGGAGGATATGTTTGTGAAGCTGTGGGAGTCAAGAAAGAAGAATCAGGAAAACGAAGGGGCCGGAGAGCCTGATAGGGAAAAGAAAGTTATAAAAGGAATAAAAGGAATCCTGGGAGCAGTTATCAGATCTGTCGGCCGTTTCATAAAGAAACACAAAATTCTGACCGTTCTGATCGTCCTGATTCTGACAGCAGCCATCGCTGCGTCTGTGATCTGGCAGAGCAGAAGCCGCAGGCCCCAGATGGAGCAGGCTCCGGCTGTGGAGACAGCGACGATTGAGAGGATGGATTTGATGAATTCCATCGGCGTGACAGGAACGCTGGCCACGGCCCAGGGAAAATCCGGAAGCACGACGCTGGAAAACGTGGAAGTGACAGCCGTGTATGTGGAGGTCGGTGATGAGGTGCAGGAGGGTGATATTATCTGTACCTTTGATTCTTCAGATATTGAGAGCGCCCTTGCGGACGCCCGGAATAATTATGCGGTCAATCAGCAGTTGAACGCGCTGGACAATTACGAGACGCAGTATGCGGAGACCATAGAGGAAGCCGAGGAATCTCTTCAGAATGCCCGTGACACGCGAGACGCCTATAAAAACGCTTATACAAATGCGGTGAGCGCGGAGGAGGATGCGCTGAACGCATTGAATGAGGCGCAGAGCCAGTATGATATGGACGCTCTGAAAAGCGCGTATGATACGGCTGCGGCAGCTTTGAAATCTGCCATCGAAAGCACGGCGGAAATCACCATTACTGATCTGGACAGCTATATCAGCACGGTCAGCAGTGAAAATAACGGCGCCCTTCCAGGAGATTATACGGAGCTGAAGGCGGCGTATGACACAGCGAAATCCGCATATGAATCAGCCCAGCAGGCTGTCAGCCAGGCCCAGTCTGCCTATGAGCAGGCCCAGGCAGCTTCAGCTTCTGCCTACAGCGCTTACGAGCAGGCTCAGTCCCAGAAGGAAAGCGTGCAGGAGCAGTACGACGCGGCAGTGGAGCAGGCCCAGGAGACCTATGAGAGAGCGCAGCTGGAGGACTGCACGGTCTACGCTTCCATGACAGGCACGATTACAGCGCTGAACGTGGAAGAAGGCGGTATTTTTACCGGCGGAACCATCTATGAGATTCAGGATGTCCACAATTTTATTGTGGAAGCGGTGGTAGATGAGTATGATGTGGTGAATATCGAGAAAGGACAGACAGCGTATATTGTAACAGATTCTCTGGGCGATGAGGAGCTGGAAGGAGAGGTCACCTATGTATCGCCGGTGGGAACCAGCGGCCAGACCATGGGATCTGCCAGCGGCACCGCATCCTATGAGATTCAGATTACCATAAATGAGCCTCAGGATAAGCTGCGTTCCGGCATGACGGCTTCCGTCAGCATTGCGCTGGAAGAAAGCAAGGACACGCTGGCGGTGCCCTATGACTGTGTGCAGACTAGCGAAAACGGAGAGAGCGTCATCTACGTAGATGATAACGGCGAACGGAAAGAAGTGGTGGTAGAAACCGGAATTGAGACAGACTATTATATAGAAGTCAGCAGCGACGAGATTTCGGAAGGCATGACGGTCTATCTGAGCACGCCGCTGGTACAGAGCAGCGGCGGAACCGGTGAAGGAACGGACGCAGACGCCGGAACAGAAGAAGGAACCATGACCTTTGACTTTGGCGGAAATGGCGGAGGCAGAGGCAGCATGCCGTCCGGTGAAGGCGGCGGTATGGGCGGAGGCCCCGGCGGAGGCGGAGCTCCGGGCGGTTTTTAGGAGGTGAATGCAGAATGGAAAAACAGGTGACGGATAAAACCTCTGAAAACGCAGGAAGCTCCAAAGGGAAAAACATCATCCAGCTGAAAGGAATCATCAAGCGCTTTTACATCGGCCAGCCCAATGAGCTGGAAATCCTTCACGGCATCGACTTAAATGTAAAAGAAGGCGAGTTCGTATCCATCGTGGGCGCTTCCGGTTCCGGGAAAACCACGCTGATGAATATCATCGGCGTGCTGGACCGGCCCACCGAAGGAGAGTATATGCTGGACGGCGTGGATGTGTCAAAGGCGAAGGATAAGGAGCTTTCCGGCATCCGCAATCAGAAAATCGGATTTGTGTTTCAGACTTATAATTTAATCAGCCGGACCACCGCCCTGCGGAATGTGGAGCTTCCCATGATGTATGCCGGCGTGGGGAAAAAGGAACGGCAGGAGCGGGCAAAGTATTACCTGGAAATGGTGGGCATGCAGGACCGTATGACCCATAAGCCCGACGAGCTCTCCGGCGGCCAGAAGCAGAGAGTTTCCATCGCCCGGGCCATGACGAACAATCCCTCCATTATCCTGGCAGATGAGCCCACAGGAGCGCTGGACTCTAGGACAGGACGGAAGATCATGGATATTTTTCACCAGCTGAACCAGAAAGAAGGAAAGACGATTGTTTTGATCACCCACTCCAATGAGCTGGCGGAGGAGACCCAGCGCATCATCACCCTGAAGGATGGAGAAATCATCGGAGAAAGGAAGGGCAGTGCCGTATGCTGATTGGGGAAAATATACTTCTGGCCTTAAGCGGCCTTCTGGCAAACAAAATGCGGGCGCTTCTGACCATGCTGGGAATTATTATCGGTATCGCTTCCGTAATCGCGATCATGAGTGTGGGAAATTCCATCAGCACCTCCGTGACCAGCTCCATGGAAGCCCTGGGAGTCAACAATATTACGCTGGGAGTTTCCCAGAAAAGTACGGAAGACACTGTCACCTCGGACGGCCGTGTGTTTGCGGGAATCTCCAGGGGCAGTGAAATGTCGGATGACGATTATATCACAGATGAAATGCTGGAGGCCATGAAGGAGGAATTTGCGGGTTCCGTAGACAGCGTTCTCTTAAGTGAGTCTGCCGGAAGCGGCACAGCGGAAGATGGCAGCCTGACTGCCAATGTGGCGGTGACTGGCGTGAATGAAGCATATCTGGAATATGAAGACCTGGCGCTTCTGGCAGGGCGGACTCTGACGGAGCGGGATCAGGAAAACGCCAAAAATGTAGTTCTGGTCTCGGATAAGCTGGCAGACAGCCTGTTTGGCGGAGATTATGACGCAGCCATCGGCAGTGAGGTGAAAATCTATATCAGCAACCGGTATTATACCTATGCTATAGTGGGTGTTTACGAATATGATGATTCAAGTTTTTCCACAGAGTCAGATGACAATGTGACGACGACGGTCTACCTTCCGCTGGAAGCGGCGCGGCAGCAGAACCACTCCAGCACAGGCTATTCCCAGCTTACCATTGTAACGGCTGCCGGTGTGGATTCCGCATCGCTGTGTGACGAGCTGGAGACCTGGTTCAACAACCGCTATTACCATTCCAACGACAGTTTTGAAGTGACAGCCAGCAGCATGGAAAGCATGGTATCTTCCATGACTGATATGCTTTCCACTGTGTCCATCGCAATCTCGGTGATTGCGGGAATCTCTCTTCTGGTAGGAGGAATCGGCGTCATGAATATCATGCTGGTGTCCATTACCGAACGGACCAGGGAAATCGGAACAAGAAAAGCCCTGGGGGCTGCCAACAGTTCCATCCGCCTGCAGTTTATCACGGAGTCCATCGTCATCTGCCTGACCGGCGGCTTTATCGGGATTATCCTGGGCCTGCTCCTTGCGGCGGCAGCCACGAATCTGCTGGGCTACGCAGCCAGCCCATCGGTGGGAGGCATTGTTTTCTCCGTAGCCTTTTCGATTCTGATTGGCGTCTTTTTCGGATATTACCCGGCCAACAAGGCAGCGAAAATGAATCCTATTGAAGCGCTGCGGTATGAATAAAGAAAAGCAGAGGAGTTCCGCTTGTGTGCGGGACTCCTTTCCGTTATAATAGAAAAATAGAAAAAAACGAAAAGGAGCGGAAAATTCTATGCAGGGGTTTGAGTACTATACACCTACCAAGGTGGTCTTTGGAAAGGATACGGAAAATCAGGCGGGAGCTCTGGTAAAGGAACAGAAGGGAACCAAGGTGCTTGTCCATTACGGAACAGGCAGCGTAAAGCGCAGCGGTCTTCTGGACCGGGTTCTGGCTTCTCTGGACAAGGAAGGGATTCCCCATGTGGAGCTGGGAGGAGCTGTGCCGAACCCGCGGCTTTCTCTGGTATATGAAGGAATCGAGCTCTGCCGGAAAGAGGGCGTGGACTTTATTCTGGCTGTGGGAGGCGGAAGCGCCATCGATTCCGCAAAGGCTATCGCCTATGGAGTGAAGGATGACGGAGACGTATGGGATTTCTATGAGAAGACCAGGGTTCCTGTGGACGCGGCGCCTGTGGGAGTCGTGCTGACTCTGGCGGCTACGGGAAGCGAGATGAGCAATTCCTCCGTCATCACCAATGAAAAGGGCTGGCTGAAGAGAGGCTGCAACAATGACCTGTCCCGTCCCCGTTTCGCCATTATGAATCCGGAGCTCACCTATACGCTGCCGGAGTATCAGACCATGAGCGGCTGCGTGGATATCATGATGCACACGCTGGAGAGATGGTTCTCCCATGAAAAGGATACGGAGCTGACGGATTATCTGGCGGAAGGCGTTCTGAAGACCGTGATGCATCAGGCAAAGGTGCTTCTGACTGATCCGAAAAATTATGAGGCCCGTTCCGAGGTGTTCTGGGCAGGAAGCCTGTCCCACAACGGACTGACCGGCTGCGGCCGCGCGGGCGACTGGGCCTGCCATCAGCTGGAGCACGAGCTGGGCGGCATGTTTGACGTGACCCATGGAGCAGGTCTTGCGGCTGTGTGGGGAAGCTGGGCCCGCTATGTATACAAGTCTGATGTAGCCCGCTTTGCCAAACTGGCTGTGGATGTGCTGGGAATCCCCTATGATTATGCGGACCCGGAACGGACAGTTCTGGAAGGCATCGAAGCCATGGAAGATTTCTTCCGGTCCATCCATATGCCGGTAAGCATTTCCGAGCTGGGCGTGGAGCTGACGGAAGAGCAGATCAAAGAGCTGGCTTACAAGTGCAGCCACATGGACAAGCGCACTATCGGAGGCGTACAGAAGCTGGATCGGAAGGATATGGAAGAGATCTACCGGATGGCCAGATAAAGTCCCCGCTGCATGAAATCACTATTGCAATTTGTCCTCCTCTGTGATACTTTATATAGTATAGCGAGAAAAGAAATGATACTATATCTTGTATTACAGGGGAGGACATTTTTATGGGCGGCAAAGAAGGCACAGGTTACCCGGAAACGATAAAAAAACGCAATGGCACGCTGGTGCCCTTTGACGCGCAGAAGATTCGGGACGCGGTCCGCAAGGCGAACGAGGCGGCGCAGGTAGAGGCGATCTCTCCCCTGCAGTTTCACGATCTGATCGAGGATATTATCGGAGCGATTCCAAAAGACAGTGTTCCGGAGGTGGAGCAGGTTCAGGATATTGTGGAGGAAAAGCTCATCGCAGGAGGCTTTGCGAAGACAGCCAAGGCTTACATTCTGTACCGGGCAGAGCACACGAAGGTACGCAAGACAGAGGCGGACCTGGTGAAGATCTACCGGGAGCTTACCTTCAGCAGCGCGGCGGACGCCGATATGAAGCGGGAGAACGCAAATATTGACGCGGATACCGCCATGGGAACCATGCTGAAATACGGCTCCGAGGGCGCCAATTATTTCGTGGACAACTATATTCTCCCCAAAGATATCGCGGCAGCGCATATCAACGGAGACATTCATATTCACGATAAGGATTTTTATATGCTGACAGAGACCTGCTGTCAGATCGATTTGATTAAGCTTTTTAAGGACGGATTCTGCACCGGACACGGCTATATCCGGGAACCCAATTCCATCAAAAGCTACGCGGCTCTGGCCTGTATCGCCATTCAGGCCAATCAGAATGAGATGCACGGAGGCCAGTCGGTTCCAAACTTTGATTATGCCATGGCAGACGGGGTGATCCGGACCTTCCGCAAGGAATATTTCAAGGCTATGGAAAAATATGTGCGGGTGAAGTTTGATGTGGACGCAGAGACAGCCTCTGAATTTATACAGACGCTGAAAAATGCCCTGGGAACCGATATCCGCATGGGCACAGCCGATGAGTACGGAAAAAAGCTGGAAGACTGGGTAAACGGAGGAGATATTCTCTGCGGCGAGAGAGTTCTTCTGGCAGAAGATATACAGAAAGCCCACAGGACGGTAGTGGATATGGCCCTGAAGGAGACGGAAGGGGAGACCTATCAGTCCATGGAGGCCCTGATTCACAACCTGAATACCATGAATTCCCGGGCGGGAGCCCAGGTGCCCTTCAGTTCTGTAAACTACGGCACGGACTGCTCGCCGGAGGGGCGCATGGTCATCAAAAATCTGCTGCTGGCCACGGACGCAGGACTTGGAAACGGCGAGACGCCGATTTTCCCGGTGCAGATTTTCAAGGTTAAGGAGGGCGTCAACTACAATCCGGGCGACCCGAACTACGATCTGTTCCGGCTGGCAGTGAGGACCTCGGCAAAGCGGCTGTTTCCAAATTTCAGCTTTCTGGACGCGCCCTTTAATCTCCAGTATTATAAGGAAGGGGATTATAACACGGAGGTGGCTTACATGGGCTGCCGGACCCGCGTCATGGGCAACCGCTACGACCCTTCCAGAGAAGTAACCTGCGGACGGGGAAACCTGAGCTTTGTATCCATCAATCTGCCCCGGCTTGGCATCAAAGCCCACGGGGACATTCCGGCATTCTATGAGAGCCTGGATAAGATGATTGATCTGGCCTGCCGCCAGCTTCTTCACCGGTTTGCCATTCAGTGCAAAAAGAAGGTGCGCAATTATCCCTTCCTGATGGGACAGGGCATCTGGCTGGATTCGGATAAGCTGGACGTGGATGATTCTGTGGCGGAGGTGCTGAAGCACGGAACCTTAAGCGTAGGCTTCATCGGACTTGCGGAGACGCTGGTGGCGCTGACTGGAAAGCATCACGGAGAGAGTCCGGAGAGCCAGAAGCTGGGTCTGGAGATTATCGGCCATATGCGGCAGAGGATGGATGAAAAATCTGAGGAGACGGGACTTAATTTTACACTGCTGGCTACGCCGGCAGAGGGACTTTCCGGCAGGTTCGTGCGCATTGATAAAAAGCGGTTCGGAGAGCTTCCCGGAATCACCGACAGGGAATATTATACGAATTCCTTCCATATTCCGGTGTACTATCCCATCCGGGCCTTTGACAAGATTCGGCTGGAAGCGCCTTACCACGCGCTGACCAACGCAGGACACATCAGCTATGTGGAGCTGGACGGCGACACCTCGAAGAATCCGGCGGCCTTCGAGGCGGTGATCCGCTGTATGAAAGAGGCAGGCGTGGGTTACGGTTCTGTAAACCACCCGGTGGACCGGGATCCGGTCTGCGGCTACACGGGAGTCATCGATGAGGTATGTCCCCGGTGCGGCAGACGGGAAGGAGAGGCAGTTCCGGTGGAAAAGCTGCGGGAGCTCCGCAGAAAGTATCCCGATGTGCCGGTGTATGCGGATCCCACCCATTAAGGATAAAAAAGGGCAGGCCGGAATAAAAAATACCAGAATGCAGGCGCGGCTCCGGACAGTTTCCGGCTGACGCGCATACAGATAAACAAAAAACAGCAGACAAATGAAGCAGCAGGATGAAGGAGGGTATGACATGATTGGAAGAGTATTGCCGAACAACGGAATGGTAGGAGAAAACGTGAAGTTCGACCGCATCCGCAGAATTACCGGATACCTGGTGGGAACCACCGACCGTTTCAACGACGCAAAGCGCGCAGAGGAGCGTGACCGGGTAAAGCATGGACTTTGACAGGAAAGAAAGCAGGATAGAGGCAGAACAGATGGAAGCGGAACAGGCGGAGGCGGCAGCTTCGAAGGCTGTTCTCCGGCTTGCGGGAACCGTGGAGGACTCTATCGTGGACGGCCCGGGCATCCGCTATACAGTATTTGTTCAGGGATGTCCCCATCACTGTCCCGGCTGCCATAATCCCCAGACTCATGATTTTGCAGGGGGCAGCCAGGCTGATATGGAAAAGATTCTGGAAGAGATCCGCGCCAATCCGCTGCTGTCCGGCGTAACCTTTTCGGGAGGGGAACCCTTCTGCCAGCCGGAGGCCCTGTGTGAGCTTGGCCGGAAGATACGGGCTATGGGGAAGCAGCTGATGGTCTACTCCGGCTATACCTATGAACAGCTTCTGGAAATGGGGAAAAGGCGTCCGGCGGTGCTGGAGCTGCTGGAGCTCTCGGACCTTCTGGTGGACGGGCCTTTTCTGGAGGAGCAGCGGGATCTGACGCTTCTTTACCGGGGAAGCGCAAATCAGCGGGTGATAGACTTGAAAAAGACAAGAGAACATGGTACAGTGGTACTGTATCAGGACGACTATTGTCAGGGACTCTGGTGAGTCCCTGATTTTTGCGCAATATACCCGGCAGGCAGCTGCCGTGTCTGCGCGGGCAGACAGCTGCCGGATAACGGACAGGAAAAGACGGAGTGAAAAGAATGGAGACACAGATCAGAAGGCTGGATTACGACCGGATAGATGAACAGATTATAGAGGAAGCGGGAAGCATCATTCGAAAAGGGGGACTTGTGGCGTTTCCCACAGAGACAGTCTACGGGCTGGGCGGAGACGCTCTGAATCCGGAGTCCTCAAAAAAGATTTACGCGGCGAAGGGAAGACCCTCGGATAATCCTCTGATCGTACATATCGCGGAGAAGAAGGATCTGTACCGGATTGCCAGGGAAGTGCCGGAAAAAGCAGAAAAGCTGATGGAAGCTTTCTGGCCGGGACCGCTCACCATGATTTTCTATAAGAAGGAACTGGTTCCAGAGGCCACTACGGGAGGACTGGATACGGTGGCTGTGCGGATGCCCAGCGACCGGATTGCGGCAGCCTTTATCCGGGCGGCAGGCGGCTTTGTGGCGGCGCCCAGCGCCAACGTATCCGGCCGGCCCAGTACTACCACCGCGGCCCATGTGGAGGAGGATTTGTCCGGACGCATCGAGATGATTCTGGACGGCGGCCAGGCAGTCATAGGCCTGGAATCCACGATTGTGGATATGACGGTGGAGCCTCCGGTGATTCTGCGGCCGGGCTATGTCACAAAAGAGAAGATGGAGGAGCAGATCGGGCCGCTGGAGGTAGACAAAGCCATCATTGCGCCCGATTCGGGAGTAAAGCCCAAAGCTCCCGGCATGAAATACCGTCATTATGCTCCCCGGGCCGATTTGACGATTGTGGAAGGCCCTACCGAGGCAGTGGTTGCGGAGATCAGCCGCCGGGTAGAAGAAGACCGGAAAGCAGGGAAGAAAGCGGGAATTCTCGCCACCGACGAGACAGCCGGGCGTTATCCGGAAGGGCTGGTGCTGAGCCTGGGACAGAGAAAGCACGAGGAAGAGATCGCCATGCATTTGTTTGAGGAGCTCCGCAAGTTTGATGAGACGGATGTGGACTGTATTTATTCGGAATCCTTTGAGGAGGCGTCTATCGGACCGGCGATCATGAACCGGCTTCTGAAGGCGGCAGGCCATAAAGTGATTTACGTATAAAATAAGAAGAAAAAAGTAATAAGAAAAGCAATAAAAAGAGCTGTTGCGTAAGCAGCAGCTTTTTTTGTGCACCAAAATAGAAAATTATGGAGTCTTTTACAGTATCTGGATTTCTTCGAAGAATACCTAATACTATGAAAACCCTCTTAAATTCTACAACACAGTATAGGAAAAATCAATGAGAAATTAAGAAAAAATTTAGTAATTTGTAACAGTTCTGCCATATGATTCATAGTTCGGCAGAGTCAGTGTTTTGTGTACGCGGAAGGAGCCGCGGAGATCAAATTGCTGAGAAACAAAACAGGAGGAAAAATTATGAACAGTGAAAAAGAAGTGTATGGACTTGTGGATGAGTGGCTTGGCACGGTGGAATACCGTATCGCCCGTTCCACATATGTAAAGTATGAGCAGCTTGCCAGAAATTACATTTTCCCTTTTTTCAAATCGATGGCGTGCCGGGAACTGGATTACAGCAGTCTGGAACAGTTTTACGCGGTCATCAGCCAGAAAGACAGTACGGCCAGCAGACCTCTGTCGGACGGCAACCGGAGAACCATTTTCATGATTCTGAATAACACGCTGGATTATGCTTACACATCCCGTGCTCTGGATCAGAAATATTACATTAAGCCAGGTCTTACCCGATCCCGCCGTGTGGTAAAGGTGTTTTCCCGGGAACATCAGGAAAAAATAGAAACCTATGTGCTGAATCATCCGGATGTCTATTCTCTGGCAGTCTTACTGGGACTTTTCCTGGGACTTCGAATCGGCGAAATCTGTGCCCTCCAGTGGGGAGACATAAGCTTTGAAACGGCTTCCCTGTACGTGAATAAGACTGTTCAGCGCCTGAAAGTATCCGAAGAGAACGGAAAAAGCCAGACCATGCTTCTGGTTTCCCACCCCAAAAGCGCAGCCTCCCAGCGCCTGCTCCCGGTTCCCGCCTTTCTGCTGGAATACCTGAAGCAGTTTCCACAGGGTGAGGCGGATGCTTATCTTTTGACCGGCGAACTATCCCGGCCTATGGAGCCGCGGACTCTCCAGTACCATTATAAAAGAATGCTGGAAAAGATTAGCGTCCCCTATCTGAACTTTCACTGCCTGCGGCATACCTTCTCCACCAGATGCGTCACCCTGGGCTGGGATATGAAAACTCTGAGCGAGATTCTCGGGCATTCAGACATTAAAATCACCATGGAATACTATTTCCATTCTTCCTTTGAATATAAGCAGCTTCAGATGAACAAACTCGTCCCTTTATCACAGAATTAGGTATTCTATGAAATTTTCTTAAAAGTATACCAAAATTCTATGAATTCCTCCAGAAAAAAGGTGTATATAAGGAGGAAAAAATGAACAGGATGAAAAAGTTCATGGCGCTGTTTCTGGCAGTTGTTCTCATTGCGCAGACAGGCTT
>CALWAZ010000139.1 GCA_944375725.1 uncultured Merdimonas sp. | reverse complement strand
TTGTTCTGCAAAGTGGAAGGCTGCTAAGCGATTCAGATTTTTGGAGGAAAAGATAAATGAATACTTTAAAAGCTGAAAGAAGAGACATGACCACAAAAGCCAAGAAACTGAGAAGAGAAGGATATGTAACGGGCGTTATCTACGGCCGCGAGATGGCAGAATCGATTCCGCTCAAGATTGAGAAACCTGCCGTAGAGCGTATCCTTAAGACAAACGGCAAAGGAAGCCAGGTAATGCTGGAGGTAGACGGCCAGACCTATGATGCCCTGATTAAGGAAATAGATTATGACACCTTAAAGGGACAGCTTCTGGAAATTGATTTCCAGGCTCTGGTAAGCAATGAGAAGGTACATTCTGTAGCCGAGATTATTCTTCTGAACCATGAAGCCGTACAGGGCGGTGTGATTCAACAGATGCTGCAGGAGGTTTCCTATAAGGCTCTCCCGGCTGCGCTGGTAGATAAGATCAAGATAGATGTGAGCAGCATGAAGGTAGGCGATACTCTGAAGGTAGAGGATCTGGAGATCGCAAAGAATCCGGATATCGACCTGCAGACCCCGCTGGATGCGACGATTGCCACCGTCATCGAGGTTCACAACGCTCCGGCTGAGGATGAGGGTGAAGAGGATACTGCGGAAGCCTGATGTTCCCTGTCTTTCCTGGGGAAACCGGAACAGCTCCACAGCTTTCACCTCACAGGAAAAGCCGAAGGTTTACACCTGAACAAATCAAAAGTTAATTAAAAGGAGAACGGCCAGCACGCCGCTCTCCTTTTTTATTGCCTGATCTGTACCCCAGACTATTCCCGAACCCTGCGCAGCAGAATACCGCAGACGAAAGCGGCGGCAGTGAAAATCAGCAGCAGGGGCAGCAGATTTTCAAAACGAAGGGCATTTTCCGTCATCAGCCTGTATCCCCAGAATGCCGGAAACAGCTTTCCCACGATCTCAAATCCTGCCGGAAGCAGTTCCTCCGGAAACATAATTCCCGAAAGCAGGATAGATGGCAGGAACACAAGAATAGAAAACATGGAGGTTTTCGCCTGATCTTTTACCGCCAGGCCGATGATGGATGCAATGCTTAAGGAAACCAGGATAAACACGGCAAGGCCGGCAAAATATGCTCCTGGATTTTCCGGAATTTCAGCGTCAAATACAAGAGGGGCGGCCCCATAAAGGAGCAGGCTCATGATAAACAGATGTATAAACGCCGAAATATTTGTTAACACAAGACCGATGCAGAATGGAACCCCATTCGCCCTGTAAACCTTCCGGATTCCGCCGCTGTAGATTTCCACCAGAGAGGGCGGCAGTCCGATCATTGCTCCCATGGATACGCCAAACACCGTCATAGACTGAATCAGCGTCTTTTCCGCGCCGGGCATGACAGCCGTAAAGATTCCTCCCATCAGCGCGAAAAATAAGAGCGGAACGATATAGCAGGTAATGAGCAGTGTTTTGCTCCGTATATCCATCTTCCACTGCAGAGATATTCCGTACAGAAAAGCTCCCATGTGTCATCCTCCTTTTGCGATTTTCATAAAATGCTGCTCCAGCGAGCCCCGGTCTGTCCTGATTTCCAGAATATCCGTTCCGCTCTCCCTGTACCGGGCAAGCAGCGAAAACAATGTGTCTCTGATATTATCCGTTTCATAAGCGGCGCTTCCCTCCGCTGTCCGGACCGAAATATGGTAATGTTTCCCCACCTTTTCATGAAGCTCCCCTACTGTGCCGGTAAAGGCTGTCTTCCCCTCTGTCAGAATCCCGATCCGGTCACAGAGACTTTCCACCTCTGCCATGTCGTGGCTGGCCAGGATAATAGTCTTTCCGCGGGCCTTCAGCTTCCGGATCTGCTCGTGGAGGGACAGCCTTCCTTCCACATCCAGTCCTGCCGTGGGCTCATCCAGAAAAAGAATATCCGGATTTCCAATCAGCGCCAGAGCCAGATGCAGACGCCGTTTCTGACCGGTAGACAGCTGGTAATACTGCCTTCCTGCCAATTCTCCAATTCCAAGAGCAGCAAGCATTTCCCTGTCTGGCACGGTTTTATTCCATCCGGCAAAAAGCTTTACTGCTTCCATGCTCCTGATATGCTCCGGCAGAGAAGCTGACTGGAGCTGAATCCCCATTCTGCCATGAACCGCAATCCGGCCGCTGTCGTATTTCCGCAGTCCTTCTATACACTCCAGGGCTGTGGTCTTCCCCGCTCCGTTCACGCCGAGCAGCGCAAAAATTTCTCCCTGACGCACGCAGAAATCAAGCCCCTTTAATACCTCATGATTTCCATAACTTTTCCTTAACCCACTGATTTCTATGGCGTTTGTCATTGTGCTCCCTCCCCGAACGGATCCGTTCCCAGTCTGGAAAAATATACATCCAGCGCCTGACCCACATAGTCATTTGCTGCCTTCTGCTTTTCTTCCCACTTCGGATCTATGTTCACATCCTGTCCGAATTTCATCAGCTTTGAGAGCATACTCATATCGCCGCCGGTAAACTCCGTAATCATATCCCAGTAAACCTTCGCAAATTTCTGTCCTTCTTTACTGTCAGCCGGAATCCCTGCATTTTGAAGCTGGACCGCTCTGTCCTGAAGCTTTGTAAAACGGCTCATAAACTCCTGTCCGCTGTCCTTATCAAAACGGCCGCGGATATGATCCAGCATCTGAGCGTCAAAATGCTTAATCAGCCAGTAAAACTCATTCTTCATCTGCAGATTCACAATAATGTCCGCGTATTTTTTAAAGTCCACATACTGCATCTGAAGCACCTCTTCCCGCAGCGCTTCCAGCTCCCTTAAGGATTCTGTCAGCTCTTCCAGCTTCTTTCGGACGGCTGCCGCCTGCTCCTCCAGCACCTCCGCCACCTCTGCCGGAGTGTCAAGAGGGATAAGCCTGTTTTTGATATCGTCAAGGGAAAAGCCCAGATTCTTCAGCGACAGAATCTGATGAAGCTTTACAATATCCTTATCTGTATAGAGTCTCCGGCCGCCCTCGCTCAGGGCGGATGGAGACAGCAGGCCTGCCCTGTCATAATACTGAAGGGTCCGTACGGTGACCCCCATCTTTTTCGCGGCTTCCCCCACTGTCATATAGCCTTCCGGTATCGCTCTGTATCTTTCCATTTCAGTTTTACCTCCTGACTGAAAGTATAACTCATGACGCAGCGTTACAAGCAAGCCCTTTCCGAAATTAAATACTGAAAATGTATCTACGGGATTTCCAGCAGCTGCGGCAGACGCCTTCCCGGCTTCCGTCCTCCGCCGTTGGACTTTAATCCCTCCTTCCTTCATAAGATCCAGTAAAATCCTTTTCAGGTGAACATGATTGAAAGTCATAAAGGAAAGATTTGCAAACAAAAAAAGAGCTGGCAAAATTCTGGCGCCCCTCCTTGTCCTTCTTGTCCTTCTGTGCTGCGCGGTCATTCTGTTTCCATTCCTGCGGGAAAAGAGAGGGCAGACAGCCGATGAAGCTTTCAAAGCCTTTACCAGTGAGCTTTTCCTGTCAAACGTATCCTCAAACACACTGACGCTCCACTATACTCTGGCGGACCCGGAGGCCGCGGGTATCACCGGCGCGCCGGTATCCTTTGGAGATTACTCCGCGGATGCCAGAAAGCGCTCCGCCGCCGCCCTGGAAAATGCCCTGGAAACCCTCTCCTCTTTCCCAAAGGAAGAGCTTTCTTCCTCCAGCCGTCTGACCTGTGATATCCTCCTGGTACAGCTTCAAAATGAGCTGGCCCTCTGCAGGTATCCATATTATGAGGAGATCTTGAGCCCTCTGCTCGGAACCCAGGCACAGCTTCCCATCCTGCTGGCTGAATACAGCTTTGCCTCCAGGGAGGATATTGAAACCTACCTGGCCCTTCTGGAGCAGCTTGACTCTTACTATGAAAGCCTGCTGGCCTACGAACAGGAAAAGGCAGAGGCCGGCCTTTTCATGTGGGAGGAAACCGCGGAAGCAGTCATTGACCAGTGCAGGGATTTTATCTCGGATCCCGGCAGCCACTTCCTTCTGACCTCCTTCAAGGAACGCCTGGATCAGGCAGATTTTCTGTCGGAAGAGGAAAAAACCGCTTACCTGGAAACCAACCGGGCCCGCGTCACCGGCCATGTACTGCCCGCCTACGAACGGCTGGCAGACGGCCTGGAAGAGCTGAAAACATGCGGGACGAATCCTTACGGCCTCTGCTTTTATCCAGAGGGAACCGGCTACTATAAGGCCCTTGTGGACTGCGTCATCGGATCCGGGCGCAGCATGACAGAGATCCGAAATCTCATTGATGAGCAGCTTTTGTCTGACGCCCGGCTGATGGCCGGCATCATCGGAAGACGGCCGGAGCTTCTGACCCGGCTTTCCCGCCAGATCGAATCTCAGAGCCCGAAAGATATTCTGGCGGCACTCCAGGAAGATATCCGGGAAGATTTTCCGGCCGTCAGTTCCGCCTCCTGCACCGTCAAATACGTGGCTCCTTCGCTGGAAAAATACCTGAGTCCCGCTTTTTATCTGACCCCGCCTCTCGATCAGATGAGTAACCACGTGATCTATATCAATCAGGCTTCCGATTACGACAACCTGACCCTCTTTACGACCCTTGCCCATGAAGGCTGGCCGGGACACCTGTATCAGACACTCTATGAAAATTCACTGAAGCTCGACCCGGTGCGCAGCATTTTTTATTTCGGCGGCTATGTGGAAGGCTGGGCCACCTATGCGGAACGATACGCCTACCGCTATACATCCCTGGATCCGGACTGCGCGGATCTGCTCGCCGCCAATTCCTTTCTGCTTCTGGGCCTCTATGCCCGGTCTGATGTGGGAATCCATTATGATGGATGGAAGCCTGAGGACCTGGCCGATTACTTCAGCTCCTTCGGAATCACAGATGACACCGTCCTGAACTCCATTTATCAGGCCATCGTCCAGAACCCGGCTGATTATCTGAAATATTATCTGGGGGCTGTGGAAATTCTGGAACTGAAAAAGGAGGCGGAAGAAGCCTTTGGAGAACATTTTACAGTCAAGGACTTCCATGAATTTATTCTATCCATCGGTCCGGCGCCCTTTTCCGTGATCCGGGATTATCTGTATGGCTGGACAGGAACCGACTGATCTGTAAATGGAGACACATCCGGGCCGCAAAGGCCCGGAGCCTGGCGGAAAAGGCGGGGCGCGGGCGGAATTTTTCCGCCCGCGCCCCGCCTTCCCGCAGCTTTCTCCCGGCAGTTCCGCCGCTTCTCCCATACGATTCTGACACTTACTTCATCATCCCGGCAAGGCAAATGCTGGCCGCCACGCCCACAATCGTCGCCAGAAGGGCTCCCGCCAGCGTATACCGTGTCTTCTTTACCTTCGCCGTCATGAAATACACGCTCATGGTATAAAAAATCGTTTCCGTACATCCCATCAGAATCGAGGTCGCCAGTCCCAGATAAGAATCAGTTCCGTATTCTTTAAAAATGTCCAGCGCCAGCCCTGTAGCCGCCGAAGCAGAAAACATTCTTACGATGGTAAGAGGGACTAATTCTGATGGAAAATGAACCAATTCTGTCACGCTTCCCAGCGTCTCAGACAGAAAATCCAGAAATCCGGAGGCACGCAGGATTCCCACCGCCACCATCAGCCCTACCAGTGTGGGCATGATCTGAATGACCGTTTTAAACCCGTCCTTTGCCCCTTTTACAAAATCATCGTAAACAGGGCGGCGGACAAGAAGCCCATGGGCCACCACATACAGGATCAGAAACGGCACCAGCATATCGGATATGTAGAGAAGAATCTGAATTACTGTTTCCACATCTTTGTCCTCCCATCCATCACCTTACAGAAAACCACAGCGGCCGCGGCGCTCAGCAGTGTGGCTGCTATGGACGGCGCTATCACTGCCGCCGGATTCACGCTTCCATACTGGCTTCGATACGCGATAATATTGACCGGTATCAGCTGAAGAGAGGAAATATTCAGGATCAGAAAGGTACACATTTCATTGCTGGCCGTGCCTTTGGGGGCTGCCGTTCTTCCTCCCGCCGGATGAATTTTACGTTCCTCCTCCAGATCCTTCAGGGCTTCCATCGCCTTCAGACCGGCCGGTGTGGCGGCCCAGCCAAGACCAAATACGTTGGCGATGATATTTGTGGTGATATATTCTCTGGCTTTGTGCCCCTTGGGCAGGCCCGGAAACATGAAGCTGATAAAGGGCTGAATCTTTTTTGTGGCCCTTTCGATAACTCCGCTTTTGCGGGCAATCTCCATAAGCCCCACCCAGAGAGCCATCACACCCGTCATGGTAATACAGAGCGTGACAGCTTCCTTCGCGGAATCAAGAGCCGCGGCAGTAATTTCCGGAAGGCGCCCGCTGAAGGCTCCATAGACAATTCCCAGCAGCAGCATGACTCCCCACAAGTAATTTAGCATACTTCATTTCCTTACTAAACAATCTTATTTACAGTATATTTTATGTTTTTTCTTCTATGTTCTGTTTTTCTCCTCTGATTCTTGTCTAAATTCGTCTATTCATTTTCCTTTTTTTCTCTTAATTTACTTAATATTACTATATAATCCATAAATATCAATTTTCCAAAATAATTTCCGCACGTTTATTCAAATTTCTATTGGAATCTGATCCGTTTTTTGTTATACTAGGGGTTATCAAGTGTTACCATAATATAAGGAGGAGAAGCAATGAAGAACACCGGAGTAGTCAGAAGGCTGGATGAACTGGGACGTATCACGCTT
>CALWAZ010000138.1 GCA_944375725.1 uncultured Merdimonas sp. | reverse complement strand
ATCCTTGCCGGACTGCTGAACCGGATTGAGATCTGGAGCGAACAGAAGTGGAATGAGAATAACAATTACGACGAAATCGACATGGATGAGATCGCAGGACAGCTGACAGAGCTTGGACTGGATATCTAAAGAGCCGGGAGAGACCTATGGAATTTTCACATGTATCGGTCCTGCTGAATGAGACCATTGAACAGCTGAATATCCGGCCGGAAGGCATCTATGTGGACGGAACTCTGGGCGGAGGCGGACACTCCTATGAGATCTGCAGGAGGCTTTCGGGAAAGGGAAGGCTCATCGGAATCGATCAGGACGCGGATGCCATCGCGGCAGCCGGAAAAAGGCTGGAGGAGTTCGGAGACCGGGTGACCATTGTCAGGAGCAATTACTGCCGGATGCGCCAGGTGCTTGCTGATCTGGGTATTGAGCGGGTAGATGGAATCGTGCTGGATCTGGGCGTTTCCTCCTACCAGCTGGACGCGGCGGACAGGGGGTTTACCTACCGGGTAGACGCGCCTCTGGACATGCGCATGGATCAGCGCCAGACCAAGACGGCGAAGGATATTGTGAATGAATATCCAGAGAAAGAGCTTTACAGAATCATCCGGGATTTCGGGGAAGAAAAGTTTGCCGGACCCATAGCAAGACATATTGCGGCGGCGAGAGAAAAGAAACCCATAGAGACCACAGGGGAGCTGACGGAGATTATCCGCGGCGCGGTTCCGGCCAAAGTCCGCGCGGTGGGAGGCCATCCGGCGAAAAGGACCTTTCAGGCGATCCGCATTGAGCTGAATCACGAGCTGGAGGTTCTGAAGGATTCCCTGGACGATATGATTGATCTGCTGAATCCGGGCGGAAGAATCTGTGTGATTACCTTCCATTCCCTGGAGGACCGGATCGTGAAGACAATTTTTAAGACAAATGAAAACCCCTGTACCTGCCCTTCCAGTTTTCCTGTGTGTGTGTGTGGTAAGAAACCGAAGGGCAGGGCAGTTGTAAAAAAACCGATTCTTCCCGGAGAGGAAGAGCTGGAGAGAAACAAAAGGGCCAAAAGCGCGAAGCTTCGCGTATTTGAGCGGATTTAAGAAAGTCAGGAAAACAGATTATGGCAGAAATCAGAAGCATTTATACGGACAAAAGAAAAAATGACAGCAGAAGAAGGACAGGCTATGCAGATGTGGAAGGTACAGCTGTCCGTAAGCTTCAGACAAAGGAGAACCCCCGGGAGCGCCAGGAGAGACGGCGCCAGCCGGAGATCCGCCGGGCGGGCAGAAAAAAGTCCCAGGGCATGGGGCTGGGCTATGTGGTCTTTCTGACAGCGGCCTGCGGACTGGCCCTGTGGGTCTGCTCCGGGTATCTCCAGCTTCAGGCAGATAATACGGCGATCGTAAAAAATATCGCGTCTCTGGAATCTCAGCTTTCCGATCTGAGGACAGAGAATGATGATGAATACAACAGGGTGGTCACTTCTGTGGATCTGGAAAAGATCCGGGATATCGCCATCAATGAGCTGGGAATGGTATATGCCCAGGAGGATCAGGTGGTCCTCTATGACAGCGAGGGAAGTGATTATGTAAGGCAGTATGCTGACATCCCAGAGGAAGAGAGTGGACTGAAGGAAATACTAGGCACGATCACGGGTGATTGATTTGAGCAGCAGGAACAGAAAAAGAGGAGACCGCAGAGCGCTCCTGACAAACCGAATGAAACGTAAGCTGGCACTATTATTTACAATAATAGTGCTTGCTTTAATTGGAGTAAATGTGCGTCTGGCCTATATTAACAAGACCAGCGGAGACAAATACACAAAGCGGGTGCTGGCCCAGCAGGATACGAACAGCACGCTGCTTCCCTACAGAAGAGGAGATATTCTGGACCGGAACGGAACGATTCTGGCCACCAGCGAAAAGGTCTATAATCTGATTCTGGACCCCTATGTACTGTCCCAGAACGCGGATGAGGATCCGGAAAAGGATTGTGTGGAGCCTACGCTTCAGGCGCTGACCCAGTATTTTGAACTGGACGCGTCTGAACTTCGGACTACCTACAATGAGCATCTGGACAGCAGCTATGTGGTGCTGTTAAGACAGCTGACCAAGGATGAGATCTCCGGTTTTGAGGCGCTGATGGAGGATGATAAGGAGGGGGCCAGAATCAAGGGAGTCTGGTTTGAAGATACCTATATCCGACGGTATCCCTATAATTCCCTGGCCTGCCATGTGATTGGCTATACGGTGACGGGAAACCAGGGCCAGACCGGAATCGAGCAGGAATACAGCGAGGTCCTGAACGGAACCAACGGCAGAAGCTATAAATATCTGAATGAGGATCTGGAGCAGTCTACTATGGTGCGCCAGCCCACAGACGGCCATACGGTGGTGTCCACCATTGACGCGACCCTCCAGGAGATTGTGGAAAAATACATCGACAAGTTTATTGCCGATTACACCAATAAAAACTCAGACGGCCCGGCTGCCAAAAACATCGGCGTCATTATGATGAATCCCCAGAACGGAGAGATTCTGGCCATGGCCAGCAATGTGGACTATGATTTGAACAATCCCCATGATCTGGTGGAGAACGGGTATCTGACTCAGGAGCAGGCGGACGCCATGAGCGAGGAGGAGCTTCTGGATGCCCGAAACCAGATGTGGCGGAACTTTTGCATCAGCGACGGCTACGAGCCGGGATCCACAGTAAAGCCTCTGACCGTGGCCGCAGCCCTGGAGCTGGGAGCAGTTTCGGATTCCAGCACATTTCTCTGTGACGGCGGCCAGGTGGTTGTGGAAGGCCAGCCCAAGATCAAATGCTCCAAGCGCGCCGGCCACGGCATCATCACGCTGGAAGGCTCTCTGATGTTTTCCTGCAACGATGCCCTGATGCAGATCGGAGCAAAGCTGGGGTATGATAATTACCTGAAGTATCAGGAAATCTTTAATTTCGGCCTGAAGACGAATATCGACCTTCCGGGCGAGGCCAACAATGCCACGACAGTGTTTAATAAGGACACGCTGGGAGTGACCGAGCTTGCTACCAGCTCCTTTGGACAGGGATACAATACCACCATGATTCAGGTGGCCTCCGCTTTTTCCTCTGTCATCAACGGCGGTTATTATTACCAGCCCCATGTGGTCAGAAAGATTCTGGACGCGGATGGAGGAACCGTGGAGAATATCAATCCTACAGTGGTGCGGCAGACGGTTTCCGAGAAGACTTCCGCGCTTATACGCCAGTATCTGTACCATACCATGTACGGGCAGACGGACGGCAACGGAAATAATCCCACAGGAAGAAAGGCCCGTGTGGCCGGCTACGCCATGGGTGGAAAGACAGGAACGGCCCAGAAGATTCCCCGTTCAGACAGAAAATATCTGGTTTCCTTTATCGGCTTTGCCCCGGTGGACAATCCTCAGGTAGTCTGCTATGTGGTTGTGGATGAGCCAAATGCGGCCAGCGCCACAGCTCAGGCGGACAGCAGCTTCGCCCAGGAAATCTTTAAAAATATTATGAAAGAGGCCATGCCTTATCTGAATATTTACGCGACGGAAGAGATTCCGGCAGATATGCAGGATGAAGTAGACGCGGAGAACGCGGCGAAGGAAGAGGCGGCCGGAGAGACTGAAGATCAGGAACAGGGGGAGAATCAGGAGGACGAGCTGCCTGAGGGAACTCTGGTAGATCCCAACACGGGAGAAGTGGTAACCATGCCCACGGAAGAAGAAGTGGAAAGTGAAGACGATGGAGATATAATGGGCGGAATTGACAGTCCCATTCTGCCGGCGGACGGAAGCGGAACAGATACGGGAGAAGGAGATGCCGGCCAGTAAAGCGGCGCTTTGGCAGTGCTTCCGGGATAAACGCATAAAACAAAAGACCCCATAATAGGTTTATAACAAACCGTTTATGGGGTCTTTTATGAATCCGAAATGCAAAACCTATAACCGGAAGAAAATCATGATTGTATTTATCGTCTGCTTTCTGGCTCTGGCGGGCCTGGCGGCCCGTCTGGTGCAGCTTATGATTTTTGAGTCGGAGTACTACCAGGAGCTGGCAGAGGATCTCCATGAGAGGGAGCGGAGCATCAAAGCTGCCCGGGGGAAAATTGTGGATGCCTCCGGGACAGTTCTGGCTGATAACCGGACAGTCTGTACCATCTCCGTGGTACACAGCCAGATAGAGGACCCGGAACGGGTCATAGAGGTCTTGAGCAGGGAGCTGGGGATTTCCGAGGAGACGGTGCGGGAACGGGTGGAAAAGTACAGCTCCATTGAGCGGATCAAGGCAAATGTGGAGAAGGAAACCGGCGACCGGATCCGCGCCTACGAACTGGCCGGCGTCAAGGTGGATGAGGATTTTAAACGGTATTACCCTTATGGAAGCCTGGCTTCCAAGGTGCTGGGCTTTACGGGGAGCGACAATCAGGGAATCATCGGACTGGAAGTAGTGTATGACGAGTATCTGCAGGGAATCGACGGAACGATCCTTACGGAGACCGATGCCAGAGGAGTGGAGATTGCGGACGCGGGGGAGGAGCGGGTGGAACCGGTGCCGGGGAACGATCTCTATGTGAGCCTGGATTACAATATCCAGCTGTACGCCCAGCAGGCGGCGCTGAAAGCGCTGGAGGAAAAACAGGCTGCCTATGTGTCCATTCTGGTTATGAATCCGAAAAACGGGGAAATCTATGCCTGTGTCAATGTACCGGAATTTGATCTGAACGATCCGTTTACACTGAATACGGACACGGATACCAGCGGCCTGACCACGCAGGAAAAGCAGGATCTGCTGAATCAGATGTGGAGAAACCAGAGCGTAAATGATACCTATGAGCCGGGTTCCACGTTCAAGACCATCACAGCGGCCGCGGCACTGGAGAAGGGTGTGGTTTCTCTGGATGATACCTTTAACTGCCCGGGCTACCGTATTGTGGAGGACAGGAAAATCCGCTGCCACAAGGTAGGCGGCCATGGAACGGAGACCTTTGTGCAGGCCATCATGAATTCCTGCAACCCGGTTTTTATTGACATCGGACAGAGAATCGGCGTGGACGATTTTTATCAGTATTTTCAGCAGTTCGGTCTGATGAGCAAGACCGGGATCGATATCCCGGGCGAGGCTTCCACTATCATGCACAAAAAGGAAAATATAGGAGCGGTGGAGCTGGCCACCATTTCTTTCGGGCAGTCCTTTCAGATCACGCCCATTCAGCTGGCCACGACCATCAGTTCCATCATCAACGGCGGAACCAGAGTGACACCCCATTTCGGCGTGGAGATCCGAAACAGGGAAGGAGAGCTTTTAAAGCAATTTCGGTATGAGACAAAGGAAGGCATAGTCTCGGAAAAGACCTCGGAAACCATGCGATATCTTCTGGAAAAGGTGGTTTCGGAGGGAGGCGGAAACAAGGCCTATATCGAGGGCTACCGGATCGGAGGGAAGACAGCCACTTCCCAGACCCTTCCCAGAGGAACGAACAAATATATCTCTTCCTTTGTGGGCTTTGCGCCGGCGGATGATCCGGAGGTTTTGGCCATGTGCATCATTCACAATCCTCAGGGGGTGTATTATGGAGGCACCATAGCGGCTCCCGTGATCCGGGACATTTTTGAAAATATTCTGCCTTATCTGGGAATTGAAAAGACGGAAGGCTGATTTGTGGTTGCGCGGCGGGAAAAAAAAGCTTATAATGCTGATGCAAGAAAAGAACATGAGAGGTAAGCGATTATGGATTATACGACGATACTGCCCATATTGATTTCCTTTGCCATCAGCGCGGCTTTAGGACCCGTGGTGATTCCGCTGCTGCGCAGGCTGAAGTTCGGACAGACAGAGCGGGATGACGGCCCCAAGAGCCATCTGAAGAAGACGGGGACCCCCACCATGGGAGGCCTGATGATACTGGCAGGAATCATTATCACGTCTCTGATTTATGTAAAGGATTATCCGAAGATCATTCCGATTCTGTTTGTGACGGCAGGCTTTGGAGTCATCGGCTTTCTGGACGATTATATCAAGATTATGCTGCACCGTTCCGAGGGACTGACTCCGGGCCAGAAGATGCTGGGACAGTTTCTGGTGACAGGGATTTTTGTGTTTTACTATTACAATCTGAAAGGCGGCGATATGGCTATGCTGATTCCGTTTATGCCGGGCCATTATCTCCACCTTGGCTGGCTGGCTGTGCCCGTGGCATTCCTGGCCATCATCGGCACGGTAAACGGAGCGAACTTTACCGATGGGCTGGACGGCCTGGCTTCCAGCGTGACGCTTCTGATCGCCACCTTTTTCTCGGTGGTAGCCATCGGCACCCAGAGCGGCATCCATCCGATCACCTGCGCGGTGGCAGGAAGCCTGATGGGCTTCCTTCTGTTCAACGTCTATCCGGCCAGCGTCTTCATGGGAGATACCGGTTCCCTGGCGCTGGGCGGCTTTGTGGCGTCCACGGCCTATATGATGGATATGCCCATCTTCATTCTGATTGTGGCTCTTGTCTACTGGGTGGAGATACTCTCTGTCATGATTCAGGTGACGTATTTTAAGATCAGCGGCGGAAAGAGAATCTTTCGCATGGCTCCCATCCATCATCATTTTGAGCTGGGAGGCTGGTCTGAGACAAGAGTAGTAGCCGTATTCTCCATTGTGACAGCGATCCTCTGTCTCGTGGGAATCATGGCACTGTAAGCCGCAGAAAATGCAGCGGAAAATATGGAAACAGAAGACAGGAGGAACCTGAACATGATAACGGATAAAAAGATTCTGGTGATAGGCAGCGGTGTCAGCGGCACCGGAGCCGTGGAGCTTCTGGAGAAAGCGGGGGCTTCTCCGATACTGTATGACAGCAATGACCGGCTGACAGAGGAGGAAGTGCGCAGCCGCCTGCCGGAGGGAAGCCGTGCCCGGATTATTCTCGGGGCTCTGCCGGAAGAGGTGAAAAAGGAGACGGAGCTGGTGATTTTAAGCCCCGGTGTGCCTGTGGATCTGCCTCTGGTGGAGGACATGCGCAGGAATGGCGCGAAGATCTGGGGCGAGGTGGAGCTGGCCTGGCATTTCGGAAAGGGAAAGGTGGCGGCCATAACCGGCACAAACGGAAAGACGACAACCACCACCCTGGTGGGCGAAATCTTCAAAAGCTGGTTTCCGGAGGTCTTCGTGGTGGGCAACATCGGAGACGCCTATACCCATGAGGCGCTGCGTATGACGGAAAAGAGCGTCACAGCGGCAGAGATCAGCAGCTTTCAGCTGGAGACCATAGAAAGCTTCCATCCGAAGGTCAGCGCGATTTTGAATATCACGCCTGATCATCTGGACAGGCATCATACCATGGAATGCTATATCCGTACCAAGGAGCTGATTGCGAAAAATCAGGACGAGACAGACACCTGCGTTCTGAATTATGACGATGAGGAGACCAGGCGCTTCGGGGAGCAGGTAAAGGCTTCGGTTCTGTATTTCAGCCGGGAGCATATACTGGATCAGGGCGTATTTCTGGATGGCACTTCCATTGTCTACTGCGACGATGCTGTCCGCACCAAAATCTGCGATATCAGTGAGCTGAAGCTTCTGGGAACCCATAACTATGAAAACGTGATGGCGGCCATCGCCATTGCGGCGGCGATGGGAGTTCCGCTCCCGAACATCCGGGAGACTGTGATTCATTTCACGGCAGTGGAACACCGGATCGAATTTGTGGCGGAGAAAAAAGGCGTAGCCTATTACAATGATTCCAAGGGAACCAATACTGACGCTTCCATCAAGGCGGTTCAGGCTATGAACCGGCCTACAGTGCTGATCGGCGGAGGCTACGACAAGCATGTAACCTTTGATGACTGGATCGAGAACTTCGGCGATAAGGTACAGTGGCTGGTGCTGCTGGGCCAGACCGCGGAGCAGATCGCCGAGACAGCCAGACGGCATGGCTTTACGAATATCGTGTTCACAGACAGCCTGGAAGAGGCGGTGAAGGTCTGCGCGGAAAAGGCAAGACCCGGAGACGCGGTGCTTCTGTCGCCGGCCTGCGCAAGCTGGGGCATGTTTGACAATTACGAACAGAGAGGAAGACTGTTTAAAAAATACGTCCGTGAGCTTTCAGATTAAAATGAGACAGGGGAGAGGCCGGGAAAAAGGGAAGTGAAAACCCTTTCGCGCATCAGATGCGGCTTCTCCGGAACGGAGGTCATATGACAGGTCCGGATTCCACCGGAAAGGAAAAGAAGCAAAGGCGGGAGTCTTTCGATTACAGCCTGCTGCTGGTAGTGCTGATTCTGGTGGGATTCGGACTTGTTGTGCTTTACAGCACCAGTTCCTGGAACGGACAGGTAAAATTCGCGGATAAGGCCTATTACCTGAAAAAGCAGTTCTTTGCCACCTCTCTGGGACTGGCGGCCATGTACGCGGTCTCAAAAATCGACTACCACCGGTGGGAAAAGCTGGCGGTACCGGGGTATCTGCTGTCCCTGGCTCTGTCCACGGCAGTGCTGTTTTTCGGAGATGAGTACAATGGATCCAAACGGTGGCTTTCCTTGGGCCCCATTTCCTTTCAGCCCTCAGAATTTGCCAAGGTAGCGGTGATCGTGCTGCTCTCCTCGGTCATCAGCCGCCGAGTGCGGAAGATGACCTCCCTGCGCCAGATGTTTCTGGTAATGCTGCTGATTCTTCCCATCGTGGGGCTGGTAGGCACGAACAACCTGAGTACAGCCATTATCATCATGGGAATCGCGGTGATTCTGGTCTTTACAGCCAGTCCAAAATATCTGCAGTTTATTGCCATGGGCGGCCTGGGAGTGGGATTTCTAGCGGTATTTTTAAGCGTGGAATCCTACCGGCTGGAGCGGCTTGCCATCTGGCGTAATCCGGAGGCTTATGAAAAGGGCTATCAGACCCTGCAGGGACTTTACGCCATCGGATCCGGCGGGCTGTTCGGAGTGGGCTACGGGAACAGCATGCAGAAGCTGGGATTTGTGCCGGAGGCCCAGAATGACATGATCTTTTCCATAGTGTGTGAGGAATTCGGGCTGGCGGGCGCCATGCTTCTGATGCTTCTGTTTCTGCTGCTGGTCTGGAGGCTGATGATCATAGCGGTGCATGTGCCGGATCTGCTGGGAAGCCTGATTGCCGCCGGGATTATGGGACACATTCTGATTCAGGTGATTCTGAATATCGCGGTGGTAACCAATACGATTCCCAATACGGGCATCACTCTTCCCTTTGTAAGCTACGGAGGCACCTCAGTGCTTTTCCTTCTGTCGGAGATGGGGCTTGCCCTGAATGTGTCCCGGAACGTCCGCCAGGAACCATAACGCTCTGCCGGCATATCTTAATGGTATAGTGAGAACCGTGGAGGGAAAGGCTTTGGATTATCTGGAAATCGAGGGAGGCAGTCCGCTCTGCGGGGAGGTCCGCATACAGGGCTCCAAAAACGCGGCGCTTCCGATTCTCTCTGCTGCTCTGCAAAGTCCGGGCGTTACCGTGCTGGAAAACTGTCCCGCTATTACGGACGCGGCTTCCATGCTGGAGATTCTGGAGGGCTATGGCTGCAAAACGCGCCGGGAAGGGAACAGGCTGATCATAGACGCGGGGGAGGTGCATCCGGGACGGGCGCCCAAGGACTGCGCCGGTGTCATGCGGTCCTCCATCATGCTTCTGGGGAGCCTGCTGGGAAGGATGGGAGAGGCTTTTCTCCCTTATCCGGGCGGATGTGTCATCGGAAAACGGCCCATCGATCTGCACCTGGAGGCTCTGAGGCAGATGGGCGCCCGGCTCTGGGAGGAGCCGGAGGGCGTGCGCGCGGTCTGCCGCCGGGCGAAAGGGGCGCAGATCAGGCTGCCTTTTCCCAGCGTGGGAGCCACAGAAAATGTGATTCTTCTGGCTGTGCGCGCGGAAGGAGTGACAGTCCTGCAAAACGCTGCCAGGGAACCGGAGATCGAAGAGCTCTGCCGTTTTCTGACAGGTATGGGCGCCAGGATCGAAGGAGCCGGAACCGGTACCATCCGGATCCGGGGCGTCCGTGAGCTTCATGAGACGGAGTACCGGATTATGCCGGACCGGATTGTGGCAGGGACCTATATGCTTCTGGCCGCGGCGGCCGGAGGAAAAGTGGTGCTCACGGAGGTGCCTCTGGGACAGCTGACAGCTGTCCGGCAGGTGTTAAAAGCGATGGGAGCCCGGCAGGAAAGCCGGGGAGACAGCCTGTTCTTATGGTGCCCTGGACGGTGCCGGGGCGGGGTTCGGATCAGGACAGCGCCTTATCCGGGATTCCCGACAGATCTGCAGTCGCCGCTGATGGCAGCCCTCTGCCTGGCCGATGGGGAGAGCGTCATTGACGAGCAGATCTTTGAGGCCCGTTTCAAAGCGGCAAAGGAGCTGTGCCGGATGGGAGCGGATATCCGGATCCGGGGCTCAAAGGCTTTCATAAAGGGGACGGAACGGCTTACAGGAGCCAGAGTGGAAGCAGAAGAGCTCCGGGGAGGAGCCGCCCTGTGTATCGCCGCCGCGGCAGCAGAAGGAACCAGCAGAATCCTTCAGTACCATTATATTGCCCGGGGATATGAAAATATAATCAGGGATTTAAAAGCCCTTGGAGTTATGGTACAATGTCGCTAGACATTGTACCGCGCCGTATGGCATCGCCCGGAGGGGCCATGTCGTCAGACATGGTACAATGTCGCTAGACATTGTACCGCCTGCGGGCGGAGAGAATGAAGGAAAGAAAAAAGAAAATTCAGAGAAAGAGAAAGCGAACAGGAAGAGGCAGAGGATTCCTGGCGGCAGCCATTCTGGTACTGGTACTGCTGCTGGCAGGCGTGCTTGTGGTGATTCTGTTCCAGATCCGGGATGTGGAAGTGACTGGAAACAGCTTTTACACGGAGGAAGAGATCCGGGACCGGGTCATTACGGACCGCCGCACCTCCAATTCTCTGTATCTTTATCTCAAATATAAATATTTCGACACGGAAGAGATTCCCTTTGTGGACAAGATTGAAGTGAGCCTGCTGGCCCCCGGAAAGGTCCGGATCCGGGTTTACGAAAAGAGTATCGTAGGCTATGTGGCCTATATGGGATCAAACTTTTATTTTGATCAGGACGGCGTGGTGGTGGAATGCTCCTCCGAGGCCAAGGAAGGAGTGCCTTGCATTTCCGGGCTTAAATTCAGCTCCCTGGCTCTGTACCAGAAGCTGGCGGTGGAGGATGATTCCATTTTTAACCGGATTTTGACCATCACGCAGCTTGTGAAGAAATATGAGCTGTCTCCGGACAGGATTGAGTTTGACAAGGATCTGTCCCTGACTCTTTATTTTGACCAGGTCCGGGTGGCTCTGGGAAACAGCGGCTCGCTGGAGGAAAAGATAGGAAGGCTTTATGATCTGTTTCCGGATCTGGAAGGGCGGTCCGGTGTCTTCCACATGGAAAATTATACGGAGGACTCCAAATTTATCAGCTTTGAGCAGGATGGCTGAGGAGGAAAAAGCCGCGTTTTTCCGCCATTTTTACAATTCTTCCAGGGTCTGAATAGGAAAAATATTTTTTGGAAAACTTATAAATAAAGGTTGATTAATTATGGAAAAAAAGTTATCATATATTGTATGAGAAAATTCCGAAGATAAGATTTCAGAGAGATAGATTAGAAATATCAGGATAGACAGGAACAGGGATAGGAGGACAGGATCTTGCTTGAGATTATGATGAATGACACGGAATCGGCGGCGAGAATTATTGTGATTGGAGACGGCGGTGCCGGAAATAATGCCGTGAACCGGATGATAGATGAACAGATTGGCGGAGTAGAGTTTATAGGGATCAATACGGACAGGCAGGCTCTGCAGCTGTGTAAGGCGGAGAAGACGATTCAGATCGGCGAGAAGCTGACCAAGGGACTCGGAGCCGGGGCGAAGCCGGAAATCGGTGAGAAGGCCGCGGAAGAGAGTATGGAAGAGATCAAGGAAGCCATTCAGGGAGCTGACATGGTGTTCGTCACCTGCGGAATGGGCGGCGGCACAGGCACCGGAGGAGCGCCGGTGGTGGCCAGACTTGCGAAGGATATGGGAATTCTGACAGTAGGCGTGGTGACCAAGCCTTTCAAGTTTGAGGCAAAGACACGTATGAATAACGCGCTGGCGGGTATCCAGAAGCTGAAAGAGAGCGTGGATACTCTGATTGTGATCCCCAATGACAAGCTTCTGGAGATCGTGGACCGGCGTACTACCATGCCGGACGCGCTGAAGAAAGCGGATGAGGTGCTGCAGCAGGCAGTGCAGGGCATCACGGATCTGATCAATCTGCCGGCTCTGATCAATCTGGATTTCGCGGATGTACAGACTGTTATGACAGACAAGGGTATCGCTCATATCGGAATCGGTACCGGAAAGGGCGATGACAAGGCCCTTGACGCGGTGAAGCAGGCAGTTGCCAGCCCGCTTCTGGAGACTACCATCGTGGGAGCGTCCCATGTCATCATCAATATTTCCGGAGACATTTCTCTGATGGACGCAAACGACGCAGCCAGCTACGTACAGGATCTGGCCGGCGAGGACGCGAATATTATCTTTGGTGCCATGTATGATGATACATACACCGATGAGGCGTCGATCACCGTTATCGCTACGGGACTGGATGAGAAGAGCTCCACAAAGGTACTGCCCAAGAGCAGCAGCTTTGGAAAGTTTTCCGGCACTGCTTCCAAGACAGCAGCGTCTTCCACGGCGGCTCACAGCCAGACAGCGGCTGCCCAGACAGAGACACCGTCCTTCAAGCCTCTGCCGGGCCTGAATAAGCCGAAGCGGCCGGAGAGCAGAATTCCGGAGACGGAGATCAAGATTCCGGAGTTTCTTCAGAGAAACAAATAAAAATGAGAGCATGACAGGAAGCCTGTTGCGGGGCAGACGAGAATCTGGCCCGCAGCGGCTTCTTTTTTTGCGCCCTGTTTCCCATGGAGGGGCGGAAAAGCTTTCGGTTCTTTTGACGGCGGAAGATGTTGATTTATCAAAAAGTACTTGATTTTTCTGGAAATATGGGGCAGTATAAGGAAAGAAGTTTTCATAATACAGGAGTAAAAACCATGTTTGTTGTAAGAAGAGTATACTGCAGAATTTTTCAGAAAGCCTTTCGGGCGGCTCTGCCCTTTCTCCCCTATCGAAAGCCGAAGCTGCTCCATTCTGTAAAGGAGATACCGGAGGTATGCCGGAAGTGGAAGGTGGATTCCGTTATGCTGGTGACAGACGCGGGAATCCGTTCCGCCGGACTGACGGATTTTCTGGAAAAGACACTGGAGGAGAACGGCATCGACTGCTGTGTCTATGACCGCACAGTGGCCAACCCCACCATCTGGAACGTGGAGGAGGCAAGGGAGCTTTACCTGGAAAATGAGGCCCAGGCGATCATTGCCTTTGGAGGAGGCTCCTCCATGGACTGCGCCAAGGCGGCGGGGGCGAGGATCGTGAAGCCGAATCAGAGCATCAGCCAGATGAAGGGACTTCTGAAGGTACATAAGAGGCTGCCTCTGCTGATTGCGGTTCCCACCACGGCGGGAACCGGAAGCGAGACGACCCTGGCCGCTGTCATCACAGACAGCGTAAAGCATCATAAATATCCCATCAATGATTTCAGCCTGATCCCTCTCTACGCGGTGCTGGATTACCACGAGACGGTGGGACTGCCAAAGAACATCACAGCTTCCACCGGAATGGATGCCCTGACCCACGCGGTGGAGGCGTATATCGGCGGCTCTACCACCAGGGAGACGAGGGCTATGGCGGAAGAGGCTGTCCGCCTGATTCATCAATATCTGAAAGCCGCCTACGATGACGGCCATAATAAAGCCGCCAGAAAAGGCATGCTGAAAGCGGCTTACTGCGCAGGCGTGGCCTTTACGAAATCCTATGTGGGCTATGTGCACGCGGTGGCTCATTCCCTGGGCGGCCAGTACGGCACACCCCACGGGCTGGCGAACGCGGTGCTGCTTCCCATTGTTCTTCGCATGTATGGAGCTTCCTGCGAGAAGAAGCTGGCCTCTCTGGCCCGGAATACCGGAGTGGTGGATACGGCCCTCAGCGATGGGGATACGGCCCGGCTTTTCATCGACTGGGTGCAGGAGATGAATGATTCCATGGGAATCCCCCGGAAGCTGTCCGGCATTCAGGAGGAGGACATTCCTATGATGGCGGAGCATGCGGATAAGGAGGCCAATCCTCTGTATCCGGTGCCGAAGCTGATGAACAGAAAAGAGCTGGAAGAGATCTATTACGCGGTAAAGGAGTAAGAGACAATGGAGACGGATAAGAAGCTGGAGCAGCTGGTGGAAAAGCAGAGAGCCTATTTTGCGAAGGGAGAGACCCTTTCTGTACAGAGACGGCTTCAGGCCCTGGAGCGGCTGGAGAAGGCGCTCCGGGACGGGGAGGAAGAGCTCTGCCGGGCCATGAAGGCGGATTTGGGAAAATCCCGCACGGAGGGGTATATGTGTGAGGTGGGCCTGACCCTGTCTGAGCTGGGCTATGTGAAGCGGCATCTGCGCTCCTGGAGCCGGGATCGGAGAGTCCGCACACCGCTGGCGCAGTTTCATGCCAGAAGTTTTACCGTGCAGGAGCCCTACGGAGTCGTTCTTGTGATGTCCCCCTGGAATTATCCGGTGCTTCTCACGCTGGAGCCTCTGATCGGCGCCCTGGCGGCAGGAAACTGCTGTGTGGTAAAGCCCTCCGCCTATTCCCCGGAGACCTCGGCCGTGATGGCCAGACTGCTGCGCGGCGTCTTCCCGGAAGAGTATGTGGCTGTAGTGGAGGGAGGCAGACAGGAAAACCAGGGACTGCTTGCCCAGAAATTTGATTATATTTTCTTTACCGGAGGCGTCAATGTGGGAAAACTGGTGATGGAAAAGGCCAGCGCCCATCTGACCCCCGTTACGCTGGAGCTGGGCGGAAAGAGCCCCTGCATCATCGACGAGCACGCCAACCTGAAGCTGGCTGCCAGAAGGCTGGTATTTGGAAAGTATCTGAACTGCGGCCAGACCTGTGTGGCGCCTGATTATGTGCTGGCACACAAAAAGGTAAAGGATCAGCTTCTGGCGTATATAAAGAAAGAGATTGTCCGCATGTACGGGGAGCGTCCTCTGGAAAATCCGGATTACGGAAAAATCATCAACCGGAAGCATTTCGACCGGATTCTGGGACTGATAGACCGGGACAAGCTGGTATGGGGCGGAAAAAGCAGTCCGGAAACTCTTCAGATTGAGCCTGCAGTCCTGGATCATGTGGAGCCGGGGGATCCGGTCATGCAGGAAGAAATCTTCGGCCCTGTGCTTCCCATACTGACCGTGGATTCCATGGAAGAGGCCCTTGCCTTTGTAAACAGCCGTCCCAAGCCCCTGGCCCTGTATATCTTTACGCAGGATAAGCAGGTGGAGCGGATGTTCCTGAAAAGAGCCTCCTTTGGCGGCGGGTGCGTTAATGACACCATCGTTCATCTGGCCACCTCAGCCATGGGCTTCGGCGGCGTAGGAAACAGCGGCATGGGCTCTTATCACGGGAAGAAGAGCTTTGAGACCTTCAGCCATGAGAAGAGTATCGTAAAGAAGTATACCTGGCTGGATCTGCCCATGCGGTATCAGCCCTACACGAAGATGAAGGATAAAATGATAAGAATGTTTCTGAAATAAAAGAGGTTCCGAAGACCGCGAAAGAAAGAGAGTCCGGCGGAGCTTTCTGGTTTTTCAAAGCCAGAAAGCTCCGCCGGACTCTCTTCCTTAAACTGCGGGGTCTGCCCGGACTATCCGGTGGCACCGTTCTTATTCATACCGCATGATTTCCTTTTTCAGCCGCCGGATGATCTTCTTTTCCAGCCTGGAGATATAGGACTGGGAGATGCCCAGCAGATCCGCCACTTCCTTCTGGGTCATTTCCTTGCCCATGGGGTTTTTCAGTCCGAAGCGGAGCTCCACAATGGTGCGTTCCCGTTCTGACAGCTTCTGAATGGCCTTATCCAGCAGCTTCCGTTCCATCTCTGTCTCAATGTCCCGGTAAATGACATCTTCATCTGTTCCCAGAATATCCGAGAGAAGAAGCTCGTTTCCGTCCCAGTCCACGTTCAGAGGCTCATCAATGGACACCTCCAGCCGGGTTTTATTGTTCCGGCGCAGGTACATGAGAATCTCATTTTCAATGCAGCGGGAGGCGTAGGTGGCCAGCTTGATGTTTTTTCCACTGTTGAAGGTGTTGATGGCTTTGATGAGGCCGATGGTTCCGATGGAAATCAGATCTTCCACGCCTACGCCTGTATTGTCGAATTTTTTTGCTATGTAGACTACCAGGCGGAGATTATGTTCAATGAGGAGGGAGCGGGCGGCGCTTCCCGTCTCGGTTCCAAGCTCCCGGATGGCCCGGGCTTCCTCCTCCGCTTCCAGGGGAGCGGGGAGAACCTCCGCGCCTCCGATATAATGAACGTCATTCTGCTTTCCCATAAAGAGAGCAGAAAAATTCGGGACCAGTTTTAACTGAATCTGGTTTGGAATTGCCACTTTAATCAGCATTGTCTTTATTTCCTCCTAAAATTGATTTCGGTTCCAGCAGTTCCGGATGCAGTAAAATGCCGTACTCCTTTTTGGAAGAAAGTGGTTCTTTGGTAACTCCGAGCAGAGGATGTTCCACACGGCAAAGGGTGCGGCCCCCGGACTCGATCTGAAGAAAATCTGCGTAAAATGCGGGCAGCAGGCCGGCTTTTTTTCCGATGCTGTGAAAGGGCACCGGATAGAACAGCACCTCGTCTTCTCTGCAGAGGGCAAGCTGCAGTTCCTTCGTCAGTATGCTGACCGGTTTCCCAAATACAGGATCGCGAAGTCCGTTTCCTGTATCCACAAGCCCTCTGAGCTTTATGACGCGGCCATGAAAGCCCAGAGTTACGGAATATATGTGCCGTTCTCTGTGCCGGAAACGGGTAAGCCAGCCCATTCCCAGGGACAGAAGCCAATAGCTTAAAATGGAAAGACCGAGAAAGGGATAGACAGGAAAACGGATATAGTTCTGAAGAAAGCCGAAGATTCCTCCCAGCAGAAAACCGCACAGATAAAGAAGAATCAGAGCCTTTCCAAGCATCCGCAGATTCCGGATTTTCAATCCCGGCCAGACCATGACAGCAGCGATGGCGGTGTGCAGAAGCAGGAAACCAGCCGGAGGGCAGCCCGGAAAAAGCGCGTAAACCAGGCATAGCAGTCCGCTCCCCAGAGCCGCGCTTAAGAACCTGCGGATCCGTCCGGCAGAGAGCTTTAAAAGTCTGGCGGTAACAGTCAGCAGCAGGTAGTCCAGCAGCAGGTTTTCCAGAAACAGCACATCTATGTAAAGCACATAGTACACAGTCCACCTTCTTTCTGTTCCCCATTATAGAAAAGGCGTTCTGCGAAATATGTCAAAGGAAGGGGGAAAGAGGGTGAATTTTTCTCCTGTTTTTCGACAGTTTCCGCGGAGAAATTTTTCCCGGTTGCAACATTTGGGACGGTGTGAGACTCTTATGTTATAGAAATGCATTTCTGAACGGATAAAGGCACAGTCTCCTGGGACTGTCCTATGCATATGAGGTGTGGGAATGGAAGGTTTTTTGAAATTGTATGGAGAAGTGTATCAGGATTTGTACCGGTTTGCCTGCTATTATCTGGGAAATCCTCAGGACGCGGAGGATGCGGTCCAGGATGCGGCGCTGGCTGCCTGGAAGCATTTCGGGGAATTGAAAAGGGAAGAGGCTTTCCGGGCCTGGATCTTTCAGATTCTGGTCAATATCTGCCGCAGGTCTCTGCGGAGAAAGGGACGGTACGGATTCCTGTCCGAAGATCCGGCAAAGGATCGGGAGGCCTGGGAGAAGGAACTGCAGGAGCAGAATTTGTCGGAACGGCTGGAGATTCTGGAACTGCTTTCCGGGCTGGATGAGGAGGAACGTCTGATTGTGCTGCTTTTTGTGTTCGGCGGTTATAAGGGAGAGGAGATTGCCGGAATGCTGGGACGCCGGCACAGCACGATCCGCTCCCGGTACCGGCGGGCGCTGAAGAAGCTGGAGCAGGCGCTTCAGAAGAAGGAGGAGAAGGAATGAAAAAAGGCAGAGAGTTTCTGGACAGGCTGAAGGCGGACGGGGAGAAGCTTCCGGTTCCGGAGAGCCTGAAGCCGGAATGGATCGAAGAAAATATAAAGAGTTACGAAGAAAAACGGGCAGAAGGCTATTCGGAAAAGAAGACGGGAAAGGGTCTTTTCCGGACGGCGGGGCTCCGCCGGGGGCTGGCTGCCGCGGCCTGTGTCTGCCTGATGGGAGCCGCGGTTCTGGGAGTATACCGGATGGGACTGCTGTCCCCGGAACCGGCGGGGATCTCCGGCAGCCAGGGACAGACAGAAACGCCGGAAGACGATTCTGCGGCAGACGGAAAGGAAGAGCGGGATACCATCCGGTCTGCGGCGGGCAGCTATGAGGAGATCTTCCAGCTTCTCGGAAGAGGCTCAGAGGAGATCTGGGTTCAGAACGGAGAGGCGGAACAGTCCGGGCAGGCCGGCACAGAAAGCTTCCAGGGAGCTGTGGCAGGAAGCCAGGCCGCAGCGGACGAAAGCGTGAAAGAATACGGACAGACAAACGTTCAGACAGAGGGTGTGGAGGAAGGAGACCGGATCAAAAATGACGGCCGATATCTCTATCAGCTGGCTGTACGGAAGGGAGAGGATGGGAAGAACTTTCAGGGAATACAGATTGTGGATACCCGGGGAGAAAAGGGACTCCAGGAAACCGCCTTTGTGGGAAATTTTGAGTATCCCCGGGAATTTTATGTACAGGGTGATCTTCTGATTGTTCTGGAGGACGGTTATGATACGGCGGATTTTGTATCCCAGGAAGGAAGTGTCAGAGAAAACTCTGCAGCGGAAAGCCAGGAGGCCGCTGTCTGCACAGATGTGTGGTACACGCACAATCAGTATACCAAGATCCATCTCTATGATATCTCAGACCGGGCGAATCCGAAGCTTGAAAAGACCCTTCGGGTGGACGGAGCCTACAGTACTTCGCGGCTGGCTGACGGATATTTCTACTGTTTCAGTTTTTATGTGCCTGAGACAGGAAGAGAGGAGACAGATTATCATTCTTATATTCCGGCAGTGGAGGGAGAGCTGATTCCCGCGGAGGACATTTTCTGCCCGGAAGATGGAAACGCCCAGGAATATCTGGTCATGGTGTCCATTGACCCCGGCAGGCCGGAGGAGATTCTGGAGAGCCGGGCGGTAATGGCGGACAGCGGCATGTTTTATATAAGCCGGGAGAATATTTATCTGTCATCCTGGCATTCCATCTATGAGGATCAGGTATCGGTGATTTACGGGGACGCTCAGGAGATACAGCAGGAAGGCATGACAGTTTCCAATGCGGGAACAGTCAGAGACTATACAGAGATTCTGCGGTTTTCCTATGACAGCGGCAGATTCCTGGCGAAGGCCCAGGGGCGTGTGCCGGGCAGGCTTCTGGACAGCTTCAGCCTGGATGAGAGCGGAGGTTATCTGCGGGCAGCCGCCACAGTGACCGAATGCGGCAGACTTCGGATGACAGAGGATGAGACCGGAGAGGTGCTGGGATATGCCTATGTGCTGAAAGAGGAGAATGAGGGCCTGACCAACAGTCTGTATGTGCTGGATGAGACTCTGAAGATAACAGGAAGGATCGAGGGGCTGGCTGCAGGCGAACAGATATATTCAGCCCGTTTCCTGGGAGATACGGCTTATTTTGTGACTTTCCGGCAGATGGATCCGCTGTTTGCGGTGGATGTAAGCAACCCGGAGGAACCTGAGCTTCTTTCTGAACTGAAGGTCAGTGGCTTTTCCGAGTATCTGCATTTTTATGGAGACGATCTGCTTCTGGGGCTGGGATTTGAGGCAGATGAGGATACCGGAGAGCAGAAAGGACTGAAGCTTTCCATGTTTGACATCCATGATCCGGCGGAGGTTTCGGAGCAGACACGGCTGGAGCTGGCGGGAGACGGATACGGCTATCATTACAGCCCGGCTCTCTATGATTATAAAAGCCTCCTGATCGACCCGGAGCGGAATCTGATTGGATTTGAGGCGGAAGGAACGGCCGGGAACGCTTTCCGGCAGGCTTACCTGGTGTATTCCTATGAAAACGGAAGCTTTGTGAAGAGGCTGGAAATCGTCAGGGAAAACAGCGCAGACGGATACGACAGCTGCCGGGGAACCTTTATCGGAGAAAGCTTTTACCTGCTGGTTCAGGATGGCAGCGTACAGGAGTACAGCCTGGAGACCGGAGAACTGCTGGGAGAACTGTAAAGTTCCCCGGAGGCATATACGGCCATTCTCCGAAAGCCGGAATAGGGAATACTGCCTCTTGACAGGGCCTGTTTCCTGCTTTATAGTGGAGATGGAAAATAAAAGAAAAGAGGTGTAAGAATGATTATTATTACCTGCTGATTCAGGAACTGAAAAAAGCATGGCAGAAGGCAGAGGCCGGGAGAGATTCCGGGAGTCGAATCCGATCCGGAAGGACTGGGAGAGCGGTCTGTCATGCGCGCAGGAATAATATCTTCTTACATTTGAAAGGAATTCTCTTTGAGAAAGACAAAAGCGTCAGGAGCAGGATCCGGAAAGAAACGACTCCGGGTCTGGCCGTGGCAGAGAAAAGGCGGGCAGAAAATGGGCGCCTGTTCTGCCGGGGAGGGCGCGTTTGACCGTGCGGGAGAGAATAAAAGGTGCAGGAAGTGTATTCCTGCACCTTTTTTGCGCGCGTAAAACCGGACGGAGACAGTCAGCCGGGAACCGCGCAGGATGCATGGGAGGAATGCTTTATGTCACTTATCAATGTCAGTCATCTGACATTTTACTATGAAGGAAGCTCCGACAATATTTTTGAGGATGTGTCCTTTCAGATTGACACAGACTGGAAGCTGGGCTTTATCGCCCGGAATGGCCGGGGAAAGACCACATTTCTGAAGCTTTTGATGGGAAAATATGAGTATAGAGGGACTATTTCCCCGGAGGAAAGCTTTGACTATTTTCCCTTTGAGGTGAGCGATATGGAAAAGACCGTGCTGGAGATTGTGGAAGAGATTCATCCGGACTATGAGTTCTGGAAGCTCTGCCGGGAACTGACGCTGCTGCATGTGGACGCGGATGTGCTGTACAGGCCTTTCCGAACCTTAAGCAACGGAGAGAGAACCAAGGTGATGCTGGCGGTTCTGTTTTCCAGGGATAACCGGTTTCTGCTCATTGACGAGCCCACCAATCATCTGGATCAGGAAGGCCGGGACAGTGTCCGGGAGTATCTGAGCGGAAAGAAAGGCTTTATACTGGTGTCCCATGACCGGGACTTTATGGACCGGTGCGTGGATCATGTACTGGTGATCAACAAGATGAATATTGAGGTGTACAGAGGAAATTTCTCGGTCTGGTGGGAAGAAAGGCAGCGTAAAGACGCCTGGGAGAAGGCGGAAAATGAAAAGCTGAAGCAGGATATCCGGAGGCTGGAGCAGTCTGCCCGGACGAAGGAACAGTGGGCGGATGATCTGGAAGCCCGGAAGATAGGAAAACGGGCCGCCGCCGAGGCGAAAAGGAAGGGAATGGTACTGAAGGGAAGGAGGCCCCTGATAGGGGAAAAGTCCAGAAAGATGCAGCGACGCCGAAAAAATCTGGAGCGCCGGCAGGAGCAGGCTGTTCAGGAAAAGGAAGGGCTCCTGAAAAATCTGGAGACAGCGGAGGAGCTGAGGCTGTATCCTCTGCGCCATCACAGAGAGACCCTGGTGAGTCTTTCAGAGGTCCGTATCTTTTATCCGCTGCCGGATGGGAGCCGCAAAGAGCTGCCGATGACGGAATTTCAGGTGAAAAACGGAGAATGCGTGGTGCTGAAAGGGAGAAACGGCTGTGGAAAATCCAGTATTTTGAAGGCGGTCATTCAGGCTGTCAGAGACAGGGAGGAAGACTGCGGAGGCTTAAGGCAGGCCGCGGAAATTCTCCCGGACGGGGAGCGAATCTTTCTGGAAGGATCCATAGAGACAGCCAGCGGCATGAAAATTTCTTATGTGCCTCAGAATACGGATCACCTGCGGGGCGGCCTGGCAGAGTACGCGGAGCGGTACGGGCTGGAGCTTTCTCTGTTTCTGACGCTGCTGCGGAAGCTGGATTTTGAGAGAGGGCAGTTTGGAAAAAGAATGGAGGAATACAGTGAAGGACAGAAGAAAAAGGTGCTGATCGCCAGAAGCCTCTGCGAGAGAGCCCACCTGTATCTCTGGGATGAGCCTCTGAATTTTATCGATGTGTTTTCCCGGATGCAGATCGAGGAGCTTTTGGGAAAATACCGGCCTGCGATGCTTCTGGTGGAGCATGACCGGGCATTTACGGAGCGGGTCGGGACAAAGACGGTGGAACTGCGGTAGAAGCATAGAGAAGGGCAGGTGTTATACCGGGAGGGGGCCGCGGAGATTTCAGTTTCTCCGCGGCCCCCTCCCGGGTTTTTTATCCGAGATTCAGATAACTGCGCATGCTTTTCAGGGCGTTTTTCTCCAGGCGGCTGACCTGGGCCTGGGAGATGCCGATTTCCTCCGCCACCTCCATCTGGGTTTTCCCTTCAAAGAAGCGCAGAGAGATGATATAGTTTTCCCGCTCCGGGAGTCTTTTCATGGCTTCGCTTAAAGACAGCTCCTCGATCCAGAGCTCTTCCCGGTTCTTTTTATCGCTGATCTGGTCCATGACATAGAGGGTATCGCCGCCTTCCGTGTAGACCGGCTCATAGAGGCTGACAGGGCTCTGGATTGCGTCCAGGGCAAAGACGATATCCTCATCGGGGATGCCGATCTCCTCCGCGATTTCACTGATGGTAGGCTCCTTGGAATTCTTCCGGGTCAGCCCTTCCTTGGCGTAGATGGCTTTGTAAGCGGTGTCGCGTAAGGAGCGGCTGACCCGGATGGCATTGTTGTCCCGGAGATACCGGCGGATTTCTCCGATAATCATGGGAACGGCGTAGGTGGAAAATTTGACTCCCAGTTTGTCATCAAAATTGTCGATGGCCTTCATAAGTCCGATGCAGCCAATTTGAAACAGATCGTCCGCGTTTTCGCTGCTGGCTGAAAAGCGCTTGATCACACTTAAGACCAGACGCAGGTTCCCCTTGATATAGAGCTCTCTTGCCTCCTTGTCGCCCTGGGTAATCCGTTCCCAGAGAGCTTCCTTCTCCTCCGGCTTCAGAAGAGGAAGCTTTGCCGTGTTTACTCCGCAGATTTCGACTTTGTTCAGTGCCATTCTTATGAAAACCTCCTGTCCGCTGTGCTTATGTCCGCTGTCCGGAAGCTGTTTTCCGGCGGCTGGCGTTATCGATACTTACAAGATTTCCAGCAGAAAATTTTCTATGCGCGGGCAGGGAAAAATAAAAAAAATAATAGTCCTTGACATTTTGAAAAAGCTGCGCTGGATGAAAAGCCGGATGTTCTGTCGGAGATGAATACTGAAAATATGCACAAAAATAAAGGAATCTATATAGTACAAAATGACGAAAACCAAAAAAGAAACGAAAATCAGTTAGAAAAAGTGTAAATTTTCTGTTAAGATATAAATAACGGGAACCGTTTCGCCCTGCAGGCGCGCGGTTTTTTTGTGCGGCTTTGCGGCAGAACGGTGTGAATTTGAAGATATTGGAAACAATAAGAAATATGACAGATTAAGAAGGAAGGAGGCTGATTCATGTTTGAAAAAGGGGCTTATGTAGTCTACGGAACAAAAGGTGTATGTAAAATAGAGGAAATCACGGAACTGGATATGAAGGGATCGGATGAAGGACGGCTGTATTATGTGATGCACCCCTGTTTTCAGAAAGGGAGCACCGTGTTTACTCCGGTGGACAGCGGAAAGACGGTGATGCGGCCTGTGATGTCCAGAGAGGAAGCGGAATCCCTGGTAGACGGAATCCCCCAGATCGAGGTGCTGTGGGAGAAAAATGATAAGGAACGGGAAAGGCAGTATAAAGAAGCGATCAAAAGCGGAGATCCCAGAGAATGGATCCGGATTATCAAGACCTCTTATCTCCGGGGACAGAAGCGTCAGGCCCAGGGAAAGAAGGCAACCACAGTGGATGAACGGTTTTTCCATGCGGCAGAGGAGCAGCTGTACGAGGAGCTTTCCATTGCTCTGGAAAAGCCCAAGGAAAATATCAAAGCGTATATCAGTGAACGTATCAGTGTCCGCCGGGATTGATTCCGGCAGCAGAGAACAGATGGATAAAAATGAAAAGGAATCCTGTAGAACGCAGGGTTCTTTTTTTTATGTCCCAAGATTTTGAGCCCTATCTGTTTTGTCCCGCAGCCGTCCCGGAGAACGGACGGAAAAAGCAGATGAAATAAACGGAAGCAATTGACAGGAAAGAGAAGCCGTGATAAGGTTTATTTAAATAGACCGGTTTAGAACAATAGACCCGCACCGGCGTCTGCCGGAGTGAAACCTGGAAGAGGAACGGGAGGACAAAAGCTATGGAGGAACTGAAACTGTATGACGCCGAGTACCGGCTGATGGAGATTGTCTGGGAGCTGGAGCCCTTAAGCTCTACGGAGCTTTATAAGGCCTGTCTGCCCAGGCTTGGCTGGAAAAAATCTACCACCTACACCATGCTTCGAAAACTCTGTGAAAGGGGGATGCTGCGGAATGAGAATTCCACGGTGACTTCGCTGGTGAAGCGGGAGGATGTGCAGCGCTATGAAAGCCGCGCGGTGGTGGATAAATGGTTTGATCATTCCCTGCCTCGGTTTCTGGCGGCCTTCCTGGGAGAAAAGAAGCTTACGGAAGAAGAGGCGGAGGAGCTGAAAAGGCTCATTGATGAAAGCCGGAAAAAGGGAGAGGAGGAGCAGGGATGAACGAGTGGCTGACACTGCTTTTTGATCTGAGCCTGGCAGCCGCGCTTGCGGCGCTGCCGGTGTTTCTTCTCCGGCTTCTGATGAGCTCTTTGACACGGAAATATACATACCTTTTATGGACTGCGGTATTTTTCCGGGCATTATGTCCCATATCCTATTCGTCACCTTTCAGTGTTTTCCGTCTGTTTTCTTTTATGAGAACGGATGGGAATCAGCTTACAGTATCGCTGGATTCCTATCAGACAGCCCGTCTGCTGGGCGTATTCGGGACAGACGGAGTTCTGTCCGGCGCCGGAGGAGCGGCAGAGACGGCGGAAACGGCAGTCCAGGCAGGTATAAGCGGGTCTGGCGCCGCGGTTTCCGGGGCTTCAGATGGAACGATTCTGATTACGGTTCTTTTTCTGATTTGGGCAGCCGGCGCGGTTTTGCTGCTGCTCTGGAGCGCCGGTTCCTGGATGCGCCTCCGCCGGCAGACAGCCCTGGCCGTGCGGAAAGAGAAGGGCGTATATGAATCGGATCAGATTTCCACTGCCTTTGTGACCGGCTTCTTCCGGCCCTGTATTTATCTTCCGGCGGGTCTGGCAGAGCAGGAAAGGGAGTTTGTGCTTTTGCATGAAAGGATGCATATCCGGAGGCATGACCATCAGTTCAAGCTGCTGGCCTGGCTGGCGGCAGTCTTTCACTGGTTCAATCCGGTTCTCTGGATTTCTTACCGGCTTTTGGCACGGGACATGGAGATGGGCTGCGATGAATGTGTTCTGGACAGAGTGGGAGAAAAACAGAAGGAAAATTACGGAAGCTTTCTTCTTGCGCAGGCGGCTCCGGCCGGGTTTCCGGCGGGAAGTCCACTGGCCTTTGGGGAGAATCCGGTCAAAGGCAGAATCCGCAGGATTCTGAAATACAAAAAGAAAAAGACGGCGGCAGTCATCGGAGCGCTCCTTCTGGCGGCGGCAGGAATCTGGTTCGGCCTTTCCAATCCCTCGGGACAGGAGGCCGTATCCATCATCGGAGGAGCTGACGGGCCCACCAGTATCTGGCTGGCGGTAAAAGGGGATCCGGAAGATTATTCTGAGGAAGACGGGCTTGAGGCCTTCGTGCAGCTGTGGGCGGCCGCCTCCGGGAACCGGCAGGCGGGAATCGTCTATGATCTGCTTTCTCCGGAACTTCAGGCCAGAGCAGAGGAGCTGGGAATCACAAGGGTGGTAAATGAAAACGGAGAAGAAAGCCTTTCCATGGGATGGTCCAGTCCGTTCCTGGCAGGGACGCCGGTGGCAGTTATCGGGGAAGGAGATATCCTGACCGCTGAAATCACTTATCCGGCTATGACAAGCGAACCGCTCTGGTGGGTCTGGAAGGATTATCTGACGCTGAAGCCTGCAGGAGACACCTGGCAGGTGACAGACTGGGAATGCAGGACATTTTTTGAGATTACATCCCGGGCAGACGCCATGGAAGCCTATGAGAGCTGGACGCCGGATTATCTGGCGGAGGATGGCGGAATGGAAAGCTTTGCTTCCGCGCTCACAGCCCACGATTTGGAGGGCACGGATCCGGATTACTACGGAACTGCTTTTTCCACGCCGGAACAGGGATTAAGAGAGGCACTGCATCTTGTGGGAGGAACGGGTGAAACACAGATGCAGGAGGATGGTTCTGCGCTTGTGACCATTCATTTTTCGGATGGAGATTTTACGGCCAGAATGGTGCAGCCGGGCATCTCGGAAGGAAGCGGAATCTGGCTGCCGGAGGAGATCCTCGGGAGTTGAACAGAAAAACGGAAGGATAAGCCAGGGGCGCTCCGCCGGCAGAAAGCCGGCGGGGCGTCCCTGGCTTATGAAAGCTTATGAAATCATCTGCCTCTTTACCCCTGGCGGGGCGGCTTATCGTGCTCCAGATCCACCAGAATAATATCCGGTCCGATCTGCCGGATTTTGTTCCAGGGGATTTCGCATTCACTGTCCTTTCCCAGGAAGCCCCAGAGTTTCTCGTTTGTGGAAGTCACCATAGCCAGAATGCAGCCGTTTTTGGGATCGAAGATCAGATCCGACGCATGGCCCAGACGCCGGCAGTCGCGGATATTGATGATATCTTTTTCGCGCAGTTCACAGAAGGTCATAAAAACGCTCCGTTGTTTTTTTACATTCTATGCGGAAGAGCGGCGGTTCACGCCGCGTCTGAAAGAAGAAACAGCTGTGAATATCATTTGACAGAAAAGAGGAATCTGTACTATACTACTTTTATTAACGGGCTTTCCAGAGCGGGAGCCCGGAGAGTGCGGGAGACACAGGATATACAGAGCAAAACGGGAGGTATGTTATGAAGTGCCCATTCTGCAGCCAGGAAAATACCAGAGTGATTGATTCGAGACCGGCGGATGACAACTGTTCCATCCGGAGACGGCGTCTCTGCGACGCCTGCGGAAAGCGGTTTACCACCTATGAAAAGATCGAGACAATCCCTGTGATTGTAATAAAGAAGGACAATAACCGGGAACCCTACGATCGCAGCAAAATCGAGGACGGCGTTCTCCGCGCCTGCCACAAGCGGCCGGTGCCTTTAAAGGACATCAATGCCATGATTGATACCATTGAGAGTGATATTTTCAACCGTGAGGAACGGGAGATTCCCAGCAGCGTCATCGGTGAGATGGTGATGGACAGGCTGAAAGATCTGGATTCAGTGGCCTATGTCCGTTTCGCTTCCGTATACAGGGAGTTCAAGGATGTGAATACCTTCTTAAGCGAACTGAAGAAGATGCTGGATAAGTAAAAGAGGAAACTATCGGATGACTGGAAAAAACAGCAGGGCGGCAGGACATCTGCTCGCCCTGATTACCATTACGATCTGGGGAACTACCTTTGTGGCCACAAAGACGCTTCTCCGGGATTATGACGCGCTTCAGATTATGCTGATGCGCTTCTTTCTTGCGTGGGTGGTGCTTCTGCTGCTGACGCGGAAGATTGAGAAACCGGTGAGCCTGAAGGAGGAGGCCGGGATCTTTGCCCTGTCTCTTTCGGGCGTGACCTTATACTATTTTTTTGAAAATACGGCTCTGTCCTACACGCTGGCTTCCAATGTCAGCATTATTCTGGCCGCGGCGCCTATCGTCACGGCTGTTCTGGCCCATTTTTTCACGAAGGACGAGAAGCTGACCAGACGGATCTGGGCAGGATTTGTAATTGCCATCGCAGGAGTCGTGCTTGTGGTGTTCAACGGGACCTATGTGCTGAAGCTGAATCCTCTGGGGGATGCTCTGTCTATTCTGGCGGCATTGTCCTGGGGCGTCTATTCTGTACTGCTCAAGGGCTTTGTGGGCAGATATAACGGCCTGTTTCTCACAAGGAGAATGGTGTTTTACGCAGTACTTGTGACGGCGCCCTTCGCGCTATGGGGGAAGGGCCTTCCTCCGCTTGCGCCTCTCGCGAAAGGGGAGAACCTGTTCTGTCTGCTGTTTCTGGGCATTCTGGGAAGCGCGCTTTGCTATGTGGCCTGGAATATGGCGATCCAGCGGATTGGGCTGGTAAATACGAACAATTACATTTATCTGAATCCCTTTATTACCATGATTGCGGCAGCCATTGTGCTGGATGAAAAAATTACCGGGGCGGGATTTCTAGGAGCAGTGCTGATTGTGGGAGGCATTCTGGTATCGGAATACAGAGGATCCCTGTTCGGCGCCTTTTATCCGAAGGAATACAGAAATTCTACTTATGAGATTGATTTTGAGGAATTGTACCGGAAGGGATACCGGGGAATTCTTTTTGATATTGATAATACGCTGGTTCCCCATGATGCCCCTGCTACCGCCCAGAGCGTAGAGCTCTTCCGGAAGCTTCATGAGACTGGCTTTCACACATGCCTGATTTCCAACAACAAAGAGCCCCGTGTGACACCCTTTGCGGAAGCGATGAAGACTCCGTATGTCTATAAGGCCGGTAAGCCCAGCCGCCGGGGGTATGAAGAGGGAATGAAACGGATGGGCACAGACCGCTCCAATACGCTTTTCATTGGAGATCAGCTGTTTACCGATGTGTGGGGGGCCAACCGGACCGGTATCTATTCGATTCTTGTAAAGCCTATGAATCCCAGAGAAGAGATTCAGATTGTGCTGAAACGGTATCTGGAAAAAATAGTGTTGTTTTTTTATCTGAGAAAGCAAAAAAAAGAAAGGACAGGATGAGGTATGAGACAGGAACAGATGAAGACACTGCTGGAGGAACGGGGGCTGGACGCGGGCCTGGTGGCGAGACCGGCCAATATCCGTTATCTGAGCGGCTTTGTGGGAACAGAGAGTTATCTTTACGTATCCCGGACCCGGGGCGTAATTCTGACAGACAGCCGGTACACCCTGCAGGCGCAGGAGGAAGGAAAAGGCTGTGAGGTGCGGACCATCGGCAAAGGCAGAGGCTATGGCGCGCTTCTGGCGGAACTGATCCGGGAGGATCAGGTTCGGGAGCTGGGCTTTGAAGAGGATGCCCTGCTGTACGGAACCGTGTGCGGGCTTCAGAAGGAATCCGGGCTTGCGCCGGAGCACTGGAAGGCGCTGGAGGATTCCGTTTCCGCTTTCCGCGCCGTAAAAAGTGAGGATGAGCTGCAGAAGATGGAACGGGCGGAGCAGATCGGAGACGAGGCTTTTTCCTATATTTTAAATGAGCTGCGGCCCGGGCTGACAGAGCTGCAGGTGGCCGCGAAGCTGGAATATTTCATGAAAAGCCGCGGCGCGGAGGGAACCAGCTTTGACACGATTGTGGCTTCAGGCCTTCATTCCGCCATGCCTCACGCGGTTCCCGGCGGCAGACAGCTGGAAAAGGGAGATTTTGTGACCATGGATTTCGGCTGCAAATACCAGGGCTACTGCTCTGATATGACGAGAACTGTCGTCATCGGAAAGGCCAGCGGCCGGCAGAAGGAAATTTATCAGATTGTGCTGGAAGCCCAGCAGGCGGCTCTGGAGGGACTTCGTCCCGGCATGACGGGAGCGGAGGGCGACCATCTCTCCCGGTCTGTGATTGAAAAGGCGGGATATGGAGAATACTTCGGACATGGGCTGGGCCATTCTGTGGGACTGGAGATTCATGAAAATCCCAGGCTTTCCACGGCTGAAAAGACTGTGCTGGTGCCCGGCATGATTGAGACGGTAGAGCCTGGAATTTATATTCCGGAATTTGGCGGAGTCCGCATTGAAGACATGATTGTTCTGACAGAAAACGGCATTCGGAATCTGACAGCTTCACCGAAGGAACTTATAGAACTATAAAAGGGCTTGAAAAAGCGGAGGTTTTATTATAGAATAAATTTAGGTAACTGCTGATTTGGCCAGTTACAGATCAAAATCGTGTGCGCAGAGAAGAAAGAAAGACTGCGCTTAAAACAATAGGAGGAAGAGTTAAGAATGATTTCAGCAGGAGATTTTAGAAACGGCGTTACGCTCGAAATTGAAGGAAACGTGTATCAGATTCTGGAGTTCCAGCATGTAAAGCCGGGTAAAGGCGCAGCTTTCGTAAGAACGAAGCTTAAAAATATCATCAATGGAGGCGTGGTAGAGAAGACCTTCCGCCCCACTGAGAAGTTCCCCCAGGCCAGAATCGACCGTGTGGAGATGCAGTATCTGTACAACGACGGAGATCTGTACTACTTCATGAACACTGAGAACTTCGATCAGATTGCTCTGAACAAGGATGATATCGGCGATTCTCTGAAGTTTGTAAAAGAGAATGAGATGGTTAAGGTATGTTCCTACAACGGAAATGTATTCGCAGTAGAGGCTCCTCTCTTCGTAGAGCTGGAGATCACGGATACAGAGCCGGGCTTCAAGGGCGACACCGCTACCGGAGCTACCAAGCCGGCTACTGTAGAGACAGGAGCTGTTGTATATGTACCGCTGTTCGTAAATCAGGGAGACAAGATCAAGATCGATACCCGTACAGGAGAGTATCTGTCCAGAGTATAAGCGTATAATCTGATGAGATAACAGAGTGGCTTTGAAAAGACTGCTTCACAAGCTTACCGGCAGGAATTGGACACCGGGGCTGAGTGTGGCAGTCTTTTTTGAAAAGGAGAAGTAATGGGGAGATATGTGAACCGGTATCCTTATGGGGCATACAGCGGCAGATTTTATGAAAAGAAAGAACGGCGCAGGAAAATATATGAAAAACAAGATACAAAAAACTCCGGCTTCACGTTGATGAAGTCCGGAGTTTTCAGTCTGCATCTGACTAGATTCGAACTAGCGGCACCTGGCGTCGGAGGCCAGTGCTCTATCCACTGAGCTACAGATGCATAACGCCTACTTGAGATATTCTACAACAAAAAACAAAAATGTGCAAGTAAAAAATTTTAAAAGAGATACTTGAAAAAGGGAAAATATTCCAGTATAATAAAAACATCTTCTATACGGGCAGCAGTTCGCTGCCGGAATCCCCAGTTTAAAGAATAAAATATGATGGAAAGAAAGGGTGAAACATGAATTATCAGGAATTTGTAGGATCGGTCACAGGGTTTTTGCGGGAGTCTCTGCCCTGTGGTACGAAACTGGAGCTTCTCCCGCTGGAAAAGAATAACGGAGTGATCATGGACGGATTATCTATCCGGAGGCAGGGGCAGAAGGTGGCGCCCACCATTTACATGGACGCGTATTACCGGGAGTATCTGGACGGCCATTCACTGAAAGGAATCTGCGATCAGATTCTGGAATGCTGTGAGGATACAAGCTTTGAAGAGAAATTTGACACAGATTTTTTTACGGATTACGGGAAATTGAGAAGCACAGTGGTGTATAAGCTTGTGAACGCGGAGAAAAACCGGGAGCTGCTGAAGAAGGTTCCCCATCTTCCGTTTCTGGACCTGGCGATTGTATTTTACTGCCTTTTGACGGATACGCCGGTGGGAAATGCCACGGTCCTGATTCACAACAGCCATATGAATCTATGGAAGGTCAGCTGCAGCGAGCTGTACCGGGACGCGAAAGCCAATACGGCAAAGCTGCTTCCAGCCAGGCTGGAGAGCATGGCAGAGGTCATCCGGGAGCTGTCGGATGGAATGGAGGAGCCGGAGGAGGTGGGAGTACCCATGTACGTGCTGACCAATTCGCAGAAGGCGCTGGGAGCAGCCTGCATTCTGTATGATGGTATCCTGAAGTCCTGCGCGGACCGGATTGGAGAGGCGTTTTACATGCTCCCCAGCAGCATTCACGAGGTCATTATGGTTCCTGCCTCGGCGGTGGCAGATGAGCGGGAACTGATCAGCATGGTCCGTGATATCAACCGTACCCAGGTGCGCAGCACAGAGGTGCTTTCTGACAATATCTATCTGTATTCTCCCGATTCCGGGAAGCTTACCATGAAAGAAAAATAAGAGAGAATGTGAGAAAAATTTTATCTGCCCTGAAATGTTCACAAAAATGTCACAATTTAAGGTTGCCTTTTTCCTGCAAGTTTGTTACAATCAAGTTTGTTACAAAATTGTTACAAATTCGAAACAAAAATATTTTCAGTATATAGATATCAGGACAGGAGGCATGTATGAAATTTTCTGCAGATAATCTGAAGGGAGTATTCAGTAAAGATAAGATTGGTGACTGGATTGTAAAATATAAGAGGCAGGTGGCGGTAGGCTGTGTGGCGTTCTGCCTGGTAGTCTTTGCCGGAGTCAGCCTGGCAGGCAGCGGAGCGTCTGCCGGAGACGGCGGGGCAGCCCCGGCTTCCTCTGATGTTTCGGATGGAGCCCAGAGCGCGGGGGAGGAGCAGCAGGGAGCTGTAGTGTCGGGCGCGGCAGCGGCTGAGGCGGCGGCCACGGAAAATGTCAATCCGCTGGAGCAGGATGCCTATCCGGAAGTAAATGAGCTGATCCAGAATTATTACAATTACATGGCGGCCGGCGATATGGAAGGACTGGCGTCGGTAGAGGACACTACCAGCGAAGAGGAGCAGAACCGGATTCTGCGCTCCAGAGATCTGGTGGAGGGATACCAGAATATTTCCTGCTATACAAAGAAAGGGCTGGAGGACGGCTCTTATCTGGTATTTGTATATTATGAGCTGAAATTTGCCCAGATTGACACAGCGGCGCCTGGTCTTTCAGCGCTGTATGTATATACAAATGACGAGGGAAATCTCGTGATTTTTAATGGGGAAGCCAGCGATGAGCTGAATGCGTATGTGGAAGAGATGGCTCAGGAGGAAGACGTGCTTGCTCTGCGCGAGGAGGTACGGGTAAAATACGAGGAGGCGAAAGCTGCCGACGCGAACCTGGCGGAGCAGGAAGAGCGGTATCTGCGGATAGCGGAATCCAGTTCTGAGACCACAGAGGAACAGCCTGCAGAGGAGCAGCCCGCGGAAGAGCAGCCTGCAGAGGAGCAGCCCGCGGAAGAGCAACCTGCAGAGGAGCAGCCCGCGGAGGAACAGCCTGCGGAAGAGCAGCCTGCAGAGGAACAGCCTGCAGAGGAGAACACAGCCACAGCCCAGAACAGAGAGACGCGGTTTACAGAGAGCGTCCGCCTGCGTTCCGAGCCCAATACAGAGTCTGAGTATTTGGGAACGGCTTACCAGGGTGAGCATGTGACGCAGATTGAAAGCTACGACAGCGGCTGGAGCAAGATCAATTACAATGGAACAGAGTGCTACTGCATGACTCAGTATCTGGAGTAAAAGAAAGAGAATATGGTGACGCCGGCACCGGCGCGGAGAAGCGGTTCCCGCTTCCCTGCGCCGGTGTTTTGTCTGCATGGATTTGCAGAGAGGAAAGGCTGATGGGAGCGCTGTATGTATAAAACAGAAGAATTTCCATATGCTATGAGTGGTTTCTGGAGACAGAAGTATAAGGAACCGTCCGGTGGACAGAGCTTTGCGCCGGCCGGAAATCAAGCAGGCAGGAGGAATTTTTTATGCTTACAAGCGCGGATTTGGCTGTATTAAACGAGGCTTACAGGAATACAAAGACAGGGCTGGAAACGATCAATACGGTGATCGGCAAGGTATATGACGAGGATCTGGCGCTGGATCTGAACCGTCAGGCTGTCCGTTTTCTTACGCTGGAAGACAAGGTGACGGACAGAATCCGGGAAGCCAGCAGACGGCCGGAGCAGGCGTCTCCGGCGGGGAAAGCGAAGCTGTGGACATCAATTCAGGCCAGCACGCTTCTGAACACCAGCACAGAGCATCTGGCGGAGCTGATGATTGAGGGAAACGCGAAAGGAATTACGGATCTGATGAAGGCGCTGAAGGCAAATAAGGGAGCCAGAAAGGAATACTGCGAGCTGGCGGAGGAGATTATGGACTTTGAAGAGAAAAATATTGAGCGTCTCAAGAGCTATCTGAGAGACTGAAACGCAAAAATTTATCCGGACAGCGGATCTGCGAGAAAATTTTTTGGATTTCGGCAAAAAAATACTTGCAAATTTGTGACAGGCGTGCCATAATAGCCTTGACAAAGGCGTCAAAAAGAGAAGCACGGATCTGTGTTGTGTGCTTGCTTGTTTTTTGTGCGCTTTTTTTGTTTGCTATTTGAAACTTCCGGGTTTTCCGGAGTGACGATAGAGCACAAAATACAACAGTAAAAGGGTAGAGGAGGAAACAAAACATGTCTTACGTTGATGAGGTAATCGAGTCAGTAGTAGCTAAGAATCCCAGCGAGCCGGAATTTCACCAGGCTGTCAAAGAAGTTCTGGAATCTCTGCGTCCGGTCGTAGAGGCCAATGAGGAAAAGTTTCGCAGAGAGGCTCTTCTGGAGCGTCTGGTTGAGCCGGAGCGACAGATCAAGTTCCGTGTTCCGTGGGTAGACGACAAGGGACAGGTTCATGTGAACACAGGATACCGCGTACAGTTCAACAGCGCCATTGGACCTTATAAGGGAGGCCTTCGCCTTCATCCGTCCGTAAATCTTGGCATTATCAAGTTCCTGGGCTTTGAGCAGATTTTCAAGAACTCTCTGACCGGACTTCCCATCGGCGGAGGTAAGGGTGGTTCCGACTTCGATCCCAAGGGAAAATCTGACAGGGAGGTCATGGCTTTCTGCCAGAGCTTCATGACAGAGCTTTGCAAATATATTGGAGAAAACACAGACGTACCCGCCGGAGACATCGGAACGGGCGCGCGAGAGATTGGTTACATGTACGGCCAGTACAAGAGACTGACCGGACGCTATGAGGGCGTGCTGACCGGAAAGGGACTGTCCTTCGGCGGTTCTCTGGCAAGAACAGAGGCTACTGGCTACGGCCTTCTCTATCTGACCGAGGAGATGCTGAAGCTGAACGGCATCGACATCGCGGGAAAGACGGCTGTGGTATCCGGTTCCGGAAACGTAGCTATCTATGCGATCGAGAAGGCTGGACAGCTTGGCGTGAAGGTTCTGACCTGCAGCGATTCCAACGGCTGGGTATACGATCCGGAAGGAATCGACGTGGCGGCGCTCAAGGAGATCAAAGAGGTGAAGCGCGCACGTCTGACCGAGTACAAGAAATACCGTCCGAATTCTGAGTATCATGAGGGACGCGGCGTATGGAGCATCAAGGCAGACCTTGGACTTCCCTGCGCAACCCAGAACGAGCTGCTTCTGGAGGATGCGAAGCAGCTTGTAGAGAACGGCTGCATCGCAGTTGCAGAGGGCGCGAATATGCCGACGACTCTGGAAGCTACCGAGTACCTGCAGCAGCACGGCGTTCTGTTCGCACCGGGCAAGGCGGCGAACGCAGGCGG
>CALWAZ010000137.1 GCA_944375725.1 uncultured Merdimonas sp. | reverse complement strand
CCGTTTCTTCCGGGCTTTTTCCAGATCAGCACCGATCTTTTCAAGTTTTACCCCCATTATTTCTCCTTTCCCGGCAGAATCAGCGGATTCTGCCGTAACAATAAAAGTGAGACTGCCAGTAATTTGTTTCTATTGAGGCATAGGAAATCGGATTTCCACAATGGATCATCATTCCGTTGCCCACATATATCCCCACATGGGAAGCTCCCGCCGTATCATAGGTTCCCTGGAAAAAGATCAGATCACCCGGTTGCGCCTCACTGGCGCGAATAATATCACAGCTGCTCATCAGCCCGTTTGCCGTAGTCCTCCCCACATTCCAGCCATTCCCGCTGTTGTTGATAACCCAGCAGACAAAACCGGAACAATCAAAGCTGGTAGCAGGGGAACTTCCGCCCCAGACATAAGGCATCCCCAGATACTTTTCCGCTTCCCGGATCATATTGGCAAACTTTTCATCCGTCAGGGCCTCGCCCGGAATATCATAGTCCAGATACTCTCCGGAAGAGTTGGCGTAAATGTCATCGCCGAACAGATACGGGCGGTTTCCCTTCGTTTGCAGAAGAATCTCATAACGTTCCTGCTGATCCGCTGTAAGCCCACCTTCCTCTATGGCCGAGCCAAGGCTGTGATTGGTCAGCGTCACATGGAGAATATAGTAGTTATATTCCACCTCTACCTCATATTCTTCCTCTGTGGTTTCGCCTGTCTCCGGATCTGTGGAAGTGTGAGTACGGGTTTCAGTGCGTGTCCTGACTTCTACTTCCTCTCTAAGCGTCAGCGTGTACTGCCTCTGGAACAACTCCTGCAGGGCCGACTGCACTTCCGCTCTGCTATAGTCTTCAAAGGACACCGTCAGATAAGCCGTCAGTTCATAGGGATTGTGGTTAATCTCATCCAGCTGATAACGGTATTCGTCATAGCCGGGATGATCTGTTTCAATCCGGTCAAGCTGTCTCTGCAGTTCTTCCTCCAATGCCCTGTAATCATCATTGGCACCGATGATGTCCTCGTCCTCCGCTGTGAAGGATGTTCCCAGAACCGATACCGAACCTCCCTCCAGCATGGCAGAGCAGGAAGAGAACATTCCGGAAATCATCATGAGCAGGAATGCAAAAATCAGCACCAGCCACAGGGCATGGGAGTGCCGGACCGCAAACTCCTTGAGCCGCTCCAATACTGTTCCAGCTCCTTTTGCTGCTTTCTTCGTCCCCTTGGCAGTTCCTCCTGCTGATTTTGCCCCGGCTGCCGCGCTGCGGGCAGATTTTGCCGCCGCATACTGCTTTTTGATCTCCTGACGCTGTTTCCAGCGGGAGAGGGGATTGGATGCAGCTTCCGGATTGTCCGCCATGCTTTTCTGGAATAATGCTTCCACATTGGCTTTATCCGCTTTCTTTTCCAGCCTGACCGCCTTCCGGTAGTTTTTCAGCTTCCGGCTGTAGCTGGCGTGATCAATGGCTCGCCCAGCCCCTTCCACGAGTGCTTCACTCTGGTGAGCAGCCTGTACACCTGCATTGTCATTCTCATGCTCCGCGATCTCACGGTGTGCCTGCGCACTGAGCATTCCAGCGGCCACATGGAAGACGGAGCGGCCTGCGGGCCTTCCCGGTGAGGCAATCTCTCCCCCGGCATCTGAAAAATCCTTCTTTCCAAAACGAAGCTGTTCTCCATAGAAGGCTGTCTTTTCCTTCTCATCCCTCAGCCTGCCTTTGGTAGGCAGGCGGGTTTTCGCCGCATCCGCCCTGTCAGCCGCCCGCTTTGCTTTCCCTGCGGCGCGGGAAACGGCTGGATTCTCCAAGTCTTCTTCAGAAAAATGCAGCCGCATGGTTTCTTTTTTCATCCGCTCCTTCCTCCTTTCCAGCCGCGCTATGCCTGCTTTCTGTCATTTCCAGATACCTCGGACAATTTTGTTGTCATGATCCGGTAGAGCTCCAGGTCCGTCGGGAACCGATCCACAAAGGGAAGAATCACATTTCCATAAAACAGCAGTCCTTCCCCCTCGCCGGAATGGGTCACATAGGAAAGCTGATGGGGCGAGATGTTCAGCTGCTTCGCCAGAATCGCCCGGTCTCCGGCAGCCTGATTCAGCATATAGATGAAATCACTGTTCTCAAAAATATTCTCCACCTCCCGGCTTGCCAGGAGATCCTTAATATTCTGAGTGATACCTGTGGGAATGCCGCCCCATTTCCGGAACCGCTTCCAGATTTCCACCGAATATGCCGCTGTCTGCTCCTCCCGGAGAAGGAGGTGGAATTCGTCCATATAATACCAGGTAGTTTTCCCGGCGCTCCGGTTGGCAGTGACACGCCCCCAGACCTGATCGTGTACCACAAGCATCCCGATTTTCTTCATCTGCTTTCCCAGCTCCTTAATGTCATAGCAGACCAGACGGTTTTCAATGTCCACATTTGTCCGGTGATTGAACAGGTTCAGGGAACCTGTGACATAGATCTCAAGGGCAGTCGCCACATGATGAGCTTCCTTTTCCTCCTGCTTCAGAAGCGCTTCATACAGATCCTGAAGAATCGGCATATTTTCCGGTCTGGGATCGTTGAAATACTTCTGATAAATCTGATGGACGCAGCGGTCAATAACCGTCTTTTCCACAGGCTGGAGGCCGTCCTTTCCGCCCACTACAAGCTCGCACAGGGAAAGAATAAAATCCGCTTTCAGGGCGATGGGATTGTCCTCTTCTGAGTAGTTGGAATTGATATCCATGGGATTGATATACTGGCTGCTGGAAGGTGAAATTTTAATCACCTGCCCCTTCAGCTTTGTCACCAGTGCGGCATATTCCGACTCGGGATCGCAGATAATCACATCATCGTCTGTTACCAGAAAGGCATTGGTGATTTCGCGCTTTGCCGAAAAGCTCTTACCGGAGCCGGGCGTACCAAGAATCAGGCCGTTGGGATTTTTCAGTTTCTTCCGATCCACCATAATCAGGTTGTTGGAGAGGGCGTTCAGCCCATAATATAAGGCTCCTGGCCCGTCCTGAAACAGCTCCTGCGTGGTAAAGGGTACAAAGATCGCCGTGGAGCTGGTGGTCAGCGCCCGCTGAATCTCGATCAGGTTCTGAGCTAGGGGCAGGCTGCTCATCAGGCCCTGCTCCTGCTGGTAATCCAGCCGCCGCAGATTGCAGTTATGCTTCTGTGCGATACTCTGTGCCTGGAATACGTTGTTCTCCAGCTCCTGCTCAGTACGTCCCGTATTCATCACAAGGAAGGTAATCAGGAACATCCGCTCGTTCTGGCTCTGCAGCTCCTTCAGAAGCGCTTTTGCGTCCTTGCCATAAGTGGCTAGATCGCTGGGAATGATGTCGATATCATATCCGGCCCGGACAGCCTTTTTCTGCTCCTCGATTTTGGAACGGTCAAG
>CALWAZ010000136.1 GCA_944375725.1 uncultured Merdimonas sp. | reverse complement strand
CTCCCATTCCTTCGCTTCCATGAGGATAACCAGCATCATTTTTCAGATACCCGTCCAGCTGATCGTTCCAGTAAGAATCCATCTGTTCTTCCAGAGAGGGAGTTGCTGTCTCCTCCTGTGCCGCTGTATCCGCAGCCTCTGCTGTCTGCTCTGCCGCCGTCTGCTCTGTCGTTTCCTCCGCGCCTGTGCCAGTCTTTCCGCTGCCGGCACAACCCGCCAGCGCTGTCAGCATACATGCCGCCGTCAGCAAAGCTGTCACCCTTTTAAACTCCCTGTTTCTTTTCAATTCCAATATCCTCCTTCTTTCTTTTTATATGGAAGTGCTTTTCATATTTTCCCAGCACTTGCCTTCTGTCTGGTTATCTCTATACCGCCTAAAACACGCATGCAGACAACGCCGCCTCATCCGCGATAACTGTCACATCCGGATGGAACTGAAGAATCGATGCCGGAACCTCCGGAGTCACGGGCCCCAGGAGAGCCCTGGCCGTAATTTCCGCTTTGTCGGCTCCGCTGACCGCCATCACGATTTTCCGGGCTGACATAATCGTTCCGATTCCCATGGTATATGCCTGTCTGGGCACATCGTCCGCAGAAGCAAAGAATCTCTTATTTGCTTCGATCGTTCTGTCCTGCAGATCCACACAGTGGGTTTCCCGGGGGAAATCAGCTGCAGGCTCATTGAAACCGATATGGCCGTCATGGCCGATTCCCAGAAGCTGCAGATCGATTCCTCCCAGAGAGGCGATCAGTTTCTCATAGGCCTCGCCTTCTGCCTTGGAGTCCGGATTCATGCCGTTTGGAAGATGTACATGCTCCGGGGAGATGTTGATATGATCAAACAGATTATCATGCATGAACCGGTAATAGCTCTGCTCGTTCTCCCTGGGCAGTCCCTTATACTCATCCAGATTCACTGTGGTGACACGGCTGAAATCCAGATCTCCGCTTTCATAGCGCTCTATCAGCTTCCGATAGGCACCCACCGGCGTAGAGCCGGTCGCCAGGCCCAGTACACTGTCCGGTTTCATGATCAGCTGCGCAGAAATCAGATTCGCCGTCTTTCTGCTCATTTCCTCATAGTCTTTTACTTTTATAATCTTCATTTTATTTTCCTTCCATTTCTGCTGTCCGGCAAGGCTGCCGGCCCTTTCGCTCCTGTTATCCTAAGTCCTGTACCGGCCAGAACGGTGTCCCATTCTGCGGCGCCCTGGCTCCCAGATAGCTGCAGGCCGTGGCTCCTACATCAGATAAAGTCTTTCTCTTTCCTACTTTTTTCCCGTGAACGCCCTTCTGATAAATCAGCAGAGGCACGCACTCTCTCGTATGCTTGCTGTGTCCGATATCCGGATCATTGCCATGATCTGCCATCACCACAAGCACATCCTCTTCCTCCAGAAGCGGAAGAAGCCTGCCGATTCCTTCATCAGCAATTTCCAGTATCTTTTTATATTCCTCCGAGGACTGAGAATGGCCAGCCAGGTCTGTCTCCTGGACATTGGTGCAGATAAAGCCTTTTTCCATCTTCTGAAACTCTTCTATGGTGTGATCCAGGCAGTCCTTCGTAGGCACGCAGGAAATGCTGGTACCCTGATCGTTGGCTACGATGTCCGCCACCTTGCCGATCAATGTCACCGGAATGCCCGCCCCTGTCAGAATTGTCGGCGCCTGCACATTTTTATCCACGCCGTAGCCCAGATGCAGGCACTGGTAACCCTGCTCATAAGATTTGGATTTTGCTGAAGCAATACCGATAAAACGGCCGTTCTTCACCTCCTGAGCGTTCCAGAGATCGTCCATGGTATTTCCTGTTCCGCCGAACACAATAACTCTGCCGACCGTCACTACCTCACGGACCAGTCTGGCAATCTCCACTTCCTTTTCAAAGGAAATGAAATCCAGAGGCGCTGTCACGTTGTAGCACATGCCCAGATCCGCTTCCAGGTTGTCCGCTACGGTCACATAGTCATCACAGAGCACATACCGAAGCCCTTCGCATTCAATGATTTCAACCTTATGTCCTGCCTGCTTCAGATGCTCCGCAACTGCGTCCACCTTTTCCTGAAATGGATGGACATCCGGTTTCTTGGGAAGAGTTCCCATGATTTCCTGATGTCCCATGAAGGTGTCCGCTCCAAAATGCATCAGCTCTGATTTCCCATAATTGGCATCGGGAGAAAATTTCATACAGTCACTTTCCCTGCCGAAAGCATTCATCAGTCCCAGCTTTTCCAGCACCGGAAGCTTCAAATCCGGATGGTCCTTCAGTATACTTCCCAGGGTGTTGGCCTTTTCATCTCCAGGACGCACGATTTTCGCATCGTCCATGGCTCCGATTCCGAAGCCGTCCAGCACAATCACAACAAAACGTCTCATTTCTTATCCTTTCTTTCTGCCCAAACTGTCATACACACCCACGACCTTTGGCTGTCCAGAGGAAATGCCTTCCACCAGCACCACATCGCTTCTGGTTACAAATATCTGAAAGCGGAAGGCCATAACCACGGTCTCTCCCACCTTACATTCCTCGGACAGGCCGAAGTGATAATCAATGCTCTCATCACTGGGCGGAATGACTTCCAGCCTGCGGCTGTCCTCCAGTGAAGTCCCTACAAGCGCGTTCTTTACATGAGATCTCCGGTAATGGCCGCCTCCATAGCAGTAAGCATTTCCCATGAAATTGTGGGAAATTTCACTCACATAGACAATCGCAGGAATCTCCGGCTGATCCTGAACGGCATGAAGGGGCGTAGTACCTGTCAGTCCATGGCCAGGTTCTCCGCAGTTTCCTCCCTGGGCCGCTATTTTGCCGATAGAAGCCATACAGGTGGCCGACGGAGTATTGACCAGCAGATCCGAGAATCCCATTCTTTCCAGAATTTCTTCCGCCTTCAGAACCGTATTCAGATTAGCTGTGGGCTCTATGTCTCCCTGCTCCCCATTATACAGATAGCAGGGGAAGGAGGTGACTCCCTTAATCTGCACATTCGGATACTCTTTCCGGATGGTTTCCGCCGTCCTTTCCACCTCAGAAAGCGGAAAGCCTGCCGTCTGTCCCGAATAAATCATATCGCCTTCATCAAAGACCCGCAGGAGGATTCCCTGGCATTTCTGAAGGCGGGCCGCCGCCTGCTGGATGGAGCGGACCTTATCCAGGGAATAGACGGTCACCACCTCCGGTCCGTAAGCCACGATTTTTTCCACCATGGACTCCGGAATCTGAACCAGGTGGCCCACATTGCCGATGGGAATGCCGTGATCCATCATGGTCTGGGCCTCCTTGAAATCTACAGTCACCGCCCCGTCATATCCCATCCTGACCAGTTTATCCGCCAAATAGGGATTGCGCCCCAGCTGCTTCAGCATAAAGTACAGCTTTATATGATGCTTTCTGGCTTCTTCCAGAATCTTCTGCCCGTTGGAGCAGAACGCATCCACATCGACCACATAGGAATCCGGCAGAATCTGCCCGGTTCCGTGAAGCCGGAACGCCGCATCGATCAGCGCTCTATTTCTTTTTATAGTCTGCTCTACAAACATTCGCTACTCTCTCACTCTCTCTACTGACCTTTTGATAATATCCAATATGGTATCTGCTCCCGCACGCATGGGGTTGATACGGATCATCCGGTGCTCCAGCGTCGGGTCTGCCTTCCGGAAGGTTCCGGATACCCGGTAGAACATGGGAACCATCTCATACTTGGACTCTGCTCCCACCGGATTGGGGGCTGCCCCCAGCTTTTCCGCCTCCTTCAGGACTGCTTCCGCGATATTCTCATGAAATTCTACCAGAAGCACCTTGGACTGGGCATTGGCCAGGAACGCATCCTTAACCTGGGGAATCTCTCCCGCGCGCAGGCGGCGGACACACTCCTCATTTACCTGGGCCTGAACAGCCAGAGCTACAGGGGCGTACACCAGTCCGTGAAGTACATCCAGCGCCTCATGGCCCTGGGTCTGCATTCCTCCGGAATAGCTTTCCGAAATCAGCTGATCAATATATTTTTTCTTTCCGACAATGACACCGATTCCCTCCGGCCCCAAAAGCTTGAAGGAAGAAAAACAGGACAGATCAGCGCCACACTGAATACCGATTTTCCGCACCTTCATCACCGCGTAGTTGTCATCTGTCAACACCGGAATATCCTTTGTCTCTTTAATGGTCCGGACTACCTCTTCCATATCATACCGGTCATCCATCTTCTGTCTCGTATACTGAACCAAGGCTCCCTGAATATCAGGATCCCTTTTCAGTACCTCTCGAATCTGGTCCAGATCATTATAATCGGCTTCCACAGGCACCAGTCCCAGCATCTCCATGGAGGTAGCTGTGGTGTTATAGATAGGCGCCTTGTGCACAAGGATCTTCTGGCCGCATTTCAGCATCGTATGCAGTCCGAAACGGATGGCCGCGCTTCCCGCGCCTCTCACCAGCACGCAGGCCTCCGCGTCAAAAATCCTGGCAATAACTTTTTCTGCCTTAGCCGTGGTTACGGGCTTATTCAGTCCCATTACCACGCCCAGATCTCCTCTTGTCAGAATCTCATGGCCTTCAAATTCCTTTGTAATGCAGTCTACCACCTTGAACTGAAGCTTCATGGCTTCCTCAAGGCTTAAGCTGTGCAGCGGATAGGTGTTCATGCTTCTCTCTCCCCTCTCTGCTCCAGAATCCGCTTCGGATTGTGAATCAGCAGCATATCAATTTCTTCCTCTGAAAAGCCATTTTCCCGAAGCAGCGGCAGGAAGCTCTCAAACAGATAGCCGTAACCGATCCCGCCAAAGGCTTTCAGATGGGATTTTCTCGTGATATCCATGGAAAGCACTACCTGGGATAACCTTCCTCTTTCCGCGATTTCACGGAGCGCCTTCACACGGAAGGTATCCGGGCAGTAATTCAGCTTTCCCACTGTGTCAAAGCCCACATTGACACCCTTTTCCAGTATCGCCAGGATTTTCTTTGTGTCCTGGGACAAATCCATATGGCCGATGATGATCTTCTCCGGCTTCACGCCATGAGCAATCAGGTAATCCGCCTGCTCCTCTCCCAGAGTTCCAAGTGTGGTATGCGTCGTCACCGGCGCTCCCGTTCTGCAGGCAGCCAGGCTCATGGCCTCAAAGACTTTTTCTTCCATGGGCTTCATCTCATTTTTGCTAGTGCCGAATTCCCCGATAGCAGAAGCTCTGACTCCGGTATCCCCGATTCCTTCCTGAACCTCTTTCACAGCCAGTTCCGCAAGCTCCTCCACGGTACTTTCTCTGACCATATCCGGCAGAAATGGCTCCTTATAAAAGCCGGTGGATACCAGAAGCTGGATTCCCGTGGCCTCTTCTACCCGTTTTATATATGCAATATCCCTTCCCATCCCCATATTGGTGACCTCCAGGATATTTCTTACTCCATATTCATATAACTGCCGGAACTCCTCAACCGTCTCATCAAAGCAGTCCAGCCGGCAGTCCAAATCCTTCTTTACTCCCGACAAATCTATGGTTACATGCTCATGCATCAGCGTGTAACCGTCTTTCAGCACTGTCATGCTGTCTTCCATCCTCCTCCCTGCTGTTTTCCCTGATTATTCTCCAGACTCTCAATCCTCAAAATACATATCCAGATTTCCGAAATACCGCTCTGTCAGTTCACTCGGCGGTGTCTGATACCTTCCGGCACAGGCAAACAGCGCCCGGATATCCTCAAGTCTGCTGCCTCCCAGAAGAATTGTGCATCTTCCAAGTCCCCGGTCCGGCACCGTAATCGCAGACAGGCCACACATATTTGCCACCCGCATCAGTCCCTTTCCGGAACATCTCTGCAGCTCTTCTGTCTCCTGGCTGAAATGGCCGAAAACAGTGTCTCCCAGCTCCATCAGATCCACAGGTCCCTCTCTGGATACCAGAATCACTCCTCCCCTGACTGTATTTCTGACATACTCT
>CALWAZ010000135.1 GCA_944375725.1 uncultured Merdimonas sp. | reverse complement strand
AGCGCTTTCAGTTTTTCCTCAAACTTTGTTACGTTCTCGTCCATGTTGTTCCATCCTTCCATAACTTGTTAGTATTTTATCCTTAATCCAGTGAAATATGCAGTCTCTCCAGATCACGCCTGTCCTTTACAAGCTGCTGAAGCCCCTCCATATCAGAGGGAGCAAGCTCCCGGGCCCTGGCATTCAGAGAGTCCTGCTTTACCTTATACACGGTTTCCTGAAGAGCCTTTTCCATCTCTTCCTTCGTCTCCACCTTTTTCAGCACCGCGTTGAAGACCGCCGCCGCTTCCCGCTGTTCCTCCGCGTTTTCAAATCTGCTCAAAATGGCGGCCGGATTCAGCTGGCCCTTCTCCTGCTGCTCCCAGAGCATCCCGGCTATCTGCCGGTAAAGAGGAAACGTGAAATCCTCCGGGCCGATGTAACGGCGGATCACCTGAAAATACTGCGGCTCAGAGACCGCCCAGGTCAGCAGCAGCTTCTGGGAAGCCTTTGTCCCCTCTTCTTTCGCTTTTTTCTGGCCTGACAGCTCCCTGGGCTTCGGCTTCGGCGCCGTGCCGCCCATGGCCAGCCCCAGCTGGTTCACCTTTCTGCGGAGGGTCTCATAAGCCACTCCATATTTCTCCGCAATGGCTTCTATGTAATTGTTCCGCTCCAGCTCATCAGAAAATCCCAGCAGCTTTTTGGCGGTCTCATCAAAAAAGGCTGTCTTCGCGGCCGGGTCCTTCAGGTTGTAGCCCCGTTCCAGAACCTCCACCTCAAAAAGGAAGCTGGTCTGGGCCTGGTCAATCCGTTCCTGAAAGGCCTCTGTCCCCAGAGCCTTGATAAACTCATCCGGGTCCTTATAGGGCTTCATATTGATGACCCTCACCGAAAGCCCCGCCTCCCGGAGAATGGGAATCGCCCGGAGCGCCGCCTTGGTTCCGGCCTCGTCGCTGTCATAGGTCACCAGCACCTCGTTTGTATACCGCTTCATCAGGAGCGACTGCTGCACCGTGAGGGCCGTACCCAGAGAAGCCACCGCCTGATTGAAGCCTGCCTGATGCATGGATATCACGTCCATATATCCCTCGCAGATAATCAGATTGGGTTTTCTGGAGCTTCTGGCGAAATTCAGTCCGTAAAGATTACGGCTCTTGTCGAAAATCTTGGTCTCCGGAGAATTCAGGTACTTTGGCTTGGCGTCCCCCATCACACGGCCTCCGAATCCAATCACCCGGTTATTCACATCCATGATCGGAAACATCACCCGGTTCCAGAACTTGTCGTAAAAGCCGCTTTTCTCATCCATTCCGAAAAGCCCCGATTCCTTCAAAAGCGAGTCCGGATACCCCTCGTGCTTCAGATACTGATACATCTCCCGGCTCTGCTGGCCCGAATAGCCCAGGCCGAACCGTTTGATCGTCTCATCGCTGAGCGCTCTGCCCCGGAGATACTCATAGGCCGCCCGGCCCTTGGGCTGGCGCAGCTCATAATAATAGTACTTGGCAGCTTTTTTCTGAATCTCCAGAAGCCGGCTTTTCAGATCGGCCTGGCGTCTGGCTTCCTCGGAATATTCCACCTCCGGAAGCTCCACGCCGCAGCGGTCTGCCAGAGTCTTTACTGCCTCCGGAAAGGTATAATTCTCATATTCCATTAAAAATGTAAACACATTTCCGCCCGCTCCGCATCCGAAACAGTAATACATCTGCTTTCCGGGCGACACCGAAAAGGAGGGCGATTTCTCATTGTGGAAGGGACAGAGTCCAAAATAACTGGACCCTCTTCTCTGGAGCCGGACATAGCCGGAAATCACATCCACAATATCGTTTCTGGATCGTACCTCCTCAATCAAATCTTCTGAATAATACATGTTCTATCCGTCCTCAAGCATTCCATGCCTTCGGCACAAAATACTCTTCAAATTTGTAAATCGCATACTGATCGGTCATGCCTGATATGTAATCACAGACCACAATCTCCTTGGGATCCGCCGCCTTTTCCACCATCTCGCGGTACTCCTCCGACATGTCTTCCGGATAATCCATATAATGGGCAAACAGACCCTCCAGCATATTCTGCGCTTTCTTTTCCTCACCCTTTGCCTTCGGATTCGTGTATACACTGTCAAACATAAAGCTCCGGAGCTCCCGCATGGCCTGTTCCACTTCCTCCGACATGAGAATATCCGGCCTGCCCAGACTGTGGGCAATGATATCATGGACCAGCGTATTCAGACGCTCCTTGGTGGAAAATCCCAGAACCTCCCGGTACTTCAGCGGAATATCCTCTTCCTCCAGAATACCCGCCCGGATCGCGTCGTCAATATCGTGATTGATGTATGCGATTTTATCAGACAGCCGCACGATTCTGCCTTCCAGCGTAGAGGGATGGCCGCTTGTCCGATGATTCAGAATCCCATCCCGCACTTCCACGGTCAGATTCAGTCCTCTTCCTCCTTTTTCCAATTTCTCCACAACCCGGACACTCTGCTTATAATGAGCGAATCCCCGGCTGCAGAGCTTGTTCAGAGCTCTCTCTCCCGCATGCCCGAAGGGCGTATGACCCAGATCATGTCCCAGAGCAATGGCCTCTGTCAGATCCTCATTCAGCCGCAGAGCCTTCGCAATGGTTCTTGCGTTCTGGGAGACCTCCAGCGTATGCGTCAGCCTGGTACGGTAGTGATCTCCTCTGGGCGTGAGAAATACCTGCGTCTTATGTTTCAGACGCCGGAAAGATTTACAGTGCAGGATCCGATCCCGGTCTCTCTGGTACACTGGCCGGATATCGCAGGGCGGCTCATAGACATCCCTGCCTTTGGAATTTCTGCTTAAGGACGCGAAAGGACTTAAGTATTCACTTTCCCATTGTTCCGTACTTTCCCGAATTGTCATGGCTCCTCCTTCCGGCTGCAGCCGTTACAGTCCTTAAAACACTCTTCCCTCTATTATATTAATTCTGCGCTTATCCTCAGATCCCTCTTTTTTCTTTTGATTTTTACTGCTTTCCCTCCCGGGAAGGAAGCTTGGGATACTCCTTTTTTCCTACAATTTCTTTCCGGATATAGGCAAAAGTGGCTTCCTCTCCCTGTTCATCCAGCATATGAAGCAGATATTCCAGAAGAGCTCTCGTCTCATCATGAATCATGTAGGAATCCTTTCCCTTCTCATAATAGGCGAGAGGCTGATGCTGATCATACTTTTCCCCTTCATAAATTTTGGAGGCGGCAATCCGGTCCATCATCATTTCCGCCACATACCGGTTCGGCATCTTCATGCCGGCCATCCCCTTCACCGGTCCCAGGCTGTAATCGATCCAGTACTCGTAATGATGCTTGTTTCTTCCTTTGTGGTGGAGCCAGGCGGAGGAGTACCCCTTCGCCTCCCGCTCCGCGTTGTTCGGACTTCGGTAGCCCTGATAGTATCTGCACCCGGGAATAAACTCCGCCGGCGAATATTTCGACATGTCATGCATCAGCCCCTGCCAGTACAGGCCGATCCGAAAACAGTGCTTCATGACAAGCAGTTTATGATGTGTAATTGTACAAAAATGCTTCCACGCCTTCATGCTTCTTTGATTCCTGCCTTTGCTTTCACTCTGGCTTTTTCTTTCTTTTCCGCCGTGCCTCCCTGCCCTGTGAGCACCAGAATCGTCCTTTCCGGAACCGTCACAGTTCTCTGATCAGGCAGCAGCGGCTCTTCTCCTTCCGGATAGAGGCCCGTAAGCCCTTCGGCCCCTGAGTCAATGGCGACTTTCCACTGCCCCTTTCCCGGCAGACTGGGCAGCGCGAACTCGTGGGGGATCCAATGCATATTATATGCCACGTAAAAGAAACTGTCTTTTTCCTCTCCGTCTGAATTGGCCGCTATGTAATCTCCTCCATAGAAGACGCCCACGCTCCTGCTGTAATTCTCAAAGTCTCCCAGCCAGGCCCGTTTCCCATGATAGGAAATATCCGGATGGCCGCAGGACAGATAATCTGTCATGCGGAGCTCTCTGTTCTGATGAAACACCGGATGCTTTTTCCTGAATTCAATGAGCTTTTTCACATATTCGGTCAGAAAGCCAAAGGTCTTCCCCGTCTTCCAGCTGACCCAGGACAGCTCATTGTCCTGGCAGTAGACATTGTTATTGCCCGACTGGGAATTGCCCAGCTCATCCCCGCCATAGATCAGAGGCGTGCCCTGGCTGAGCAGCAGAAGGAGAAACGCGTTGCGCAGCTGGCGGGCACGAAGCGCGGCCGTGCGCTTTTTGCGGCTCGGCCCTTCCTCCCCGCAGTTCCAGCTGTAGTTGAAATCCGTTCCGTCATGGTTTTCCTCTCCGTTTGCCTCATTATGCTTCTCATCATAGGACACCGCGTCCATCAGCGTAAATCCATTGTGATTTGCCATATAATTGATCACTGTATATTCCGACGGATTTCTTCTGGCCCTCCAGGTAAAGGGCACCAGCTGCCCCTCGTCTCCTTTCAGAAAACGCCGGGCATCCAGCATAAAGCCGTCATTGTATTCCGCCAGATTCCGGAAATGGGGAATACGCCGTTCTTCATAGATCTCATCCAGCCGGAAGCTCTCTGTCATGATCTTGGTATGGCTTAAAAGGGGATCCTGGGCCAGAGCCTCCACCGGAGCAAAATCCCGGTTTACGTGAATCCCGTCTATATGGTATTCCAAAACCCAGTGGCGCACACAGTCCAGCACAAGCGCGGTCCGTGTACCTTTCGGAAAATGGAATTCCAGAACCAGCTCAATCCCATTTCTGTGCAGCTCCCGGACCAGATCCTTAAACTCCCGGACCGGATCGCCCGTGGCCGAATAAGAGGCCTTCGGGGCAAAATAATAGGCGTCCGTATACCCCCAGTAATTCAGGAGCTCCTTCTGCCCATTGCCCGGACGGCGCAGAGGCGGTCTCTTTTCATCCCAGAGCTCTACTTCCTCAAACTCGTAGACCGGCATCAGCTCCAGCTGATTGATGCCCAGCTCCTTCAGATAAGGAATCTTTTCCATGATTCCGGCAAAGGTTCCTTTTGCCTTCACTCCGGAGGAAGGATGCTTCGTAAATCCTCTCACATGTGTGGCGTAAACCACCACATCCGGCCAGGAAAGCTGCAGCGGAGCGTCATTCTGCCAGTCATATTCATCGAACACCGCTCTGCCTCTCAGAGCTTCCCTGCTCTTTGGCGCCTTTCCCCAGACCTCTCTGCCGCAGATGACAGACGCGTAAGGATCTGTGACGATCTGTCCGTCAATGAGATAATTGTATTCATACTCTTCTATCGGAAATTTCTCTATAATCAGGGAACGGAGATCGCCGTAACGGGAAGAGCTTCCCATGGGAATCGAAGCCGCCGCGTCTTTTTCTCCCCTTTTATACAGCAGCAGGCTGCACCGTTTTCGATCAGGCACCGCGATGGTAAAGCAAATGTCATCCCCAAGCTTCTGTACGCCAAGCCCGTGATATGTTCCGTATTTTACTCTGTACTGAAAACCCTCATCCAGTTGTTTCTTCATTATTTTCTGTGCCTGCCTTTCTGCTCTGTTCAGCTGTAAAATGTCATAAAACCCCTATTATGATATTATCCATTATAGCAGACAAACTCTTTCATTGGCAAGAATACAGTGGAAATGGCTGCTGATTTTTACAAGACCTTCTTTTCTGCCGGCATACGCCCCTGGATTTCATAAAATATCCGGGAATACCCGTATTTCCACAGATATTCCCGGATTTGTCCGTCCGTTTCTTCCGCCTTTCGTTTTTCTGCCTATTCTTTTGTATTCTCCTGAGCCGCTCCGTCCTCTGCTCCTGTTTCCCGCGGCGCCCTCTCTTTCCTTCTCCGGAAAAACGGTTTCTTCCACACAATCTTCTGAATCAGGCGCACGCCAATCCATACCCCGGCAAAAATCAGCGCCAGATATGGAAGAGAACTGATAAACCAGATACCGAATCCCCGGATCCCCCGTCCAATCTCATAGAAATTGTCTGAAAGCCGTACCCGGATTTCACCGAAAAAGCTTCTGTCTTCCTGCGGCGTGGTTTCCCGTTCCACCTCATCTATATTGATGCTGACGGTGCTGTAATCCACCTGATTGTCATAGGTGCGCCGGGTAGACTCATAAGACTGAAGCTCATAGCGGATCTCAGAAAGCCGGTTTTCTATGGTTATGATATCCTCCATGTTTTCCGCCCGCTCCATCAGCTCCATAAGGCGGTTCTGCTCGGTCTCCAGAGCCTCTATATGGCTTTCCACATCCACATACTCGAGGGTCACATCCTGGACGGATTCATTTCTGCTGGTCACATTCCCAAAGCCGCTGATGACTGTCACAAACTCATCCAGGCGATCAGCTGGAATCCGGAGAGTCATCCAGGCATATCTCCGGCCGTCTGAATTATAATAGCTGAGGCCGGAAATATTCTGAGACTCCACGTAGCCGCCGCATTCTTCGGTCTTCGCCCGAATATTTTCCAAGAGTGTGTCGAACTCCCGGGTCTCCATAGCCAGGTCTACAGTCTTAATCAGCTTCTGTTCCGATATCCCCACACTGTCAATACCGGAAGAGGAAAACACCTCCCCGTCCGCCGCGGCTGCTGTATCCTCCACAGCGCTCATTTCTTCCCACGCTTCTTCCGTTATGGCGGCAGAGGAATTCTGGGTACTGCCGGAGTCTGCCGTATCTGCCGCAGTCTCCGCAGCGCTGCCGCCGCAGCCGGCTGCAGCAAGCAGCGCTGCTGCCATCATTGCCGCAAGGATTCCATATTTCTTTTTCATTGTCACCCCTCCCCAGATGCCGGGAGTCTTCTTCTGTCCCGGCCATTTGGCAAAGCTCACTGTCCAGAGCCGTCCAGGGAATTATCCAGAGCCTCTTCCAAGCCCTCTTCCAGCGTCTCAAACCGGAATTCCGAACCGAACAGTCTGCCGTCTATCCGGCTGACCACCCGGTATTTTTCCGCCTCGTAATCCAGCCTGTAGTCCGAAAGCTGAATCTCCTCGTCCTGAGCCATGCCGGCTTCCAGCTCTACCTCCGCTGTCTCCGGCTGCGTCTGCTCCTCCTGCCCTTCCGGATCTTCCTGCCCGGCCTGAAGCCTGGGAACCACATACCAGACGCCGTCGACGCACACCTGCAGCTCCAGATTCCGGCTGTAGGAAACGGTCTCCTCTGTCAGATTTCCGAAAGTAACCTTGACTGTCTCCATATCCCTGTCCACCACAGGACTGGAAATCAGCATTCTGATGCCGCCGGATTCTGAAGGAAGCGTCTGTTCTTCCGCTTTTTCAAGCGCCGTGTCTGCCATGCTCTGATCTGTCTGCTGCTCCTCCGGGAGAACGCTGTCCGCGGCCCCTGCCGCAGACTCCTCTGTGACTGCCTCCGTACTGTACTCAGCTGTGCTTCCGGTACTGTTTCCGCCGATTCCCCTCTCCAGCATCAGATAGCCGCCCACACAGACGCCGCCTACCACAAGCATCAGCAGAATACAGGCCGCAATCCGGTTAAATCCGAAGACAAACTCTCTTCTGGTCAGCTCCTGCTTCCTGATCTTTCCTTTGGTACGGCAGAGCTCCTCCATCGAAGCCTGGAATTCATCGGAAAAGGTATGCATCCGGGCAATTTCCCGCTCCGGCGGAATGAAGCTCATCTGCTCCTCCATACAGGCGCGGAAGGCTTCCGCCAGCAGTTCCTTCTGCCGGGCTTCTTTCAGCTCCTTCTTTGTCTTCTGTCCGGTACTCTGCTTGCTGTCCTTTTTATTTTCCTGCATGGCCTGCCACCTCCTTTTCCAGCATCCGCTGCAGCTGTTTTCTGGCCCGGAAATAGCGGACGTTTACCAGCTTCGGAGTAATATCCAGAATCTGGGCGATTTCTCTGTCGGAGAGCTCATGGACATACTTGTACTCAAAAATCACACGGTATGCCTCATCCAGCTCCAGGATACAGGAAATGAGATGGTTATAATTTTCTTTTGTAATATAAGCGCCAAGCATGTCCGCTTCCGGATCCGCAGGTTCCCAGAGCAGTTCATCCACCGAGGTCTCTCCGTGCTGCTTCCGCAGAATATCCACAGCCTTGCTCTTCACGATCGTCATCAGAAACTTCCTGGTCTTCTGGCTCTCCACATCCTCTATCTTATCCAGATGCCTGGTCAGCGCGAGAAAAGCATCCTGAACCGCGTCTTCCGCCAGATGCCCGTCCCCTAGAAGCTGATACGCCACATACCAGCAGAAATGCTGATACTGCTGATAGATCTCAGTAAATTTATCCTTTTCTTCCTCCGTGTCCAGCATGGATAAGTATAAAAGCATTGAAAGGGCCCCTCCCTGTCCGTTCTATCGTTACATCTATAATAACGTATCTGACTTACATTTTACTACACAAAAAACTTAATTTTTTCTTAACGTCTGTAAAAAACATGTAGTGTTCCATTGCAAAATGGGCTGCCGCAAACAACTGTTGCAGCAGCCCGTCTTTTTCTTATGAAAACTTCTTCCCCTGCTCCGCCGGGGATCTATGCCTTCCTGTTATTCCTCTACGCTGTAGTTCGGCGCTTCCTTAGTGATATGAATGTCATGGGGATGGCTCTCCTTCAGAGATGCCGCTGTAATCTTTACAAATCTTCCCTTTTCCTTCAGATCCTCAATGGTGGGCGCGCCGCACAGTCCCATACCGGAACGCAGTCCGCCCAGCAGCTGGAATACTGTATCCTCCACGCTTCCCTTGTAAGCTACACGGCCTTCCACGCCTTCCGGCACAAGCTTCTTCGCGCCCTCCTGGAAATAGCGGTCCTTGCTGCCATTCTCCATAGCCGCAATGGATCCCATTCCACGGTAAACCTTATATTTTCTTCCCTGGAACAGCTCATAATCTCCCGGAGCCTCATCGCAGCCCGCAAAAATGCTTCCCATCATGCAGACATTGGCACCGGCCGCGATTGCCTTGGTAATATCTCCGGAATACTTGATTCCGCCATCGGCAATGATCGGAATTCCGTACTCCTTGGCTACCGCATAGCTGTCCATAATCGCGGATACCTGCGGCACACCGAAACCGGTAACCACACGGGTCGTGCAGATAGATCCCGGTCCGATACCTACCTTTACCGCGTCCGCGCCGGCCTCGATCAGCGCTCTCGTTCCCTCTCCGGTCGCCACATTTCCGGCAATCAGAGGAAGATCCGGATAAGCATCCTTGATCATCTTCAGGCAGCGGATAACGTTTGCAGAATGTCCATGGGAAGAATCCAGAACAATCACATCCACATGAGCGTTTACCAGAGCCTCCACGCGCTCCAGCACGTTGCTTGTGATTCCCACGCCGGCACCGCACAGCAGCCGTCCCTTGGCATCCTTCGCGGAATTCGGATACTTAATCTGCTTCTCAATATCCTTGATAGTGATAAGTCCTTTCAGATTGAAATCATCGTCTACAATGGGCAGCTTCTCTTTCCGGGCCTTCGCCAGAATCTTCTTAGCCTCTTCCAGCGTGATGCCTTCCTTGGCGGTAATCAGTCCCTCTGAAGTCATGGATTCCTTGATTTTCTTGGAAAAATCGGTTTCAAACTTCAGATCACGGTTCGTGATAATTCCTACCAGCTTTCTTCCCTCTGTGATCGGCACGCCGGAAATACGGAATTTCGCCATCAGCTCATTGGCATCTGCCAGCGTATGCTCCGGAGATAAATAAAATGGGTCTGTAATTACTCCGTTCTCTGAACGTTTTACCTTGTCCACCTCATCGGCCTGCGCTTCAATGGACATATTCTTGTGAATGATTCCGATACCTCCCTGTCTGGCCATCGCAATCGCCATGCGGTGCTCCGTCACGGTATCCATGCTTGCGCTCATCATCGGAATGTTCAGCTTGATGGTCTTCGTCAGCATCGTAGACAAATCCACCTGATTCGGAATAACCTCTGAATAAGCCGGTACCAGAAGGACGTCGTCAAATGTAATGCTCTCGCCAATAATCTTACCCATTTCATTCTCTCCTCTCTCGTTATGCACAAAATTTTCGTGTTATTAATACCCTATCTTAACGAAAACATTACGGCTTGTCAATATGCTTCCACCGAATTTTGGGAGAAAAAAAGCGGCTTTTCAGCCGCTTTTTTTCTTTGTTTTTTCTATGCGTACACCTGTCCTTTGAGAGCGCTCTTTTTTTGCAAAAAACACCGCACACATGTTTTTTGATATTTTTTGATAAATGTATCTGGATATATATTGTGGATAGCATCGGTATATCAGGGCGTATTGCTCCTTCTACACCGACACTATATGTTTTGGATATATGCAGGAAAGCCTTCTTTCACTGTCCAATTTTCGGACGAAACAGCGGTATTTTCCTGTAAAAGGGCCCATGCAGCCCGCTCATTTTCTATATACAGGAAAAATTGCTCTCTATGTCCAAGCATCCGCGAAAAATTGGACATGGCGGGCGGATAAATTTCCATATGTCTAATTTAGAAGTTATTTATCCCAAAAATGAAGGAAATAAGCCTATCCGCGCGCATTTTTGGACATCAGAACAGAAAAAATTTGTAGATATCCAAACTTGTTTCAGTAGCGGTGGATTCTGTCGCTAAATCCTCGTCCAAAAGTAAATAAATCCCGGCAGGAATAACACCTGCCGGGATTTGCTTCCTTTTGTTCCTCGGATTTACATCATTCCGTTCATGCCGCCTGCGGGTGCAGCGGGAGCCGGCTCCTTAATGTTGGCTACGCAGCTCTCGGTGGTCAGGAAGGTGGATGCTACGCTGGTAGCATTCTGCAGAGCGCTTCTGGTAACCTTTGCCGGATCCAGGATGCCCTCTTTTACCATATCCACATACTCCTCATGCAGAGCATCGAAGCCGATTCCCGGCTCGCTCTCCTTTACCTTGTTGATGATAACGGAGCCTTCCAGTCCTGCATTTGCAGCGATGTGGTACAGCGGAGCTTCCAGAGCCTTCAGGATTACACGTACACCTGTCTTCTCATCGCCGTCTGTAGTGTCAAGCAGTTTTGCAACTTCCTTGGCTGCATGGATGTAAGCGGATCCGCCGCCTGCGATGATGCCTTCCTCTACTGCTGCTCTTGTAGCGTTCAGAGCATCTTCCATACGAAGCTTAGCTTCCTTCATCTCTGTCTCAGTAGCAGCGCCTACACGGATAACAGCTACGCCGCCAGCCAGCTTTGCAAGTCTCTCCTGCAGTTTCTCGCGGTCGAAATCAGAGGTAGTCTCCTCAATCTGAGCACGAATCTGAGCGATACGCTTCTCAATCTCATCCTTAGAGCCTGCGCCCTCTGCGATGATGGTGTTCTCCTTCTGAACCTTAACAGACTTCGCGGTTCCCAGCATATCCAGGGTAGCGTCCTTCAGCTCAAGGCCAAGCTCCTCAGAAATTACCTGTCCGCCTGTCAGAATTGCGATGTCACGCAGCATCTCTTTTCTTCTGTCGCCATAGCCCGGTGCCTTTACACCTACTACTACGAAGGTTCCACGCAGCTTGTTCATTACCAGAGTGGTCAGAGCCTCGCCCTCGATATCCTCGGCAATGATCAGAAGCTTTCTGCCGCACTGTACGATCTGCTCAAGCAGAGGCAGGATCTCCTGAGTGCTGGAAATCTTCTTATCGGTAATCAGGATGTAGGGATTATCCAGATTTGCTTCCATCTTCTCCATATCGGTAGCCATGTAAGCGGAAATATATCCACGGTCGAACTGCATACCTTCTACCAGGTCCAGCTCGGTCTTCATGGTCTTGGACTCCTCAATGGTGATAACGCCATCGTTGGAAACCTTCTCCATAGCGTCTGCTACCATGTTTCCTACTTCCTCATCTCCGGAAGATACGGCAGCGACTCTGGCGATCTGGTGCTTTCCGGTTACCTTGCTGCTCATATTGGCAATGGCCTCAACAGCTGCGTCTGTAGCCTTCTTCATACCTCTTCTCAAAACGATGGGGTTCGCGCCAGCTGCCAGGTTCTTCATTCCTTCATGAATCATAGCCTGTGCCAGTACGGTAGCGGTCGTAGTACCGTCTCCGGCCACATCGTTTGTCTTGGTAGCTACTTCTTTTACAAGCTGTGCTCCCATGTTCTCAAACGGATCATCAAGCTCGATCTCTTTAGCAATGGTAACACCGTCGTTTGTGATAAGGGGTGCGCCATACTGCTTGTCAAGAACTACGTTTCTTCCCTTCGGTCCAAGGGTAACTCTTACAGTATCTGCCAGTTTATCTACACCGGCCTCCAATGCGGTTCTCGCATCTACGCCATACTTAATTTCCTTTGCCATTTCAAGATTCCTCCAGTCTTATTCTTTCTTCTTTATTATTCTACAATCGCAAGGATATCGTTCTGTCTTACAATGATATATTCCTCGTCGCCCATCTTAACTTCATTTCCGGCATACTTGGAATAGATTACCTTGTCACCCGGCTTTACCTGCATGGTAACTTCCTTTCCATCTACCATTCCGCCAGGTCCTACCGCGATAACTTCTGCCTGCTGCGGCTTCTCCTG
>CALWAZ010000134.1 GCA_944375725.1 uncultured Merdimonas sp. | reverse complement strand
CTGTGAATAGTAACAATAGATTGATTTGGAATCAAGAAACAGGAAGGATGTAAAAGAACATGAGTGAGAAGAAGAATTTGCTGACTTATGAGGGACTGAAAAAGCTGGAGGATGAGCTCCAGGATCTGAAGGTAGTACAGAGAAAGGCCATCGCCGAGAAGATTAAGGAAGCCCGTGAGCAGGGCGACCTGTCTGAGAACGCGGAGTATGATGCTGCCAAGGATGAGCAGCGTGACATCGAAGCGCGTATCGAGCAGATCGAGAAGATTCTGAAGAATGCGGAGGTTGTAGTAGAGGACGAAGTGGATCTGGACAAGATCAGCGTCGGCTGCATGGTAAAGGTTCTGGATGTGGAGTATGACGAGGAAGAAGAGTTCAAGCTGGTCGGATCCTCCGAGGCAGACAGCCTGAACGGAAAGATTTCCAATGAGTCTCCGGTAGGAAAGGCCCTGATCGGCGCCCGCGTGGGAGACACCATCCAGGTAGAGACACAGGCAGGCCTTATTGAGTATAAGGTACTGGAAATTCAGAGATCAAAGTAAGCAGGAAAACGGGAGAGGAGTACGTGAGAATGGGAGAACAGAAAGTACAGAACGCGCAGGAGCAGGACGTAAAGCAGCTGCTGAAGGTCCGCCGGGACAAGCTGGCAGAGCTGCAGGCCCGGGGAGAGGATCCGTTCCGGCTTACCAAATATGATGTGACTCATCACAGCCAGGAGATTAAAGATCATTTTGAGGAGCTGGAAGGAAAGACCGTGTCAATCGCGGGCCGTATGATGTCCAAGCGTATCATGGGCAAGGCATCCTTCTGCAATGTCCAGGATCTGCAGGGAAATATTCAGTGCTATGTGGCCAGAGACTCTGTGGGAGAGGAACCCTACAAGGATTTTAAGAAATACGATATTGGAGACATCATCGGAGTCCGCGGCGAGGTGTTCCGTACCAAGACAGGAGAGATCTCCATCCATGCCGCTGAGCTTACGCTTCTCTCCAAGAGTCTTCAGATTCTTCCGGAGAAGTTCCACGGCCTGACCAATACGGACGTCCGTTACCGTCAGCGCTATACAGATCTGATCATGAACGCGGATGTAAAGGATACCTTCATCAAGCGTTCCAAAATCATCAGCAGTATCCGCCGCTACCTGGACAGCCAGGGATTCATGGAGGTGGAGACCCCCATTCTGGTAGCGAACGCAGGCGGAGCCGCCGCCCGTCCCTTTGAGACGCATTTCAACGCTCTGGACGAGGATTTCAAGCTGCGCATCTCTCTGGAGCTTTACCTGAAGAGACTGATCGTAGGCGGCCTGGAGCGTGTCTATGAGATCGGCCGCGTATTCCGCAACGAGGGCCTGGATACCCGCCACAATCCGGAGTTTACGCTGATGGAGCTGTATCAGGCTTACACAGATTACAACGGAATGATGGATCTGACAGAGAACCTGTACCGCCATGTGGCGCAGGAAGTGCTGGGTACCACCAAGATCGTGTACAATGGCGTGGAGATGGATCTCGGAAAGCCCTTTGAGCGCATCACCATGGTGGACGCTGTGAAGAAGTATGCCGGTGTGGACTGGAATGAGGTCAAGGATCTGGAGCAGGCCCGCGCCCTGGCAAAAGAGCATGAGGTAGAATATGAGGAGCGCCATAAGAAAGGCGATATCCTGAACCTGTTCTTTGAGAAATACGCGGAGGAGAATATGATTCAGCCTACCTTTGTTATGGATCATCCCATTGAGATCTCTCCGCTTACCAAGAAGAAGCCGGACAATCCCGAGTACGTGGAGCGTTTTGAGTTCTTCATGAACGGCTGGGAGATGGCAAATGCCTACTCTGAGCTGAATGATCCCATTGACCAGCGCGAGCGTTTCGCCCAGCAGGACGCAAACGCGGCCGCGGGAGATGAGGAAGCGGAGCATACGGATGAGGATTTCCTGAACGCTCTGGAAATCGGTATGCCGCCCACAGGAGGCATCGGCTTCGGTATCGACCGGATGTGCATGCTGCTGACAAATTCCGCGGCGATCCGCGATGTGCTGCTGTTCCCGACCATGAAGTCCCAGGGAGCCGCGAAGAACGCCATAAACAACGCAGCGCAGGCAGAGGCTGCTTCCGCGGCAGCTGTAGCAGGAGAGAAGGCAGCCGCTCCTGCGGCCATGCCCGCGGCTCCCGCTCTCGATCTTTCCAAAGTCAAGATTGAGCCTCTCTTTGAGGATATGGTAGACTTTGACACCTTCAGCAAATCTGATTTCCGGGTAGTGAAGGTGGAGGCCTGCGAGGCAGTTCCCAAGAGCAAAAAGCTTCTGAAGTTTACGCTCAATGACGGAACAGACCGGAAGCGCACCATCTTAAGCGGTATTCACGAATATTATGAGCCGGAAGAGCTGGTGGGAAGAACCTGTGTCGCAATCACAAATCTTCCGCCCAGAAAGATGATGGGCATTGATTCCGAGGGAATGCTGATTTCCGCTGTATATGAGTATGACGGAAGAGAAGGCCTGAATCTGCTGATGCTGGACGACAATATTCCGGCAGGAGCGAAGCTGTATTAAATTTATAAAAATATAAAAAACTGGTTTGTTCAACAAAAAGGACACAGGCGGGATGCGCCTGTGTCCTTTCATCTGGCAGATAGCGCGGGGAAAATTTCCATAGCTTTTTTCTATCGCCATCTATTCATAACAGGTATTTGCTATTCATCAGTGATTGACATATAATACAGCGTAGAAGGAAGTGAAGACAATATGAAAATCATTGAGAATAAAACTTTTGACGAAGAACGGGCGCTGTACAGCAGCCGTGATATTATAGTAAAAGACTGTGCCTTTGACGGTCCCGCAGATGGAGAGAGCGCGCTGAAGGAGAGCAGCAATATTGAGGTGGATCATGTATTCTGCAACCTCCGCTATCCTTTCTGGCATGACCATGTTCTGGCAATCCGGGACAGCGAAATGACGGAGCTCTGCCGGGCATCCCTGTGGTATTCCGATCATATCGAGATCAGCAATACAAAGATGCACGGAATCAAGGCCCTGCGGGAATGCAGCGATGTGAGAATCAAGGGCTGCGATATTATCTCACCGGAGTTTGGCTGGTCTGTGAAAAATATTATCATGGAGGACAGCACAGCCCAGAGCGAATACTTTATGATGCGCTCGGAGAATCTGAACTTTTCCGGCGTGAAGTTCCAGGGCAAGTATTCGTTCCAGTATACGGAAAACGGAATTTTTGAGAACTGCACCTTTGATACCAAGGATGCCTTCTGGCATTCCAAAAACATAACCGTAAGGAACAGCGTGATTAAGGGTGAATATCTGGCCTGGTATTCTGACGGCCTGACCCTGATCAACTGCAGGATTATCGGAACGCAGCCCTTCTGCTACTGCAGAAATCTGAAACTGATCAACTGTGAGATGATTGACACGGATCTCTGCTTCGAGAAATCTGATGTGGACGCTGTGGTTACGACTTCTGTTATCAGCATTAAGAATCCTGCGTCCGGACGGATTCAGGTGGCCGGACTGGGCGAGCTGATTCGTGACGAGGAGGATTCCAGAGCAGAAGTGGTGGTTCAGGAACAGAAAGAAAAACATGAAACAGAAAAAATGTGCGTGTGTGCTTAATCAGAAAAAAGAATATCCCGCAGCGGAACCGCAGGACCGGGCGGACAGCGCAGCTGTCCGCCCGCTTCTGCGGACGCTGCTTTTTCTGGCTCTGCCCACGGTAATGGAGGAGATCCTGGCCACACTGCTGCAGTATGTGGACACGGCCATGGTGGGACAGCTGGGCGAGCGGGCCACGGCCTCCGTCAGCATTACCACAAATGTGACCTGGCTGGTAAACAGTGTTCCCGGAGCCATCGGAACAGCCATGCTGGTGCTGATTTCCAAATCCCTGGGAGCCGGAGATGAGAAACGGGTCCGGAAACTGTCCCAGCAGGCTCTTTTCCTGTCGGTTTTGTCCGGCCTGGTTCTCAGTGTCATTTCCATTGGCTTGAGCCCTTTTATCCCTGTGTGGATGGGAGCGGAGGAGGCCGTCTGGAAGGAGGCTTCCCGCTACTTTTTCATTATCAGCCTTCCCCTTGTTTTCCGCTGCACCAGCTCTGTAATGGGTGCGGCTCTTCGTGCTGTCCAGAATACGAAGACGCCCATGCTGATCAGTCTGGCGGCCAATGGGGTCAATATTGTCTTTAACTATCTGCTGATTTACACAGCGGGACTGGGCGTGGCCGGAGCGGCCATTTCCTCTGCCATCTCCTATGTGCTTTCCGGCGTCCTGATGCTGGCGGCCTGCCGGAAGAGCCGTCTGCTCAGCTGGCAGTGGAAGGAGTTTTCCCTGGAGAAAGACCTGATCCGGGAATGCGCGGAGGTAGGAACTCCGGTACTGGGAGCCAGCGTGGTATCCTGTCTGGGTTATGTGGTGTTTGCCGGCCTGGTATCGGGAATGGGGACGACAGTCTTCGCGGCCCATTCCATCGCGGTGACGGCGGAAACGATTTTCTATGTGCCCGGGTACGGACTCCGCTCGGCCGCTTCCACGCTGGTCAGCAATGCCCGGGGTGAGGGGAACCTGCCCAAGCTCCGGAAGACCGGGGAAATCAGCGTGCTGCTCACCATAGGCATGATGTGTATAAGCGGCCTTCTTCTGTATCTGGGGGCCCGGCCTCTGATGCGCCTGTTCTCGCCTGTGGATCAGGTGGTAAGCCTCGGCGCGGAGATGCTCCGCCTGGTGGCCCTGTCTGAGCCCTTTTTCGGCTTTATGGTTGTCCTGGAGGGAATCTTTTACGGACTCGGGCGGACCCGCTACGCCTTTTTCGTGGAAACTGCCGGCATGTGGGGCGTGCGGATTCTGCTGACCTTCCTGTGCGTCCGGGTCTGGGACCTGGGGCTCCGGGCCGTCTGGTACTGCATGATTGCGGATAATGTGGCGAAGGCTCTGCTGTTCGCGGTTCCGTTTTGCAGGTTCCTGTTCCGCGAGACTGTTGACAAAGAAAAAAGACAGGCGTAAGATCTTCAGGTAAAAGGTAATGCCGGGAAAAGAATGGTAAAGCGCGCGGGACGAGCGGCGCCTGTCTGACACCCGGTCCGCATGGAGGAGGCTCATATGGAATACAGAAAATTCGGAAATGTGATTGTGGCAAGGATTGACAAAGGGGAAGAGATTCTGGAGCAGGTAAAGGAGATTGCCCTGAAGGAACAGATAAAGCTTGCGTCTGTCCAGGCTCTGGGAGCTATCAGCAGTTTTACGGCCGGCGTATTTAAGACGGATGAAAAGAAGTATCTGTCCAATGAGTTTGAGGGCGCCTTTGAGATCGTTTCTCTCACCGGCACGATCAATACCATGAATGGAGAATTTTACTGCCATCTGCATATCAGCGCAGGAAACGAGAAGGGACAGGTATTCGGAGGCCATCTGAACCGGGCGGTGGTCAGCGCCACCTGCGAGATGGTGATTCAGCTTATAGACGGAACGGTGGACCGGTATTTCGATGAGGAGATAGGACTGAATCTGTTTCAGTTTTAAGAAAAGAGGTCCGGTATATACATTCTGCGGAAGGTGAGGTTATATTCACAGTCCTGATTCATAGATGGAAACAGATACTTACGTGCCGGCACGACACATCTGTATCCGTGTATGAATCGGCTGTGAATAGTAACAAGGTGAGAAAAAACAGCGGATAATTGCAAAAAAGTGCTTGCAAAAAATAAAAAAGTATGGTAGTATAATCAGGCGCGACGGAAACAGTGCTCGTGCCGAAGCCCAAAGGGGCTTAAGAACAGGGCTCCTTGGTCAAGCGGTTAAGACATCGCCCTTTCACGGCGGTAACACGGGTTCGATTCCCGTAGGAGTCATTTTTATCTTGACGTATATTTACGTCTTTGATAAAATATAATAGATATATGGCGACATAGCCAAGTGGTAAGGCGTGGGTCTGCAACACCCTGATCACCAGTTCAAATCTGGTTGTCGCCTCTGAGCAAAAAGGACTGATTGCTGAAAAAAGCAGGAATCAGTCCTTTTTCTTTTCTATATATAAACAGCCGTCGGTGATGGAAAGGAAAGCAGAGGAGTTATTTATGAATCAGAAAAAATGGCTTTTTCTTATATGCGGGGTCCTGCTTCTGGCAGGAGTGATCGGAAGTATTCTGGTACTGCGGAGGCCCCGGACCAGCCAGGTGGAAATCGTACAGGACGGCAGGGTGCTGTACAGCTTTGATCTGTCCTCGGAGGAGGATCAGACGATTGATGTGGAATATGAGGGGCGGGTCAACCGGATCGAGATCCGGGATCATCAGATTCATGTGCTGGAGGCGGACTGCCCGGATCAGGTCTGCGTCAATATGGGCTGGCTGGATTCGGCGGCGCCCATCGTATGCCTGCCCAACCATTTGGTGATTCAGTTTACGGAAGGTTCCGGCAGCCTGGATGCGGTGGCAGGCTAGGAAGGAGGTACAGTTGAAGACAAGACGGCTTACAGAGCTGGCGATGCTGACGGCGGTGGCCCTGATTATTTTTGTAATTGAACTGCAGATTCCCAATCCTTTCCCGATTCCGGGAGTGAAGCTTGGGCTGGCCAATATCATCACCGTATATGCGGTGTATCACTACAGGCCGGGAGAGGTCATGATGGTGGTCTTTGTCCGGGTATTTCTGGGAGCGCTGTTCGGCGGAGTCATGTCCACGCTGATTTACAGTCTGGCGGGAAGCATTTTCTGCCTGGCCGGAATGATTCCCCTAAGCAGAGTCATTGAGGAAAAATATATCTGGCTTAGCAGTATTCTGGGAGCGGTCCTTCATAATATCGGACAGATTACGGCAGCGGTTCTGGTGACACAGACCCTGGGCGTGTTCGCCTATCTGCCCTTTCTTCTGGTATCCGGATGCCTGGCCGGAGCGTTTACGGGAATCTGCGCCCAGCTGATACTGAAACGGTTTTCCGGGAAGGCTTATCATTGACGCGGCGGCGCGGCAGTGTCCGCCTTCTGCGGACTAAAAAGCCTCGTCTGTTCTCCGCGGATGAGAAAGTTCTTGTCAAAAGCGGTGGGGTATGGTAAGATAGCGTTTGTGTGAATAATTTAACAAGCAAAGATTTCATTTAAAGGAGAAACAGGATATGCAGAAAAATAGAAAGTCTGTATTTCCAGGCGGTGTGCATCCCACGGATGGTTCTGATAAAATCCTGTCCATGGATGCGGCCGTGCAGCAGTACTGGCCGGATACAGTCACGATCCTGTCGGAACAGTCCTTTGGCGGAAAATGCCGTCTTCTGGTGAAGGCCGGAGACACGGTGGAGGAAGGACAGCTGATCGGGGAGCCGGAGGCTTTTATGGCAGCGCCGCTCCATGCCAGCGTAAGCGGCAGGGTTCTGGATGTAACAGAGGTTATGAACCAGGGAAGAAAAATCCTGGCGTGCATAGTACAGAGAGAAAAGGAACACCGGGAGCCGGAAGGCGTCTACAGGACGGCTGCGGCGGATATCCGGGGAATCTCCAGGGAAGAGATTCTGGCGGGAATCCGGGACGGCGGACTGACCGGTATGGGCGGAGCAGGCTTCCCCACCCACAAAAAGTATGAGACAGACAAGAAGATTGATACGCTTCTGATCAATGGAGCGGAGTGCGAGCCCTTCCTGACCTGCGATTACCGGCTGATGCTGGAGGAAGGACATGCGCTGGTAAATGGAGTCCGTCTGCTTCTGAAGGGCTCCGGCGCGGAGCGGGCTTATATTTGTCTGGAGGACAATAAGCCTCAGGCAGCGGAAAATCTGAGCAGCATTCTGAAGGAAGCCAGAGAATCCGGCGTGATGGAAAGCAGTGAGCAGGTAGAGGTCAAAGTCCTTCCCACAAAATATCCTCAGGGCGGAGAGCGCCAGCTGATTCAGGCGGTGACCGGCCGGGAGGTGCCCATGGGCGGACTTCCCGCGGACGTGGGAGTGATTGTATCCAATGTGGGAACAGCCCGCGCCGCCGCGGATATGATTCTGGGCGGACTTCCCCTGATCCGGCGGATTGTGACGGTGACAGGCTCTGTAAAAAATCCCGGCAACTATCTGGTGCCGGTGGGCACCTCGGCAAAAGAGCTGCTGGAGCTTGCGGGAGGCGTAACCGTATCCTCCAACCGGGTGATTGCGGGCGGCCCTATGACCGGTCCCTGTGTGGCTTCGGACTGGAACGGAGAAGAGGAGCTCTTCTATATTACGAAAAACACATCCGGAATTCTTGTGCTTCCGGATTCAGTTTATGAGGAGCAGCCCTGCATCCGCTGCGGCGGCTGCGAGAACGCATGTCCGGCAGGACTTGCCCCCTGGAAAATCGATTTCGCCTTCCAGGAGAAGGACTACGATCTCTGTGAAAAGCTGTACGCAAGCGAATGCATTGCCTGCGGCTGCTGTTCCTATATCTGTCCCGCGAAGCGTGAGCTGACAGTGCGGACAAGAATGGCAAGGGACGCTGTAAAGCAGAGAATGAGAGAAAGGGCGGTGAAGAAGGCATGAGTCAGGCAGGAACGATCACCAGTCCGGCGGCAGAGGCCGGAAAGATGGAAAAGAAACCGGCAAGAGTCATCAACGGGCCTCATGTGCGCACGGAGAAAACCACCAGAAGAGTGATGCTCCATGTATCCATTTCCCTGATGCCGGCCCTTCTGGGCGCTGTCTATTTCTTCGGAATCCGCGCCCTGTATCTGACAGCTCTTTCCGTGGCTGTGTGCGTGCTGACCGAGTATCTGTGGCAGAAGCTGACGAAAAAGCAGATTACGGCAGGAGATTTCAGCGCGGTGGTAACCGGAATTCTGCTGGCCTTTAATATGCCAGTGACAGCGCCGGCCTGGGTGGTGGTGCTGACTGCGGTATTCAGCATTCTGGTTGTGAAGCAGATGTTTGGCGGCATCGGAAACAATTTCGCGAATCCGGCTCTGATGGGCCGTCTTCTGGCCATGGTGGTATGGCCGGGGGCAGTTATGCAGTACATTGCGCCGGTGACGCTGAACGCGGACGCGGTATCCTCCGCGACGGTGCTGGGAGCTGTGAAGACCGGCGGAGAGGCCGGATACAGTTATCTTCAGATGTTCCTGGGAGAGATTCCGGGAGCCCTGGGAGAGACAAGCAAGCTGCTGCTGCTTGTGGGCTTCGCCTATATGTGCTATATGGGCATTGTCAATGCCGAGGCGGCGGTCACTTATATTGTGACGGTCCTGGTCCTGACCTTTATCTTCGGACCGGCCGGACTGTTTACGGGAGATATTCTTCTGAATCTTTTCGGAGGCGGACTGATCATGGGCGCCTGCTATATGCTGACAGACTATGCGTTTGTCACCAGGAGAGGAAGGCTTCTGTACGCGGTCACAGCAGGTATTATCACAGCGGCTATTCGTATTTTCAGTATTTATCCGGAAGGAATCTGTTTTGGAATCCTGACGGCCAACTGTCTGGCAGGAGGGCTGTCGCTGCTCCAGAAAAGACATGTGTATGGAACCAGAGTAGGAGGGAACGATAGAAAATGAAAAATAAGGAATTAAGAGGAATTCTCGCACTGATAGTGGTAACGGCCCTGTCATTCGGCGTGATTGCCGGATCAAGAGCCCTGTCTGCGGACATGGCGGGCGGAAGCGCGGAAGGAAGCCAGGCGGCTGCCGCGGAGGAATTTGACGTAAGCGGAGCGGAAAATATCGAGGAGGCTGTCCGTCTGGAAGACGGCGCCTACGCGGTGACAGTACGTGAGGCCGGCTATGCGGGCGATATTGTATTGAAGGTGACCTTTGAGGATGACGCGGAGACTATCCGCCAGGTGGAAGTGCTGGAGCAGAATGAGACAGAGACTCTGGGAGCCAGAATTGCGGAGCCGGAGTTCCTGGATCAGTTTGCAGGCGTGAAGGCGCCGGTCTATCTGCCGGGCATGACTGTGGATGCAGACGGAGCTTC
>CALWAZ010000133.1 GCA_944375725.1 uncultured Merdimonas sp. | reverse complement strand
AGATCCTGGAGCTCATCCTCCAGCTTTTTCAGTCCCTCATAAGTCAGCAAATTCTTCTTCTCACTCATGTTCTTTTACATCCTTCCTGTTTCTTGATTCCAAATCAATCTATTGTTACTATTCACAGGGAACCTCCGCACATACACGCCACAGGCCATCCGCCTGCGGCCTATGCCGCTGCTTCACAGCTTCCGCCTGTGGCTGTGCGAAAGTTCCTGCTTCGCAGTGGCCGAAATGAAAACACAGCTCCTTACATGCAAGCATGACGTATCTGATTTTTCTCATTCCGGCTGCTGTGAATAGTAACAATCTATTTCATTATATCTTTTTCTGTCCCGTTTATTCCTGTATTCCGCTTCCAGCTTTTCCTGTGGCGGCAGCCTGCTGCTTCCCCGGCCCCGCGGACCGGCAGAAAAATCCCGGAAACATTCACAGTATTATAAGCCAAACAGCCCCCGGTTGTCAAGATTTCCTGATTTCCTGCAGCAGTTCTTCCATCTCTTCCAGGCTTTCCACGCTGTTGATCCTGGCCCGCAGCTTTGCCGAATGGGGAAGGCCTGCCGTATACCAGGAAATATGTTTGCGCATTTCCCGGATTCCTGTATAGTCTCCCTTGTATTCCACCTGCATTCTGGCATGGCGCAGCATCATGGAATAAATCTCTTCCAGAGAAGGCCGGGGCTCCAGCCGTCCTTCCTCCAGATAGGCCCGGACCTGATGGAAGATCCAGGGATTTCCCCTGGCGGCCCGTCCGATCATCACGCCGTCACAGCCCGTCTCTTCCAGCATGGCCTTTGCCTTCTGGGGAGAGTCCACATCTCCGTTTCCGATGACCGGTATGGAAACCGCTTCCTTCACCTGGCGGATGATGTCCCAGTCGGCCTTTCCCGAATAATACTGTTCTCTGGTTCTTCCATGAACCGCGATGGCCGCGGCTCCACAGCTTTCCGCGATCCGGGCGATCTCCACCGCGTTCACGTGATCGTCATCAAAGCCTTTCCGGATTTTCACGGTCACAGGCTTTTTGACGGCTCCCGCCACCCGGCTGATGATCCGTTCCACAAGCTTCGGATCCTTCATCAGCGCTGAGCCTTCCCCGTTGCCCACAATCTTAGGCACCGGGCAGCCCATATTGATATCCAGAATATCAAAGGGACGCTCCTCGATCTGTTTTGCTATCTCAGCCATCAGATCCGGCTCCGAGCCAAACAGCTGCAGAGAGACCGGGTGCTCGGACGGGTCTATCTGCATCAGCTTTTCCGTGTTTCGGTTGTGATAGGCGATGGCTTTGGCGCTGACCATCTCCATACAGACCAGCGCCGCTCCCTGCTCATGGCAGAGCAAACGAAATGGCAGGTCACTTACCCCTGCCATAGGCGCCAGTATACAGGAGCCCGGAAGCTCCGTATTTCCTATTTTCAATGCCATTTTCCGCTCTTTTATCCTTTCTGTCTTCTGTGTCTGTGCCGCTGTGCCCGCTCCTCTTTTCTCACCTTCCAGAACAGCAGAATACTGGCCGCGAAGCAGACCGCCGCCGCCAGCAGCCACAGCGCGTAAACCGGCTGGATGAATGGCAGCTGAAGCAGAAAGCTTTCATTGGGATAGCGCTGGACATACCAGTGCCAGTCCGCGGCAATCAGCAGCATCAGGATTCCAAAGTACAGAAAGGTCTGAGCCTTTTTCTCCAGTTTATTCATCCTTCAAAGCCTCCGCCTCTTTCCTGCTGCCCTGTCTTCCAGACCAGAAAAACAGAAGCACTCCAAAGAGAAACGCAAAGATTGCGATAAACTGGGAGGTGGACAGCGTTCCCACATTTCCTCTCTCAAGGTCTCCCCGGAAAAACTCCAGAATAAAACGGCCCGCGCTGTACAGGGCAAAGTAAAGACCTGTCACCTGTCCGTCACCCTTCTTCCACTTCTTCACAAAGAGAAGCAGGAAGGCGAAATGCAGAAAATCCAGCCCGCTGGAGATCAGCTGGGTGGGAATCAACGGCACTCCGTTGGGCGCGTAAGCGGAATCGTGAAACACGATGGCAAAGGCACTGTCCGTCTCCCTGCCATAGCAGCAGCCTGCCAGGAAACAGCCGATCCGGCCAAATCCCTGGGCCAGAGCCACGGATGGCAGAGCCAGATCCAGATAGCTCAGCACCTTCATCTTCCAGCGGCGGCAGTAAAGTACGATTCCCGCGAATCCGCCGATCAGCGCCCCGTAAATCACAAAGCCCTCCATCAAATCCCGGTACAGCAGGGACGGATCCGATACAATCTGGGGCAGAATCGTCAGATAAAACAGCAGCTTTCCGCCGATGATTCCTCCCACCACAGCCCAGATGGTCAGGCCGAAGACTCTCTCATCCTCCAGCCCCAGCTTCCTGGCCCGGTATTCCGCCAGGCAGTAGGCTGAAAAGATTCCGATAGCGATCATCAGACCATAGCCGTAGACGGTAAAGGGTCCGATGGAAAAAAGTTCGTTATGCATGTTCAATCTCCTCATTCAAGAAAAATACTTTATAAAATAATTCCAGGGAAGCCAGCAGCTCTGCCTTTTCCTTCTGAAGTTCTTTGATCTTCAGGCCGCTTCCGATTTCATCGAAAAAGAAATCATCCTCCCGGCTGGATACCTGAAAGACCAGCGTACCGTCTTCCTCAAACTCCAGAAGCAGAATTCCTCCCACTTCAGCCACAAAGAGCACACACATAATCTTCAGCTCTTTTTTGACTTCCTCCGGAAGGGCTCCGAAGTCCTCATTGAAATAATATTTTTCCTCATAAGAATTTGCGCCGCAAAGCACCACATTATCCTGATACATGTTATCCTCCTGCCGGGGCTGTCACACATACCCGTAGACACCCCGCACCGACACTTCACCTGCGTAGACCTCTTCCACCTGTCCGTCAGGAAGCTCCACCAGAAGCTCTCCCCGGTCATTGATGCCCAGCGCCGTTCCGGTGTGCTCCCGGCCCGGCTCCAGCACACAGACCTGTTTTCCTTTATTTACCAGGAGCTTCTCATACTCCTCCTTCAGTTCCCGCAGATCCTCTGTCTTCTCAAACTGCTCATAATACTTTTCAAAATATTCCATGCACAGAGCAATCAGCTCTGCCCGCAAAAGCCTCTGTCCCGCTGCCTGATACAGAGACACTGCCTGGGAAAGCTCTTCCGGAAATGTCCTGGTATTCACATTGATTCCGGTGCCAATCACCACATAGTGGATGCAGTCGATCTCCGTATTCATCTCTGTCAGAATGCCGGCCGCCTTCTTTCCGTCTATCACCAGATCGTTGGGCCACTTCAGTCCTACCGCGTCACGGCCCAGCAGCTCATTGCACGCCCGCGCCGCCGCAAGCCCCATAACCAGAGTCAGCATGGAAGCGTGTTCCGGACTGACACGGGGTCTCAGAAGCAGACTCATATAGACTGCCTCTCCAGGCGGCGAGCTCCAGGCCCGGCCCCGCCGTCCTCTCCCTTCTGTCTGCATTTCCGCGCAGACCAGGGTCCCATGAGGCGCCCCCTGCTCCGCCAGGCGCTTCGCCTGGATATTGGTGGAATCTGTGCTCTCGAAGCAGACACAGTTTCTTCCCATGATTTTTGTCCGCAGACGGCTTCCTATCTCCGCCTCCGTCATCACATCCGGCAGATTTCTCAGGCGGTAGCCCCGGTTGGAAACACTGTCGATCTCATAGCCTTCCTCTTTCAGTTTTGTGACGGCCTTCCAGACCGCGGTCCTGGACACGCCCAGCTTTTCGCAGAGCTCCTGTCCGGACACATAGCCGCCGCTGCTTCGCAGCGCCTTCAAAATTTCTTCTTTCACCATAAATGATAACTATATCCGCAAAAACCACAGCCGGACCAGATCAAATATCGAAGCCACGGCCAGCACGCCCGAAATGATGGAACAGGCATAGCCGATGACCCGTCTGCCTTTTGCCAGGCCCATGATTCCGTCCAGCGCGCACATGACTGCTCCCAGAATGCAGGCAGCCGGCGCCAGATAATTCTCCTCTCTTCCCAGCAGTATCAAGACCGCCAGAAGCAGAACCGCGCAGGCAAAAGTGATATTGACCGCCTTCCAGTAATAATAGGGGTCTCTGGCAGTCCGGCTTCTCTTTTTCCGCATTTTTATGCCCCCAGTGTGGCTGCCATGACCGCCTTGATGGTATGCATGCGGTTCTCAGCCTCATCAAATACCACAGACTGGGAAGATTCAAATACCTCGTCCGTGCACTCCATTTCTGTAATGCCGAATTTCTCCGCAATCTGTTTTCCGATGGTAGTCTTCAGATCGTGGAAGGCAGGCAGACAGTGGGTAAAGATGGCCTGGGGTCCCGCGTTTTCCATGACTTTTCTGTTTACCTGATAAGGAGAGAGCTCCCGGATTCTGGTCTCCCATACCTCATCCGGCTCACCCATGGATACCCAGACATCGGTATAAATCACGTCTGCTCCCTTTGTCCCGCTCTCCACATCCTCGGTCAGCGTAATCGTGGCGCCGGTCTCCTTTGCCACGTCCTCACACCAGGATACCAGCTCAGGCGCCGGGAAATAGGCTTTCGGCGCGCAGGCCGTAAAATGCATGCCCATCTTTGCGCAGGCAATCATCAGGGAATTGCCCATGTTGTAGCGGGCGTCTCCCATATATACCAGCTTTACGCCCTTCAGATGTCCCAGATGCTCCTTCACAGTCAGAAGCATGGCCAGCATCTGCGTGGGATGATACTCATTGGTCAGTCCGTTCCAGACCGGCACGTCCGAATACTTTGCCAGCTCCTCCACAATCTCCTGGCCGAATCCCCGGTACTCAATGCCGTCAAACATCCGGCTTAAAACTCTGGCCGTATCCGCGATGCTTTCCTTCTTTCCAATCTGAGATCCTGACGGGTCCAGATAAGTGGTTCCCATACCCAGATCGTGGGCCGCCACCTCAAAGGCGCAGCGGGTTCTGGTACTGGTCTTCTCAAAAATCAGCGCAATGTTTTTTCCTCTCAGATCACGCTCCACGATTCCCTGCTTCTTTCTGGCCTTCAGCTCCGCGGCCAGATCTACCAGATACATAATCTCCTCCGGTGTAAAATCCCTCAGTGTAAGAAAGTCACGTCCTTTTAAATTCATTTTCTCTTCCTCCTCATGTCCCGGTTACAGCCCGAGAACCAGCTGTGTGTAATCCGGCATTCCTTCCGGAACGCCCTTCTCCCGGATCCGCTTTTTTGTCTCCTCAAGAAGCTCCTGTACCGTATATACCCGGTATCTGGGCACCTTGCAGAACCGGGCCGCTGTCTCCAGAACTGCCAGATACAGGCTGCTGTAGCTCCATTCCTTCGGAAGTTTGAGCTCCACAGCCAGCAGCGGCAGCAAAAGCTCCAGGTAGCTGCGAAGCTCCTGTTCCGGCTCCCGGCTCAATTCATAAGCCTCCAGAAGCCTTCTTCCCGCCTCCGGCTCTGCCTGCACTAATTGCTTTAAATAATAACACTCTTCCTGTGTTTGTTCAACATAATATATTTTTCCCTGAAGCCCGTAAATGACCCGCAGCGCGTCGTAGTAGCCCATCCGCATATTCTTCCTGCTCTTGGCCGCGTCAAACTGAAGGGTGTTTCCCAGGCTGCCCCGGGGCGCGATCTCCGTAATGGTAACCCCCTCGGGGATGCTGACCTTCTTCTCCCGTCCCACTCCGAAAATGCGCAGCAGAATCAAATCCTGATACCCGTGCTCCAGCAGCACGTCCATGGGCAGAACATTTGTGGCTCCGCCGTCCACATAGGTCTTGCCGTGCAGCTTCTCATTCTTGAAGCCCGGAAGATAGGCGCTGGCAAGAAGCATGTCCTTCATCTGCCCCTCCGGCACCGTCTTCATATCCACATTCATTTCCTTCCGATCGGTCAGAGAATAGGTGCAGGAGTAAAACTCCACCGGGCTCTTCCGGATCACGTCCTCATCTATATTCTCTTCTATCAGCCGGCGCAGCGGCGTAATGTCCATGCCGCCTTCTCCCAGCATCCGGAAGATTTCCTTTAAGGTCTCGCGCAGAAATTCCGGTGTCATCTGGCTTTTGTCAAACAGCCGCTTCATCAGCCCGTCATCCACATCCATCACCTGGGAATAGGAGATATTGGCCCAGAGATTTTCTGCCCGTTCCAGATCTCCCATACAGATCAGCGCCCCGTTCAGAGCGCCCACAGAAGTGCCTGACACGCCTTTAATCTTCACGCCTGCCTCTCTCAGAGCCTTCCAGGCTCCTATCTGATAAGCTCCCTTGGCTCCGCCGCCCTCCAGCACAAGCCCGTACTCCTTTGACAAATCAAGCTTTGGCTCCATAGACTGTCTTCTCCTTTTTCATGCCCGTATCCCATATCTTTTAACAGATGCCCCAGGCCGCCTGCCCTGTTCTGTTTTCCGCATACCGCAATGTAGCACAAGAAGGCTGCGCGCAGTTATCCCGCGCCGCAGCCCCCGTCATATACTGCATTCAGTTTTCCTTTGCCACCTCTGTAATGGCCTTTACCATGCCTGCCAGCCCCTGAATCTCTGACGGAATGATGATCTTGGTCGCCTGGCCGTCCGCTGCTTTCGCGAAGGCTTCCAGACTCTTCAGCTGCAGAACCGCGCTGTCCGCGTTTGCGTCCTTCAGCATTTTCAGTCCGTCCGCGTTTGCCTGCTGCACCTTCATAATCGCCTGGGCCTGGCCTTCTGCCTCGCGGATCATGGCTTCCTTCTTCGCCTCAGCTCTTAAGATGGCAGCCTCCTTCTCAGCCTCGGCGTCCAGAATCGCGGATTCCTTATGGCCCTCTGCCACCAGAATCGTAGACTTCTTTTCACCTTCCGCCCGCAGGATTGCCTCACGGCGCTCACGCTCCGCCTTCATCTGTTTCTCCATGGCGTCCTGGATGGCGGCCGGCGGAATGATATTCTTCAGCTCCACACGGTTTACCTTGATGCCCCAGGGGTCTGTAGCCACGTCAAGGGAGGCGCGCATTTTGGTATTGATAACCTCGCGGGAGGTCAGTGTCTGATCCAGCTCCAGCTCACCGATAATATTTCGAAGAGTCGTGGCGGTCAGATTCTCGATTGCCATGATGGGGTTTTCCACGCCGTAAGCGAAAAGCTTCGGATCGGTAATCTGGAAAAACACCACCGTATCGATGCGCATCGTTACATTATCCTTTGTGATCACCGGCTGGGGCGCGAAATCAACCACCTGCTCTTTTAAGGTGATGCGCTTTGCCACCCGGTCGATAAACGGCGCCTTGAAATGGATTCCCACACCCCAGGTCCCCATATACGCGCCAAGACGCTCCACTACCATCGCCTGTGCCTGGGGCACAATCTTGATGCAGGAAGCCAGAATCAGCAAAATGAAAACAATCAGAATAATTACCAGTACAGTACCTACGATTCCCGGCATAAATCAGCCCTCCTCTTTCCTTTTTACAATCAGCTTTACGCCCTGTACGGCCAGAATCTCCGCCCGGGCGCCCTCCGGTATCTTCACGGAATCCTCCGCTGACCGCGCGGTCCAGGTCATTCCGTTCACCACTGCCTCACCCCGGCCTTCCAGATTGGAAATCTCAGATGTCACCACAGCCGTCTCGCCGATCAGGCTGTCCACGTTGGTCTTTTCCTTTTTCTGGTTATTAAAATAGCGCAGGGCCCAGGGCCTTGTGGCAAACAGCAGAATCAGGGAAACCACACAGAATGCTGCCCACTGAACCACGGGCGCCGCATTCAGCATGGAGAGAATAAAACCCACCAGCGCTCCCCCGGCAAACCAGATCGTGGTCAGTCCCAGGGTAATAATCTCAAGAACCACCAGTACAATGATCAGAATCAGCCAGTATAGTGCATTCATATGTTTCTGCTCTCCTTTCTGTCCCGAACTTACGTCAATGATACTATAAAACCCGCCTGATTACAAGTAAAGTTTCTGCCATCTCCCCGGAGTCTTACCTGGGATCCGCCTCTTTATAATCCGCCTCCCGGGACGGATATTTCCAGAACAGAAACAGGGTTCCCAAGACCAGGACAACCGTAACTGCCAGGCCGCCCTCCAGCCCGAAGGCCCCTCCGTTTATCAGGCTTCTCCCTTCCACCGGCGTGCTGGAAAACACGGAGCAGGCCGTGTTGATTCCGCTCACCCGGATTCCGTAAAAATTCCCCTGTACCAGGTTCCAGATGGAATGAAAGGCTCCCACGCCCCAGATATTTCCGCTCTTCACAAAATAGACCGACGCGAAGATGCCAAACAGAGTCAGATTGATCAGAGCCAGCGGACTGATTCCGCTGTTTCCCAGATGAAGCATGGCAAAGAGCAGCGCGTTTGCCAGGGCTGCCGCCCACATGGAATGACGCCGCCCAAAGGATACCAGAAAATACCCCCGGCACAGTACCTCCTCCGCCATTCCCTGAATCAGAAAGCCCAGGACAAAGAGCAGAAAGACTCCGGGCGTGAAGCCCTCCGAAATGCCTTCCAGCTTCAGGGAACCTGTGAGCACGCAGATAAGAACCGCGGCGGAAAACAGCAGAAAGCCGAAGCCCAGTCCCTTCAGATACTCCTTTCCCATATTCTTCTTCACAAATCCCAGAGTATTCATTTTTCTTTTCTGCACTGCCCGGCAGAACAGCATCACAATGCCTATCATGGCCAGATTTGCGAACAGCATACAGATGGTCACTGCGTCTGAGCTTACTATGGCGTTGGCCGCCTCGTCCACCGACGTACTGCCGTTCAGGGCCGCTGCCAGAAATTCCGGATTGGTAAGCATGATAACCAGCATGGGCGGAATCGTCAGGATCGTCTCGCCCACCGTGACAGTCAAAAAGACAAGCCCGAAAACGAGAATTTCCAGAAACCAGTTCATGCCCTTCTTTGCCTCCGCCGCATTCCGGACCGCGGCCGGCCTCTCCAGTGTAAAGTTCATCGTCATTTCCTCCATGGTCCTCCCGCCGGCGCGCAAAACACAGCGTTTCTCCGGCCGATGGGATTTCTATATTTCTGTTTCCTATTCTAGCACAGGCTTCTCCTTTTTCACACGAAAGATTTTCTTAAGAAATACCCGCGCAGAACCGCGTAAAAAAAGAAGCGCCGGGGAAGATATTCCCCGGGCTTCCTGCCTTCGTTCTTCTGCGTCTGCTTTCCCGGCAGCTTTCCTGCCTGTTCCGCAGACTTAATAAAATACATGGTTTCCGATGACGATATGATCGGAGCTTACAGAAGTTCTCGCGTTTTTGAAATGTGTGAAGCCTCCGATATTCGTATACCCATTGATGGCTTCCTGGGCCGCCTGTACGCAGCTGGCCTTGGGGCTGCTGGTATAACGCAGGATCGTGCCGTTGCTCACCACGCCGAACTGGCCCGGAGCATAGATTACATCCGCAATGGTGCTTCCGTAGCGCCCGCTTCTCACACGATTCATGACTACCGCGCCGATGGCCACCTGTCCCTCGTAGGGCTGATTGCCGCCCTCGGCCTGAATCAGAGCCGCCAGAAGCGTCACATCATCGCCGTTTGCCTTGAAGGCCTCCAGCTGCTGCTTCAGCGCCTCCCGCTTTTCCTCGGCCTCTTTTTCCTCTATCTCTTCCATTGTCATGGCTTCGCCCAGCTCATACTGTACATCTACATATTCTGAGGAGACAAAGCCCGTCTTATCCTGCGCGTACTCTACCTGGACCCATTCGGAGCCTTCCTGGCCCGCGTCCACCACGTCCAGCTTCGCGCCCTCTTCCACATTCTTCAGAATCTTTGCGTCCGTGCTGGCCTCCTCCCGGATTCTCAGTCCTCCGGTCAGAGATGTGGCTGTCAGAGTCGCCTCTTCCTGCGCCTGATTATAGGCTTCCTCTCCGAAAAGCAGATACTCATTGCTCACATAGCCTTCCACGTTTCCGGAACTTATCTTTGTCCAGCCTTCTGTCTGTTCCAGGATGTCGCCGCCGTCTCCCTTGAACATGCGGCCGACCGCCTCCGCCTCTGAGCTGGGCTCAGAGCGCACAGTCACATAATCCTCCACATTGGCAAGCACTCTGCCGTCCCATTCATTCTGCGCCTGTATTTCTTCAAAATCCTCGCTTGTCAGATCGTCCATCACGGACTCGATACCAGCCGCCATCTCCACATCCAGTCCGGCAAAACCGGAGCCCAGAAGCCAGAGTGCCATCAGGCAGAACAGCGGCAGGACCTTTTTGCTGATAAAGCTCATAACGACCTCCCTGTACAATGATGTAACATTTTTATTTCACTTATTACAATTATTATTACAAATGTTACATTTCTGTTACGAGATGTATTGTAGCAAAGGCTCCCTCTTTTGTCAAGCCTTCTGACTCAGGAAGTGCTCGTTTGCATCTGGCTCAGGAAATATTTGTGGTTTTACAGGAATATTGATACAATAAAATTGCGGCTTCAATAAGGTCGACTAAGCAAAAGGGAGAAGACAGCCAGATGACAGATTCTGATTTTAAGGCAAAACTATTTGACATGATTATATGTGGTAAAAGCTTACAGTATGTTATAGACGCAAGTGCGGATTTGCTCGGCAATCCATTTGTTTTTGCCAACCGCTCACTGCAGCTGGTCTGCAAATCTTCTTCCTGCAGTCAATTTCCGAAAGCTTTTAGCTGGTTTGAAAACCACAAAGACGAGTATCTGCAAGTGGCCATGGAGGCAGATGAAGCAGGCTATTTTAACTCCATTTATGCTGGAGATGCGCCGGTCTATGGAACTATTTCGGGCATTCCGGCTCATTGGGCTGCCGCAAGAGTGCGTTTGAAAAATCAAATTATAGGCAATATACTGGTATCTGACAGTCAGCGTCCTTTTCCAGAAGAATATCAGGAGCTTCTGCCTCTCATCTGCCAGACTATCGCCTTTGCCTTGCAGCAGTCCGGCAAATATAATTACAGGATGCAGAATTATGAGGCTTTATTAATAGAGCTTCTTGAAAAAAATTCCGTTTACAGACTCGATGAAGCCTCCATTCGCGAAAATTTTAAACTACTCGGCCAGGATCTCCCTCCTGAAATGCGTATTTTAATTGTGCGTCCCGCCAGCCCCAGGCATCCGGTGAATCTGGCTATTCTGGACGCGCAGTTACGTTCACAGTTTCCGTTATCATTAGGAATTATATATAAAAATGACTGCGTCCGTATTTTTAGCGATAAGCTTTCCCTGGAAGTAATCGAAGAACGTCTCCTTAAATATATGCACACAGAATACACCGTCTATGGAATCAGCCGGAAAATTATATCTGCGCTCTCTATCCACGACGCATATTTGCAGGCAGACGCTGCGATACGGCTGAGCAGAGCCGTTCCGGGCAGGCTCCTGTATTCCTTTGATGACGCTGCCGGTCCGTATTTACTGGAGCAGGCAACAGCGGCAGATAACATGTCCGCAGATGGAATAATCATGCCCGAAATACAGACTCTTTTAAGTAAGAAAGAGGACATTTTTCTTGACAGAATCCAGGATTTGGCCGCATATCTGAGCTGCGGACGCAATGTCACGCGGGCCGCAGAATTACGGGGGATCCATAAGAATTCCATGTATTACCGCCTGGACAGAATTATGGAACTGACTCATCTTGATCTCGCTGACGATAATACCTGTATTCAGCTGACGCTGTCACTTTTATTAACAGGCCTCCTTCCTTTTTATCCCACCGATTATACATCGTGATTTGTGCGGATAGAACAAATTTATTCCGAATAATTCGTAGATAACGCCGTTGTTATTGTGCGAAGCGAATGATACCCTGTCTGTATCACAGTATTTACGGCAGATGCAGCGGTTTTCAGTAAAATATGCATCGTATGAAAGGAGTTATCTACATGGATAAAATTGAAAAAGTACCTTCCTTTAATCAGAATCTGCTTACCTATGAACCCATCTTCCCCCGCAACGAGGTATATATGCGCTGGTTCAATAAGCTTGTATTATGGGAGGGCGACGAAAACGCGACCTGGGTGGAAAGCTCAAGGGCTTATTTTGAAGGGACCTACATCCATGCAGGTATTTCAAATAACTCAGCTGTTTTTACAGGACCAGATGCACAGCAGCTTGTTTCTGACGCATCCATCAATAATGTATGGAAATGGAAAATAGGGCGCTGTAAGCATCTGGTACAGCTTGATCAGAACGGTCTGATTATGAATCACGGTTTATTTGTCCGTGATGCGGAAGATTCTTTCCGTGCCACGGCATGCGACGCGACTCCAATGATTATGCTAATGCAGCAGCGCAAATATGATGTTCAGATGACTCAGGTAAACCAGTTTGTGTTCCAGTTCTCAGGGCCCCGTTCTCTTACAGTGATTGAGAGAGTAACGAACACCAATCTTCATGATGTGAAGTTTCTGGAGGTCCGCCCTGTTACAATTCCCGGAATCGACGCCAATTTCGAGGTATGCCGCATCGGAATGTCCGGTACTCTGGCATATGAGCTCCGTGGAGACGCGGACTGGGGCCCTACTGTATACAAGCTTGCATATGAAAAAGGACAGCAGGATGGCCTTAAGCGCTTAGGCGCGCGCGATTATCACGTAAACCACACCTTCGGCGGTTATCCCCAGATGGCCTGTTCCTTTATGCAGTCCTACAGTTACGAGCCATGGTATGCCGAAATGTGCATGAAGATGTTTACCTTCCAGCCAAGAAATAACGGTTCCGTCGACCCGGCAGACAACAGGGCCAGATGCCGTTCTGCCGTAGAGGTTGGCTGGGAATGGATGGCTGATTTTGAGCACGATTTTGTTGGAAAAGAAGCATTACAAACTGAAATGCAGAATCCGAAACGCAAAATTGTCACACTGGAATGGAATAAAGAAGACATTATCGATATCTATGCATCACAGTTTACCGATGACCCGTATAAATATATGGAAATGCCTTCGGGAGTCAATGAATTTGCCGGTGATCATCAAAACTATGTCTGCGACGCAGAAGGTAAGGTGATTGGTATTTCAGCCGTGCCGGTATACAGTTCCTGGTATCATACTACTGTCAGCGAAACAATTCTTGACATTGACAAGATTCAGGAAGGCGCGGAAGTATTTGTCCAGTGGGGAGATTTCGGAAAAAAGATAAAAAATGTCCGCGCCGTGGTGACGCGCTACCCATATATTGATACAGTGGATAACAAGGATTATGATTTAAGCACTGTCCCCTGTGGAGCAGAAAATAACTAAACAAAAGGATTAAAAGTACAGGAGCCGCAGCTTTATAAGATGAATCCTCATCTATGAAGCAGCGGCTCCTTTTCTGTATCAGATAAACTGTTACGTTATTACTTATCCTCTGTAATAATTAATCAGACAGCCCTTGAGGATGATCTCGCGCTCATCGTCTGTCAGGCCTCCCAGGCGGAGTGTCACCTCACGGTCCTTTTCACCGTTTACATAGACCTTAATCTCGCTCTGCTTGTCTGCGATGGCTTTGCGGATATCCGGTACAAACAGGAAATCTCCCTTTGTGAACGGAAGCTCTCCCTCATCAATCAGGAAGGGCAGCATGCCCCAGTTGATCAGGTTGGAGCGGTAGCGCTTGGTCGCGTAGGAATTGGCGATATTCGCCCAGCCGCCCAGCACTTTCTGGCAGGAGGCAGCCTGTTCTCTGGCGGAGCCGTCGCCCGGCTTCACCGCAAAAATCGTGCTTCCCACGCCCAGGTTGGTTTTGTCCACACCCGGATACCAGGCATTCAGAGCCTGGAAGACAGGCTTCAGCTCCGGCACAGCCTCTGCCGGGCAGTTTCCTGCCTCGATGGCCTTCTCCGCCTTCTGAATCTCCTTTGCCAGCCCCACATAAGCCGGATCCTTGCGGGACAGCGTAAACTCTGCCAGTCCCAGCGGGTTGGAGCGGTAAGAAGAGGTCTCTCCGGAAGGAATCAGCTCGTCCGTCGTGGTAACCGGATCGTGAATCTCGGAAACCACCTTCAGAATCAGATGCTCCGGAAGCGCCGGCATGGCAGGCCAGTCCTTGATATTGGGACCCATCTTGATTTCCACAGTGGGGTCCGCCACACCCTTGCTGTCGAAGACGCGGTTCTCGTAAATCTTGCTGTCGAAGAAATAACGGGGATTGGAATAATCCACATCCATCTCTGTGGCAGCTGTCAGATATCCCTTATTCGCTGCCGTAGCCGCGATAGACCGGGCATCCATCAGAGCCACGGACGCTATCTGGCCGCTCTGCAGCTTGGAGCCTTCCCGGTTCGGGAAGTTTCTTGTGGAGTGGCGGATGCTGAAGCCATTGTTGGCCGGTGTGTCGCCTGCGCCGAAGCAGGGGCCGCAGAACGCTGTCTTCATGACTGCTCCGGTCTCCATCAGCGCGGCTGCCGCTCCGTTCTTCACCAGTTCCATATAAATCGGCATACTTGCCGGATATACGCTTAAGGTAAATTCATCCGGTCCGATGCTGGCGCCCTTCAGAATATCCGCCGCGGCGCAGATGTTTTCAAAGCCGCCGCCCGCGCAGCCTGCGATGATTCCCTGGTCCACATAAAGCTTTCCATCACGAATCTTGTCAGTCAGGTGATATTCCACCGCGCCGCCCAGGGATACCAGCGCTTTCTTCTCCACATCCCGCAGAATATCGCCCAGGTTTGCCTTCAGCTCTTCGATGGTATAGGTATTGCTGGGATGGAAAGGCATGGCAATCATGGGCTTCACCGCGCTCAGGTCCACATATACCATTCCGTCATAATATGCCACCTGGCCCGGCTTCAGCTCCTTATAAGCCTCCGGTCTCTTATGAATCTCATAGAAATCCTTAATGGTGTCGTCTGTCTGCCAGATGGAGGACAGGCAGGTGGTCTCCGTGGTCATTACATCGATGCCGATACGGAAATCAGCGCTCAGATTCTTTACGCCGTCACCTACGAACTCCATAACCTTGTTGTTTACATAGCCTTTTTCAAACACAGCGCCGATGATAGCCAGAGCCACATCCTGAGGGCCTACGCCCTTCCGGGGCTTTCCTGTCAGGTATACGCCCACCACATCCGGCATATTGATGTCATAAGTCTTATTCAGCAGCTGCTTTACCAGCTCCGGTCCGCCCTCGCCCATGGCCATGGTTCCCAGCGCTCCGTAGCGGGTATGGCTGTCGGAACCCAGGATCATCTTGCCGCCCTCGGCCAGCATTTCCCGGGCAAACTGATGGATGACTGCCTGATGAGGCGGCACATAGATTCCGCCGTATCTCTTGGCGCAGGTCAGGCCAAACATGTGGTCATCCTCATTGATCGTTCCGCCTACGGCGCAGAGACTGTTGTGGCAGTTCGTCAGCACATAGGGGATTGGGAACTTTTCCAGCCCCGAAGCGCGGGCTGTCTGAATAATTCCCACAAATGTAATATCATGAGAAGTCAGCTTGTCAAATTTGATCTCAAGCTTCTCCATATTTCCGGAGGTATTATGCGCCTCCAGAATTCCATAAGCAATCGTCTGCTTTTTTGCTTCTTCCTTCGTCGGAGCTTTCCCGATCTGGCTTTCCAGCACGCTGGCCGCGTCCTTTGTATCCGGAACGATCTCTGTTCCGTTTACCAGATAAGCTCCTCCTTCCATTAACTGAACCATATCTCTACCTCCTGAACAGGCGTCTTGTCTTCCCAGACAGATGCCGCGATATTTTTATTATAAAGACAGGCCGGAAAGATTGCAAGCTGTTTTCTGCCTGCCGCGCTTTCCGGCCGGATCAAAAACAGATCAAAATTGGCAGCAGACGCTTACATGCCAGCACGTAAGCGTCTGCTGCCAATCCTGAATCCGCGCCTGCTATTGCGCCGGCGCTTCCGGGAAAATAATCGTTACCTTAAACAAATCTCCGTCCAGGTAAATGTCAAAACTTCCCTTCTGGAGTTCCGTCAGATTCTTCGCAATGGAAAGTCCCAGCCCGCTTCCCTCTGTGCTGCGGGCCACATCTCCGCGGATAAACCGCTCCGTCAGTTCTCCCGCGTCGATATTCAGCGGCTGTTCCGAAATGTTCTTGATACTGAAGCGTACCATATGGCCCACCACAGTCAGATCCACATACACCCGGGTATTGGGCATGGCATATTTTGCCGTATTGTTATAAAGATTTTCGATGATACGCCACAGCCTGCGTCCGTCCGCCTCTATCACCACCGGCTTATCCGGCATGCTTACCACAAACTGCAGCCCCTTCGCCTCAAATTTCTCACTGAATTCGCCATTGGTCTGATTAATCAGCTCCTGGAAATTAATCCGGGTCATTTCCAGCTTTACATTGCCGGAGCTGATTTTAGAGGCTTCCACCAGGTCATCCGTCAGGTGCTTCAGCCGCAGCGCCTTATCCTCCAGAATGGCAATATAATTGCCGGCCCTCTCATTTTGAATATCTTCCCGCTTCAGCAGATCCACATAATTGATAATGGATGTGAGCGGCGTCTTAATATCATGAGATACGTTTGTAATCAGATCTGATTTCAGCCGTTCATCCTTGATACTCTTTTCCACAGCCGCAGACAGTCCTTCTCCGATTTGATTGACCGTCTCCGCCAGAACCCGGTTGTCGCCGCCCAGCTTTTCCACAGGAATCTGGTGCTTCAGATCGCCCTCCGCAATCTTTCGGATACCGTCCAGGATCTGCTGGCGCTGCACCGCCTGCCGCATAAGAACTACGCCGACGATCAGGTCAAAGACCACCGCCAGAAACAGGCCGAGGCTTCCCAGAAACATACAGACAATATTGACTGTCAGAAAACCGCCATAGCTCACCAGTGTCTTTGTCGTAGCCTTCCAGTGCCGCAGTATCCGGGCGATTCCCCTGGTAAGCCGGCAGAGTACACTGTTGCTCCACAGGGTCCTGCTCCGCACCCTTCTTACCAGACTCAGATAGCCGCTCAGGAACAGCAGATTGAACAGAAGGGAAATTCCGCCGCCCAGCAGCGCGAATTCCATCTTGTCCAGAGTACTGAAGGACAGAACAGAGGCTCCCGCCAGAAGAGCCAGCGATGGAACCGCTATCAGCAGCACCGCGGCCTCGGTCCGGATCTGATCAAAACGGTTCAGGCGGATGGTTCCATCATCAGAAGAACCGCGCCCTGCGGCCATGGTCAGATATACCATTGTAATCAGATAAAGAATTCCGCCCAGCACCACGCCATAGACCGCCAGCCGGCTGATGGGCCGTATTTCATCAAACTGCTGCTTGTACAGCTGCAGGTTATCACTGGCCATGTACTGGGGATCCACAGCCACCGCCAGGATATAATCCCCGTCCACAGAGGGCGGATAGCTTTTCACATAGCTGCTCAGCTCACTCAGGGAAATGGGCATATTGCTGGACTGAAAATCCATATTGGAACTGTCGTAAATCAGATAGTCCCGAAATCCCCGGATATAGTCCAGAAGGCCCTCCCTGTCGGTAAATTCCGCGTTTCCAAAGGTCATGATATTCGTATAAGTCTTTTTCTCATAGTCCTCCGGAGTCACCTGGCTCACTGATTTTGGAATCACCAGATAACGCATATTCGTCATACTGGGGCTGAACAGCTCCAGATTTTCCTTATAAGCATAAAAATCATTGTAAATGACGGGAATCATGTTTTCCAGCTCATAATACAGCGTCTGAAGCTGTGAAGTGCTCAGATTCCGCTCCTCTGCGTAGGCGGTAATGCTTTCATAGCCTACAGGAGAATAACGTTCTTCCACCGCTTCGATCTGCTCCACGTTCTGTACCGTAGCCTGTCCCGGGTCAAAACCGTCTATCTCTTCAAATGCGCTGGAACCCGGATCCTGTATGATCTCTTCCCAGTAACCGTCCGCAGCCGCTGCGCTTTCTCCGGCGCTTCCCGCAGCCTCCGTACCGGTCCCGGTGTTTTCTGCGGACTCTGAAGCCGCTTCCTCTGTCTCCTCAGAAATTTCTTCCCCCTGGTCTCCGGCTGTGCCCACGCTGGAAATGGAAGCCACTGCCGAGCCGTCTTCATAGACAGACTGCTCCGTATAATTCCGGGATCCCTTGGTCAGATAGCCCACGGAACCGTCGTCATAGGTCAGCTTCATCAGTGTGACTATCTCAAAGCCGTCCAGAGACCAGTTCAGCAGATCTGTCAGCCGGTAATACAGCCCTCCGTCGGCCGGATCTCCATCAGAAATCATATTGTTTTCCGCGTATTCCTCCACATTGACCAGAAGATTGCCGTCATAGACTCCATCCTTCTCAAACTTGCTCTCCCGGCTGGCCGCGCGGATACACCGGTAGATCTGCTCAAGCACCTCATTCTGATAATAGGCCGTGCTTTCAAAGCTCTGATCCCTGCTGATCCACCCAAAGCCGCTGCTTCCCACATAGACTGTGCAGACAGCCACGGACAGCACCAGAACCACCGCGCAGATCTGATTTAAAATGACAGCCGCTGCTTTCCAGGGCTTTGAATACTCCCAATGCTTCATGCTACAGCTTCTCCACCTTATAACCGATTCCCCAGACCACCTTCAGATAGCGGGGTTCTTTTGCGTTGATCTCAATCTTTTCCCGGATATGGCGGATATGCACCGCTACCGTATTGTCCGCTCCGATGGCATCTTCATTCCAGATGCTTTCATATATCTGATTGATGGAAAACACCTTTCCCTGGTTCTTCACCAGAAGCAGAAGGATATTATACTCAATAGGCGTAAGCTTCACAGGTTCTCCGTCCACGGTCACCTCTTTCAGATCATCATTGATCATCAGCCCGCCTGTCTGATATACCTTCTGGCTTTCCCCTGCGGCCGTTCCAAGCTTCGTGTACCGGCGGAGCTGAGACTTCACCCGTGCCACCAGCTCCAGCGGATTAAAGGGCTTCGTCACATAATCATCCGCGCCGATATTCAGCCCCAGAATCTTGTCAGAGTCCTCGGATTTGGCCGAGAGGATAATGATCGGAATACTGCTTTTCTCCCGAATCTTCAGCGTCGCCCGCAGACCGTCCAGCTTCGGCATCATAATATCTATCAGAAGCAGCTGCACATCCTCTTTCTGAAGCATCTCCACCGCCTGCAGACCGTCATAGGCCTTCAGAATCCGGTAACCCTCCTGGGAAAGATAAATTTCGATGGCATCTACGATTTCCTTATCATCATCACATACCAGAATTGTATTTTTAGTCTTTGTCATTCTTTTCACCTCTTAACTCCCATTTTACTGTTTGTATTCAGTTATAACAAGGCTTTTTTAAATTCTGGGACCGGGAATTCTTAAGATTTTCTTGAGATCGGCGGCGGCGCAAAAAAAGACCTGCAAACATCACTGTTTACAGGTCTCTTCTCCTCTTAGCTCCCCGAGTAGGGCTCGAACCTACAACCCCACGGTTAACAGCCGTGTGCTCTACCATTGAGCTATCGAGGATTATCTGGCATAAGTTCTTCCCTTATACCT
>CALWAZ010000132.1 GCA_944375725.1 uncultured Merdimonas sp. | reverse complement strand
GGAGGCCTTACCTGGCGGATTCGGTGCAGGATTTCTGGCGCAGATGGCATCAGTCCTTAAGCTCCTGGCTGCGGGATTATCTGTACATCCCTCTGGGCGGCAGCAGGAAGGGAAAGCTCCGCCGGGCAGTCAATATTATGATTACCTTTCTGATCAGCGGCATCTGGCACGGTACGGGCTTTCATTTTCTGGCCTGGGGAGGTCTCCACGGACTGGCTCAGATTTTTGACATTAAAAAATGGAAGCTGCCCCGGGCGGTTAAGCGGATTCTGGTGTTCCTTTTTGTAGATCTGACCTGGATGGTGTTCCGGGTCAATTCCCTGGGTGATTTAAAAGGGATGCTCACGGTCCTCGTGACGGATTTCCGGCTCCGGGATCCGGCAGGCATGCAGCTGACGGGCTTTGAGTGGATTCTGATCCTTCTTGGAATCCTGATTGTGATCTGCAAGGATTTGGCCAATGAAAGAGGCTTTGGGTTCCGAAGCTGGCTCTTAAACAGGAACGCGGTCATCCGCTGTATCATTTATACGGCCATGATCGGGGCGGTCATCGTCCTGGGCGTATACGGAGCGGCCTATGATACCAGCCAGTTTCTGTATACCCAGTTCTGAATACCGGGAAAGGAGGCGGATGTTCCATGAAAAAAGAGACGGGGCGGAAAAAAAGAAAATACGGGCTTTTCGGTTTCCTGGCTATGGGGCTGGCGGTGGCAGTGCTTACAGGGCTTCTGGTGAAGGTCTGCAATTACCTGCTGGTGGATGACGCTTCCAGTTATACAAGGCTGACCATGCATGAGCTGTATGAGACGGCAGACCAGGGAGAAAATGTGGATACGCTGTTTCTGGGGAGCTCCCACTGCTTCCGGGCCTATGACCCGGGGCTTTTTGAGGAGCTTACAGGGGAGAGCGCGTTCAACCTGGGCTCCTCCTCCCAGAATTATGATACCTCCTATTATCTTCTACGGGAGGCTGGCCGGTACTGGGATTTAAAGACCGTATATCTGGATATGCATTATAAATTTCTTTTTATTGATAAAAAGGACCGGGATCTGGTTCAGGCCAATATTATCTCAGATTATATGAGGCTTTCCCTGAATAAGGCAGAGTTTCTTCTGACCACTTCGGAGGCAAAGGATTATACGAACCGCATGCTGCCCTTCCGCCGGAACTGGCAGCAGCTCGGAGACCTGTCCTACCTGCGCGGCGTCTGGGAAAAGAAACAGACGGAAAGCTACCGGAATTATGAGCCGGTGGCGGTGGAGCAGGAGTATTACGCGGGAAAGGGCTTTGTCTGGTCAGACGCGGAGTTTGACGCGGAAGCAGTCACCTGGTGGGACAATTTTACGGATATCCCCGAGGATATGGACAGCGATGTGACCTATACGCTGGATTATATCGGGCGTATCGTGGAATTCTGTAAGGAAGAGGGCATTCGTCTGGTCTTTGTGACGGCGCCGAGCCTGGACCGGTATCTGGAGGAGATCGGGCCCTACGATATGGCCCATCAGTATGTGCAGGAGCTGGCGGACAGCTATTGCGTGCCTTATCTGGACTTCAATCTCTGCAGGGATGAGTATCTGAGCCTTGGCCCGGAGAATTATATTGATGTGGATCATCTGAACGGAAGCGGAGCGGAAAAGGTCACGGAGCTTCTGGCAGAGCTTCACGGCCCTCTGGAAGAAAGGGGCCAGGAGCTGATTGACGAATATTTCACAGCATGGTATGATAAGGAATAATGGTCTGGAAATGAGGAATTCACGATGAAGATTATGGCGAACCGGATGGACCGGGGATTTTATCGATATCAGCAGGAATTTGAGTCCAAGGCGCTGGAGGTTCTGCGCTCCGGCTGGTATGTGCTGGGCAATGAAGTAAAGAGTTTTGAAGAGGAGTTTGCGGCCTATACAGGCGGCGGTTACTGCGTGGGGCTGGCCAGCGGGCTGGATGCCCTGTGGATCGCCTTCCGGCTTCTGGGAATCGGGCCCGGGGACGAGGTCATCGTCCAGGGCAACACCTACATTGCCAGTGTCATGGGCATTACCATAAACGGGGCCACACCGGTCTTTGTGGAGCCCAATGAATATTACAATATTGATGTGTCAAAGATCGAGGAAAAGATCACAGAGCGCACCAAGGCGGTTTTGGTGGTCCATCTGTACGGACAGGCTTCCAATATGGCCGCTGTGAAGGCTCTCACAGACAAGTATCATCTGAAGCTTGTGGAGGACTGCGCTCAGTCCCACGGGGCCTGCTTTGACGGGCAGATGACGGGGACCTTCGGAGATGTGGGCTGCTTTTCCTTTTATCCCTCCAAAAACATCGGCGCCTTCGGAGACGGGGGCGGTGTGGTCGTAAAGGACGCGGGCCTGGCGGAGGATTTCCGGGTATTCCGCAATTATGGAAGCGAGAAACGGTATTACAATAAGGTGGTGGGCGCCAATTCCAGGCTGGATGAGCTGCAGGCAGGACTTCTGCGGGTGCGCCTGCGCCATGTGGAAGAATGCGAGGAGGAGCGCCGCCAGATTGCGGACCGTTACTTAAGAGAGATTCAGAATCCGAAGCTCCTGCTTCCGGGCGTCCAGGAAGGGGCCACGGCAGTCTGGCATCAGTTCGTGGTGCGCTGTGAACAGAGGGATGAGCTGAAGGAATATCTGGAGAAGAAGGACATTGGAACGATCATCCATTATCCGATTCCGCCTCATCTTTCAGAGGCATACCGGTATCTGGGCTACCAGAGAGGAGCCTTCCCCATTACAGAGAGATATGCGGATGAGGTGCTGTCCCTTCCCATGTACAACGGCATGACAGAGGAAGAGCAGACCTATGTGATCGAGGCGCTCAACGCGTTTTAGAAAACAGAGCCCGGGGCCGGACGGGGAGCCGGATGGTAGAAAAAGCGGGCATGAATATCAATATCAGGGAGAGACAATATGAGTATCAGAGATCAGTACAAGATTCTGGAGTTCGGAGATCTGGGAGACGAAAGAGGAAAGCTGGTGGTTGTGGAGGGAAATATGGATATTCCCTTTGAGATCAAAAGAGTATTTTATATCTATGGATCTGACAAGGATGTGGTCCGCGGACAGCATGCCAACCGGACTTCCGAGTTTGTCCTTATCAATGTGAGCGGCTCCAGCAAGGTACGCGTGGACAACGGATTTGAGGAGGAGATCATCGAGCTGAACAGGCCAAGGATGGGGCTGTATCTTCCCACGATGGTCTGGAAGGACATGTATGATTTCAGCGAGGATTCCGTGCTTCTGGTGCTGGCAAATACCCACTATGACGCAAAGGAATATATCCGCGATTATGACGAATATCTGAAGGAAGTAGGAGGAAGCCGCAGGCGATGAGCAAGCTTTCAATTATTGTTCCTGTATACTGGAACTCAGACACCCTGATGCTGCTTTACCAGGACATGAAGGAAAAGATTCTTCATAAGCTGGAAGCGTATGAAATTGTATTTGTAGACGACGGATCCGGAGACAACTCCTGGGAGATTATGAACCAGATTCGGGATATGGACGAAAATGTGCGTCTCGTAAAGCTGTCCAGAAACTTTGGCGAGCATGCGGCGATTCTGGCAGGCCTGTCTGTCTGCACCGGCGACTGCGCGGTGACCAAGCAGGCGGATCTGCAGGAGGATTCGGAGCTGATTCTCCAGCTCTATGAGAAATGGAAGGAAGGCAACAAGGTGGTGCTGGCTGTCCGGGCGGACCGTGACGAAGGCGCGGTGCAGAAGTTTTTCGCGAATCTGTACTACACCATGATGCGCAAGCTTGTGGTGAAGGATATGCCCAAGGGCGGCTTTGACTGCTACCTGCTGGACCGCCAGGTGATCGAAGTGCTTCTGATGCTGGATGAGAAGAATTCCGCTCTGACCCTTCAGGTGCTCTGGGTGGGCTTTAAGAGCGACAAGGTTTATTTCCACCGGAAGGCCCGGGAGATCGGAAAATCCCGCTGGACCCTATCCAAAAAAATCAAGCTGGTCATAGATTCTATGATGAGCTTCTCCTATTTCCCGGTGCGGTTTATGTCTTTCCTGGGTTCCGCCTATGCGGTGGTGGCAGTGATCATGGGAATCGTCCTGGTGGCCCAGAAGCTTTCCGGCGTGGAAGATATGCCGGGCTGGACCTCTCTGATGGTGGTCATGCTTTTTTCCTTTGGCGTCATTATGGTCATGCTGGGCCTCCTTGGAGAATATATCTGGAGAGCGCTGGACGCTTCAAGAAACAGGCCGCCGTTCCTGATAGACGAGACGAAGGGCTTCGACGAGAAAAAAGAACAGTAAAATCAGAAGGAGTATGGCTGACAGGCAGTACTCCTTTTTTGTTGCCAGGGTTCCGATATGCAGATATCCCACACGAAAGCTTAAATCCCGGCGGGTGTCAGTTCCGTCAATGTACAGAGAGCCGTCCGGGTACAGATCCACGCGGCTGCAGTCCTGAGAGGCAAAATGAATATAGCTGTCTCCATCCTGGGAAAGGGGTTCTATGGTGATGGTATACATGGTTTTGCCGTTTGGAGCCACAGGGTCAAACTGAATCCGCCAGTACAGATCAGAGCCAATGTTCTTCCCCTCCAGAGTGCCATCGTAAAAGACGCTGCCGTACTCATCTGACAGAGAGATTCGGTAAACGGATGTATTGTTTTCTGTGCCCGGATTGCCATAATACAGATCCAGAATGTTGAAGGGGGCGGAGGTCTCAAAGGTCTGGGTCCAGATCTGTCCCAGCTTCATTTCCGGCCCGGTCTCTCCCAGGGTTTCCATGTGCTGGTTGACTACATAATCTGTCAGAAGCCGTTCCTGGGAGGCGGCGGAGGAAAAACGGGCAGCCAGTACGGAGCCGCATGCGATCAGGCAGAACAGAGAAAGAAACGCAAATATCCGGGAGGATATCCGGGGAGCCTTCTCTGCCAGTCCGGCAAGCAGATCTATGCTGCCGGCGCACAGCGCATAGGAAAAGAGCGCGAAAGCGATGCTGTAGAGAGGCGAAGCCTCCCAGAAAAGATGAAATACCATACCGCCCAGCAGATTCAGCGCCAGAAGAAACATTCTTCCGGACTGCCGGCGGATCAGAGAAAAAATGCAGAAGCAGCTCACCAGAAAAAGCTGCAGGGAGCGGAATATCTGCGCATAGGAGGCCAGAAAAACCGATTTGCTTCCTGTGACATAGGTGTGCAGACGGCTTGTGACGGGACACAGAGAATTCTCGGTGATATAGGAATCTGTGCCGTCCGCCCAGCAGTTCAGCAGTTTGCTCAGAAGCAGACGGATGTTTCCGCTCAGGCCGTTTTCCGTCAGCCGCTGCCGGATGACGGAAAGAGTTCCGGACAGCTTTTCCTGAGCGGTGGGCAGAGAAGTCGTATAGCGCAGATCATTCATATTAAAGCTTCCATCGCCCTGGGTGCCCATCATGATAAAGTGGGTGACAGGCAGGGCTGTATCTGTGGTGTCAAAGGGAACATAGTGGGCGATGATTCCTTTCCACAGCAGAAATGCGGCAAGGGCAGAAAGCAAAAAGGCCAGGATAGGCCGGACATGCCTGCGGAGGCTGCCCTTTTCATGCCGGATGCTCCAGTATAAGAAAATAGCAATATAGGCGATGAAAGAGGTAGCGCGCACTTTAAAGCCGGTGACGCATAAAAGGCCCAGAAGCGCTGCCAGAAGACATTTTCTGACCATAGAAGCGGAATCACAG
>CALWAZ010000131.1 GCA_944375725.1 uncultured Merdimonas sp. | reverse complement strand
GGGTGTTTATTGTGATAGCCTGGGCAGTGCTTCTGGTGCTGCTGCTTTATCTGTGGGCGGATGTAAGAGAGATTTCCGGGATTGTGAAGGAAAATAAAAGAGAGCTTCTCCGGGGAAATTTGAGCGCAAGGGCTGCGGAAAGCTTTCCGAACTTCCAGGAGGAACAGAGAAAGGAGCAGGAGGAAAAGAGGCAGCAGGAGGAGCTGGAAAAGCAGGAGAAAAAGCTTCAGGGCACGCCTTTAAGCGCGTCGGAGGAGCAGGTGTTGGACGAGGTCCTGACAGAATTTCTGGGATAACTGATATTTTGGGGCGGCCGGATCATATTTTTTCGGACTGGAACTTGATTCGCATGGATGCATTTGCTAGAATGAGAGAAGAGACGGCATGAGCCGGCGCAAAGAAAGGAAGAAAAGAGAAATGAGCAATAAAATTTCATTCGATTATTCCAAAGCATTGAATGTAATCGGCGAAAACGAGATTCAGAGCATGGAAGCCATCGCGGAAAACGCCAAGGAGCTTCTGGTATCGGGAAAGGGAGCCGGAAATGATTTCATCGGCTGGGTAGATCTTCCGGTGAATTACGATAAGGAAGAGTTTGCGAGAATTCAGAAGGCAGCGGACAAGATCCGCAGCGATTCCGAGGTTCTGCTTGTTATCGGTATCGGCGGTTCCTATCTGGGAGCCAGAGCGGCTATCGAGTTTCTGAAGCACAGCTTTTACAATGTGGTTTCCAAAGAGATCCGCAAGGGACCGGAGATCTATTTCGTAGGAAACAGCATCAGCAGCAAATATATCAAGGACCTGATGGATGTGATCGGAGACCGTGACTTCTCTGTAAATGTTATTTCCAAGTCAGGTACCACCACAGAGCCGGCCATCGCGTTCCGTATCTTTAAGGAGATGCTGGAGAAGAAGTACGGCGAGGCTGAGGCAGCGAAGAGAATCTACGCGACCACAGACAAGTCAAGAGGAGCGCTGAAGAAACTGTCCGATGAGAAGGGCTATGAGACCTTCGTGGTTCCGGACAATGTAGGCGGACGTTTCTCCGTGACCACGGCTGTAGGACTTCTGCCCATCGCGGTAAGCGGAGCGGATATCCAGAAGCTGATGGAAGGTACAGCAGCGGCAAGAGAGGAAGCGCTGAATGCTCCCTTTGCTGAGAACAGCGCCATGCAGTACGCGGCCATCCGCAACATTCTGCTGCGCAAGGGCAAGGTGATCGAGGTTCTGGCAAACTATGAGCCCAGCCTGCATTATGTATCCGAGTGGTGGAAGCAGCTCTACGGCGAGAGCGAGGGCAAGGATCAGAAGGGTATCTTCCCGGCAGCCGTTGACCTTTCCACAGACCTGCACTCTATGGGACAGATGATCCAGGACGGACAGCGCAATATGTTTGAGACTGTTCTGAATGTGGAGGAGAGCCCTGCGGAGATCACGATTCAGGAAGAGGCAGTGGATCTGGACGGCCTGAACTATCTGGCTGGAAAGACCGTTGATTTTGTAAATAAGAATGCCATGAATGGAACTGTTCTGGCACATACAGACGGCAATGTGCCGAACCTGCGCGTAAATATTCCGCGCCAGGACGAGTACTGCCTGGGACAGCTCTTCTATTTCTTCGAGTTCGCGGTAGGCGTGAGCGGTTATATCCTTGGCGTAAATCCGTTCAATCAGCCGGGCGTGGAGGCTTACAAGAAGAACATGTTCGCTCTGCTTGGAAAGCCGGGCTATGAGAAGGAGCGCGAGGAGCTTCTGAAGAGACTGTAAGCGTATGAAGCTGAATATTGTATATGAGGATGAGCACCTGCTGGTTTTGTACAAGCCAGCGGGTGTTCCCGTTCAGAGCGCCCGTGTGGGGGCGAAGGACTGTGAGAGTCTGGTAAAAAATTATCTGTACGAGAAGAATCCCGGGAAGGGAGCTCCTTATCTGGGGATTGTCCATCGGCTGGATCAGCCGGTGGAAGGGCTGGTGCTTTTTGCGCTGACGCCGAAGGCCGCGGCAGCCTTGAGCCGCCAGTCGGCAGAGCATAAAATGGAAAAGACGTACCTGGCTGTCCGCAGGATTGTGGATAATCAGGATGTGGATATCCCCAAAAGACAGAATATATGTGGAAAACTACCCGGAAATGTGGAAAAATTGGTGGATAACTGGACAGAATGCGTGGATTTTCTGTTTAAGAACGGAAGGGAAAACCGTTCGGAAATCGTTTCGAAGACACATCCGGGAGCGAAAAAGGCAGTGCTCCGTTATCGTGTTCTGAAGCGGGAGGGCAGCCGGGAGCTGGTAGAAATCAGGCTGGAGACCGGACGGCACCATCAGATCCGGGTGCAGATGGCCGGGATGGGCACCCCTCTTGTGGGTGACCGGAAATACGGAGTGGAAAATGTCGAAAACTATGTGGATAATGTGGATAACATATTTCCGGCACTGTGTGCATACCGGCTGAAATTCCGCCATCCCGTTTCCGGAAAATCGATGGAATTCGAGATAAAACCACAAAATCCTGTGTTTTCCACTTTTTTATCCACAAAATAGAGAGTTATCCACATCGCAGTCCACACCATCAGGACTGGATGAATGTAGCAGGGTAAAAGCCCGTCTTTCTGCGAATACTGTTTCTGAGAGAAAAGAAACGAAAAAGCGACGCAAGGAGAGGGCGGCCCATGGACTGGATACGGAAAAACCACATACTTTTAAAGAAAATCGGAATCATCGCGGGGGTTTACCTGGGAATGAAGTACCTGGTCCCCCTTTTGATTCCGTTTTTTACTGCGGCTCTGCTGGTATGCTGGTGCTGGCCCGTCCTCCGCTGGGTTCAGAAACGTTTTCATATCAAACCGGCTTTTGTGATGGCAGTCTTTCTGATCCTTGCGGCGGCTCTGCTGGCAGCAGGCTGCGCCTGGCTGGGAGGGAAGAGCGGGGAGCTGATACGATGGCTGGCGGAACGGTTTGAGAATCCGGGAGAGGGCAGACGGCTCCTCTATGAGTGCTGCGACGGCATCAGTGAGCTGATGCATCTGGATTCCGGGGAGGTGCGTGTCTTTGTGACAGAGCAGCTGAATGTGTTCCGGGATCATGCCAGACAGAATATTCTGCCCGGGGCCTTCGGCAGCTCCTGGACATTTCTGAAAAGCGCGGGTTCCTGGGGCGCGGCCCTGCTGGTGACGGGAGTGGCGCTTCTTCTGACAGCTTCTGATTTTGAAAAGATACGGGATATGGGGAGAAAATGGCCTCTTTATGAGCATCTGGTCTCTGTGATTCGGGGGATCCTGCGTTCTGTAGGCGGCTATCTCCGGGCTCAGTGCATCATCATGGGGCTTGTCATGCTGCTCTGCACGGCAGGCGTCTGGATATCCGGCACAGTCTCCAATCCGCTCCCTGTGGGAATCGGTATCGGCTTTCTGGACGCCCTGCCGGTGTTTGGCACGGGAACCATCTTTCTGCCCTGGATTCTGATTCTTGTGTTTTTCCAGAAAAACTATACGGCAGCCCTGATTCTTGCCGCCACCTACGGGATCTGCGTGCTGACAAGAGAACTGCTGGAGCCCAGGCTCATCGGAGGACACCTGGGAATCCTGCCGGTGGTGATACTTGCCAGTGTGTACGCCGGAGTGAAGCTTTACGGATTCGGCGGAATCCTTCTGGGCCCCCTTTCGGTGCTCCTGATACAGGAGCTGTGGAACCAGGTGGACGCGGCGGCCGCAAAAAACCTAAGCGGAGCGCCAGAGCTGTAAATATTCCGCAGGATCCTGCGGGAAGCAGTCTTAGCTCCGTAAGGAGCGGAACTGGAACCTCGAAGAGGCGGCGGGGGCGCATGTGGGCGGGTGGCTGCGAATAGTAAGGGAATATGCGTTTCATACTGCTTTTACTGCCACAGAAGGCTTGACAAAAAGCGCATAAGGGCGATAGAATAACAAAAAGATACGCCCTGTTGACGGGCAGTCTGTATCATGAATCAGAATCATGAATTATAAAAATTCTGCCCAGGGGCGGCGAGAGGAGAGAACAAATGGCAAAGGAGAAGAAGCTGGTGGAAGAGATCACATCCATGGATGTGGATTTCGCCCAGTGGTATACGGACGTTGTAAAGAAAGCGGAGCTGACGGATTATACCAGTGTAAAGGGATGCATGGTAATCAAGCCGGCGGGCTACGCAATCTGGGAAAATATTCAGAAGGAGCTTGACAGACGGTTCAAGGAGACAGGGGTGGAGAATGTGTATCTGCCCATGTTTATTCCGGAGAGCCTGCTTCAGAAGGAAAAGGATCATGTGGAAGGCTTCGCGCCTGAGGTAGCCTGGGTGACCCATGGCGGAATGGAAGAGCTGCAGGAGCGTCTGTGCGTGCGTCCTACCTCTGAGACTCTGTTCTGTGATTTCTACGCAAAGGAGATCCAGTCCTACCGGGATCTTCCGAAGGTATATAACCAGTGGTGCT
>CALWAZ010000130.1 GCA_944375725.1 uncultured Merdimonas sp. | reverse complement strand
AGGTATAAGGGAAGAACTTATGCCAGATAATCCTCGATAGCTCAATGGTAGAGCACACGGCTGTTAACCGTGGGGTTGTAGGTTCGAGCCCTACTCGGGGAGCTAAGAGGAGAAGAGACCTGTAAACGGTGATGTTTACAGGTCTTTTTCTGCATATAAAAAAATCTTTTGTTTGTTCTTTCTATATTTCTGACAGGAAATATATTCGGCCGATTCTGGAGGAGCTGAAATAAACCTGAAAGGGCAGGAATGAAAAAAAGAGAGGACATCCTCTCTTTTTTCAGTTCTGCGATTCTCTTGTATCAATAGAATCCCGGAATACATAGAAGCGGTCATACAGGAATTCCAGAGTCAGGTTACAGACCATGTTCAGAGCCGTTACCAGATATTCGTTCCAGTGCAGGGTGTCGGCCAGATAGCTGCCTCCTATGGTCGAGACCGGGGTGAACACACAGTAGAAGGCGAAGACCTTCAGCATGGCCACAGGTACGTTGCTGGCGGACTGGAAGGTATAGCGGCGGTTCAGCGTGAAGTTCCAGAGAACCGACAGGATAAGAGCTATCAGGTAACAGGGCCAGTAACTCCAGCCGGTCAGTTCATTCAGCAGAGAAAAGGCAATAATCTCGATCAGGCCAGCTGAAATGGAAAACAGTACAAATTTCAGGGTGCGAAGCAGTTCTTTGTGTTTCATACGGAAGCCTCCTCTCTGCCGGACAAGATCTGAAAGTTCTTTTTATTGGCGGCATACAGCTTTTTGAATATCTCGTAGTAATGATTATAAATGGCATGCTGGGATGGATCCGGATTATAACTGCTCTGGACGGGAATAAAATCCCGTACCTTGTCCAAGTCAGGAATTAATCCAAGGCCCACCGCGGCGACTGCCGCGGCGCCTACAGCGCCTACATTCTGGGGACTTTTTACCACTTCGATCCTGTGGCCGGTAATGTCAGCCAGAATCTGGGAAGTCACCGGAGAAAGGGCGCCTCCGCCCACGAAACGGATGGTATCTGAGACCTTCAGCTTCTTTTCCTGACATTCCAGCATCCAGCGCAGATGATAGCAGATGCCCTCCAGAACGGCGCGGATGAGCTCTGTTTTTCCGGTTTCCAGACGGATGCCGAAAAACATGCCGGCCGCGGAAGGATCCTCGAAGGGGCAGCGGTTTCCGTGAAGCCAGGGAGTGAAGAGTACGCCGCCGGAACCGGCGGGAGCGTTTTTCACAGTCTCCGTCATGTAGTCATACAGACTGCGGGCGATGGCTTCAGGCCCTTCCGAGATATCTTTCTTTTCCAGATAAATGCCGATTTCATCGAGAGCCAGGTGGTCACGGACCCATTCCAGACATTTCCCGGCGGTCTCCATTTCCGCAAAGTAATTGTAGCGGCCGCTCTGGGCTCCTACGATGGCGGCAATCATGGCAGAAGCGTCTACCAGCTGCCGGTCTGTGACGGTGGTCACCCAGCCGGAGGTGCCGCAGTAAATATGGGTATCGCCCACTGCGGTACTGCCTGCGCCTACACCAATGAGGGAAGCGTCTCCGCCGCCTCCGAAGACAGGGATACCGGCGGCCAGTCCCAGCTCGGCGGCAGCCTGTTCTGTCAGAAAGCCCGCCTGATCGGAAGAAGCAATGATTTCGGGAAGATGATCGGGATTGACCCCAAAGGTTCTGCAGAGAGGCGCGCTCCAGCAGTGTTTTCTGGTGTCATAGAGAAGAGTAGCGAAAGCAGAGTCCTCTGTCATAATGAAACGGCCGGTACAGCGGTGAATCAGATACTCTTTTACATCAAGCCATTTGTAAGCCCGGGCAAAGTTTTCCGGCTCGTGTGCTTCGATCCATTTGTATTTCCACATGGGATCCTTGACACTGGTGGAGACGGCTCCGGTGATCCAAAGGCTTTTTAAAAGCTTGAACACATTGGCGCCTGCGATCTGGATGCCGTAGGCGATGCCCTTGCGGATTTCTTCCACCGCCCGCTGGTCCATGTAGCTCATGGGACGGCGGACCGGAACGCCGTCTTTATCAGTCAGAATCAGCCCCTGCATCTGGGAGCAGAATGAGATCCCCGCAATTTCTGCCGGATGGATTCCGGACTTTTCCAGAAGCCGCCTGGTAGTATGGCACATGGCTGCCCACCATTCCTCCGTGTCCTGCTCGGCTCCCCCGTGTTCCATGATGTACAGGCCATAGCCTTCGCTGTCTGCTGCCAGCATGGAGATAGAGCGGTCAATCTGAAAAAGACAGGTTTTTACACCTGTGGTACCGATATCGTAAGCCAGCACATATTTCATATTTCATTCCCCCTGGTTTGTGTGTATGATATGTTCCTTGTCCACAGTAAAAGCGGATTCCAGAAATTTCAGCAGTTCCGCCCGGATTTGAGCCTCCATCTCTTCGGGCGCTGCGTGGCAGTAGATAGAAAAACGCTCTCTGTAATAATCACAGCAGCAGCTGAACTGCAGCATCATCAGCAGATTGTCAAAGAAAAAGGCAAAAAGCCCCGGATCAGCATCCTGCCGGATTCGCCCTTCCTGACGGGCTTTGTCAATGATGCCGGAATAAAGGCGCGCAGTCACTCCCTCGATTTCCTGCGCAAGTCCCGGACTCAGTTCAGCGGCTCCGGAGCTGGTCAGCTCATGATACATCCGGATATGGCTGGGATGCTCCCTGCAGTGGCGCTGGAGCGCCTCAATGAGGCGCTCTGCACACTGCAGAAGGCTTTCTTCTTTTTGAATTGTTTCGGAAAGCGTGCGGTCCAGCTCCCGGATGCTCTTTTTTACGCAGGCCAGGAAAAAGCTTTCCTTATCTTCGTAATATTTGTAAAGGACACCGACGCTGATGCCCGCGCGGGCGGCGATTTTATTCATACTGGTTCTGGCCAGGCCATGTTCCCCGAATTCTGCGATGCCCGCTTCAAGAATCTCTTCCAGCTTTTCTTCCGTCAGCCTTCTGAGCACGCTTAAGCCTCCTTTTTTCTGGAATATTTGGCCTGATAAACCAGTCTCTGCAGGCGTGCGTCCGCGGAATTCAAGGGACTGCAGTCACCCAGGAGACGTGCATAGAGCGCAGCCTCACATCCCTTTTCCAGAAGGAGGGAGGCAGCTGTCACATCATCGGCAGTCTTTCCGGTGCAGAAGCCTCCGCAGTCCTCCAGAAGAGCAGCGTTGCGTCCGGAAAGGGCCCGGACGACGGCTGCGGGCAGCTGCCTGTCGTCACAGAGACGCGCGCAGCGGATATCAGGACCGGCTATCTGGGCCAGATCATCCAGATAGGGGTAAACGGTTTGGCCGATGACGCTCATGGCCACTGCGGCCCTGGAGCGTACATGCATGATATAGCGGGCGCTGCTGCGGAGATAAATGGCCGCATGGATGGCCGCGGGGCCCCGGAGATTGTCCGGAAGATCCTTCAGATCATATATTCTTGTGACAGTGCCATGCTTCAGTTTAAAACGGTGTCCCACCCTCTGGCTTCTGCCGTAATCAGGCATAGGCCAGAGAGACCGCTGCTGGGTGTACATGTTCAGCTCTTCGTCCAGAACTTCCCCCACACGCTCCGCGCATGCCTGCTCCAGCGCTTCCGCTGCCGCGAAAGCGGTTTCGCAGTCTCTGCCCAGGCACAGGGCTCCGTGATTGCGCATCAGAACCGCGGAGGAAGAAGGATTGGAGGAAACGGCGTCAGCCACTGCCCGGCGGAGTTTTTCTGTGGAAGAAAGCCCGTAGGACGCGCAGGGTACCCGTTTTCCGAGAACCTCACTGTTCAGTCCGCTCAAATCCCAACCGCGGATTCCGTAGATGGAGGCTTTATCCTGATGGGTGTGGATGACAAAATTTACATCCGGGCGGAGCCGGTAGGCATCCGCGTGAATGCCCTTTTCACTGGAGGGTTTCCTTGTACCCTCATAGCTCAGGTCTGAAATATTGACAAGTACCAGATCCCCGGGCGTCATGATGTCGTATCCCAGTCCGCTGGGAGTAATCAGAAACTGCTCTTCTGAAATCCGGGCGCTTACATTGCCCCAGGTGCGGGCCACAAGTCCTGCGTTTACCAGTCTGTGGACTGCGGAAAGGATCAGTTCTCTCGCTTCTGCTTCTGTATAGGCCATCTGATTCCACCTCCTGTTTTACACATCGATTCTGCCGCAGTTTGCGAATACGCGGTCGAATCTGGATAATACATCGTCAATCATTTCTTCCGTATAGGCGGCGCTGGTGTAGAGCCTGGAGCCTGCAAGGGTCACGATGCCCTCTGCCATGTAAGCGGCTCCGATGTGCTCCATCTCTTTCTGGCGGATGCCAGTCTCCTTCAGCACATGCGGAATAGTCCAGGGCTTTGACCAGTCTACGATGAAGTGCATGGTTCCCACGCTGTCCAGGTGGCAGATAGAGCCCTGGTTGAAGGCTACGAAGGGCAGATCATATTTTTTGATCAGCTTCTGAAGGCCCTGCGTCAGCCGGTCTCCCATGCGGCCTGCCTTTTCACAGGCGTTTGTGCGCTCGATTTCACAGAGTGTGTAATAGCCTGCCACGCAGGAAATAGGCGTTGCGGCCAGGGTTCCGCCGCACATGGCCTTGGAAACCTTCTTTCCGGAGGAGTCAAGGCCGGCGCCCAGATAAGCCATGCAGTCCTCGTGGCCGCCTACACCGCCGGCGCCCGGGTAGCCTCCCGCGATGATTTTTCCAAAAATGGTCAGATCCGGATCCACACCGAAATAGCTCTGGGCGCCTCCCGGTCCGATGCGGAAGCCGGTTACCACTTCATCAAAGACGAGAAGGGCTCCGTATTTGTGGGCCAGCCATTCAGCGCCCTTAATGAATTTCTTGGATACGGGACGGGTGCCGCTTTCCGGTCCTACAGGCTCGATATAGATGGCTGCCGTGCCGCCTGTAAGTTCGTTAAGCTTCAGCTTCCGCTCCAGATCGTCCAGATCATTGGGGAAAAATTCATTGGTATGCTTAAATACAAAGTTTGGAACGCCTTTGGACATCAGGCCCTTGGTTCCGGGCACGCGGATGCCGTGGGCCAGCTGGTCGGACCAGCCATGGTAAGCGCCGCCCATCTTCAGAATGTTTTTCTTTTTCGTTTTCAGTCTGGCGATTCTGGCTGCTACCATGCAGGCTTCGGTTCCGGATCCCAGCATACGGAACTTTTGGACAGAGGGGACCATTTCGGTGATCTTTTTGGCCAGCTTGTATTCATACTCATGGAAAAGGCCGGTGGAAGGACCGCAGGTATTCAGAAGCTCAATGACTTTATTCCGGACCTCCGGCACATTGCTGCCGAGAATGGTGGGTCCGCCTGCCTGCAGCAGATCATAATACCAGTTTCCGTCAATGTCGTAGAGCTTGGCTCCCTCAGCTTTCTCAATGACGATGGGGAAGGGGTAGTTGAAGGCAAGATTGTGCTGCACGCCGCCGGGAATGACCTTTTTCGCTTCCGTAATCATTGCCTTTGATTTGCTGCATTTCTTTTCAAAATACTCTTCCTCGTACATTTTCAGTTTGTCCGGGCGGACAGAATAGACGGGTTTTTTGATCAGCTCGTCAAGCTGGCGGGTTACCTCTGCCGCGTTCAGATATTTGTCGATTGCGTATCCATTGTATGCCATAGTTCTTTCCTCCTGTTCTTCTGGCTCATGGAAGCGCCGGGGAGACAGATGACAGCTCTGTCTGCCGCCTGGCATCAATACGGTTCGTCTTGTGAATTTCTATTCACGTCTTAAGACAATTTTATCATTCTACTGTATAGATTGTCAATGAAAGGGGAGAAAACCGAAAAATTTTTGGCGGTTTTGACAGAATACAAAAAGAAAATTTATGCTATTTCTATGCTCAATATCTGGAAATACTGGTATAATGGTAGAAGTTTAAGAGGAGGATTATCAGAATGGTTCATCTGCTGTTAGCTGTAATTTATCTTTCATTTATCAGTCTGGGACTGCCGGATTCGCTGCTGGGCTCCGCCTGGCCTTCCATTTATGGGGAATTTGGAGTTCCGGTTTCCTATGCCAGCATCATTTTCATGATTATTTCTGCGGGAACCATAGTGTCAAGTCTTCAGAGTGACCGGCTGACCAGGCTTCTGGGCACCGGAAAGGTGACTGCTTTCAGTGTCGCCCTGACAGCGGCAGCTCTGTTTGGTTTTTCTTTCAGCAGTTCTTTTTGGATGCTCTGCCTCTGGGCAGTTCCCTATGGTCTGGGAGCGGGCAGTGTGGACGCGTCTCTGAATCACTATGTGGCCCTTCATTATGCCAGCCGCCATATGAGCTGGCTGCACTGTATGTGGGGAGTCGGGGCTTCCATAGGCCCGTATATTCTGTCCTATGCCATGACGGCAGGCCAGGGCTGGAACATGGGATACCGCTATATCGCGTTTATTCAGGCAGCTTTGACGGCGGTTCTGCTTTTCAGCCTGCTGCTCTGGAAAAATGGGAAAGTTTCCTCTGACAGCGCGGACAGGAAGGGGAAGACGGGTACTCCGGCGGAAACGGAGAAGGCAGGGGAAAAATCCCTGAGCCTTGCGCAGGTTTTGAGACTGCCGGCCGCAAAGGAGGCTATGCTGACCTTTTTCTGCTACTGCGCGCTGGAACAGACCACAAGCCTGTGGGGAAGCAGCTATCTGGTACTGCACTGCGGAATTTCCGCGGAAGCGGCGGCCCGCTTTGCCAGCTGGTTTTTCCTGGGGGTGACCGCCGGACGCCTGGCCAGCGGCTTTCTGACGATGGCGCTCAATGATACCCGCATGATAAGACTGGGGCAGGGAATCATTCTCCTCGGATTTTTTATTCTGGTGCTTTCCGGTACCGGAGCGGCTGCTCCCTTCGGGCTGATTCTGATTGGACTGGGCTGTGCCCCCATTTATCCCTGTCTGCTTCACTCCACGCCGGAGCGTTTTGGAGAGGAACGCTCACAGGCAGTTTTTGGTGTCCAGATGGCCAGCGCATATGTGGGAACCTGCCTGATGCCGCCTGTTTTCGGGCTGATCGCAGAGCATGCTGCAATCAGTCTGTTTCCGTTTTACCTGCTGTTTCTGCTGGCAGTGATGGTGTGGATGCATGAGCGTACGGTGAGAAGAGCCGGAAAAGAAAGAACGCAGTAAAGGAAGCGGGGGGACAAGGAGACAGGAGGCTCAGCGCGCAGAATAGCACTGATATGAATTTGCGCAAAAACAGTAAATCACCTCTTGCCAAAACGGCAAAAATGTGTTAGCATAACTAATGTTCAGGTTATCTCTGCGCAGATAAGGGCCCCAAGGGCCGTAAAGAACAGGGCTCCTTGGTCAAGCGGTTAAGACATCGCCCTTTCACGGCGGTAACACGGGTTCGATTCCCGTAGGAGTCATTCTGGACCCATAGCTCAGTTGGTTAGAGCAACCGGCTCATAACC
>CALWAZ010000129.1 GCA_944375725.1 uncultured Merdimonas sp. | reverse complement strand
TAACCGGAAGCGCCAGTACAAGCACAGTGAGCGCCAGTGCCGGAACCCAGCCGTATCGGAGCACCCACCAGGAAATCCGGTAATTTTCCATATAATATTGGGGAAGAATCTTTCGAAGGGATAAATTTTCCTGATCCTTCATCTGGTTTTTCACATATCCTTCCAGGGAATCAAAGACATTATCTGAATCTCCTGTTTCCCCGCCGTTCCAGTTTCCGGGCCCATCCTCATAATACCATTCTGCAGTATCATACTGTGTCAGTTCCTCCTCTGTCAGCCTGATTTCCCCAAAAGCTTCTGCCTTTCCCAACAGTTCCCGAATCAATACATTGTTATAGGAATCATCCCAGGCATTAGTCACAGAAGCACGGCTTCCCGGATTCACACAAATCTTCCAGCATTCCCGGATCTGATTCCACTGGGGTGCTGCCCAAAGTATCAGCAAAAGGCCGAAGCCTGCCAGAGCAGTCAGAATTCCCCTCTCCCTGGAAACAGAAACCCAGCCTTTCTCTGAAAGATAAAGGGCTGTCCCCAGACATCCGGCGCATAAAAGCAGAACAGAAACGTAGGTCCTTGTTTCCATATAATTCCCTTTTCCCAGAAAAATCACCAGAACCTGCATCAGAAACAGCACCAGAAATCCGCGGAAATACTGATTTCTCCACCGATAAAGAATCACCGCTCCCACTGGGACTGCAAGCTGTACAATCCCCACAAAAAAAGTGCCGCTGAACATTCTCCACAGGTTCCAGAAAACCAGCCCGGGAAGCGTCTGAGACATATAAAGCTGGTCCAGCCAGCCCGGAAACAGCTTTACAGCTACATACAGTCCGCCAAAAAACAGACAGATCCCCAGAAACAGAACGCAAATCCCTTTCGTATGTTTCAGCAGAAACGGATATCCGAACCGCGTTACAAGAAACAGCACCAGCAGTCCCCAGAGAAAGTACCGTTTGTCTGAAATCTCGTACAGAATATCATACAGGCTCCACTCTATCCTGTCCCGCAGTACCTCTCCTGCCACTCCCACAGCCATCAGCAGCAGAATCACCGCCAGCAGGGGAACCGCTGTCCGCAGACGGTGATGCTTATTCAGTTCCATACCTACCACATCCGGGGCGCCCATATCCCGCACAGCCCTCCGGTAGGCTTCCTTTTCTTCCACTCCATATTCCATGTAAAGCTCCGCTTTTTCCTCAATATGGCCTCGGAGCTCTCTGTTGACCGAATCCAGCCCGGTCTTGCAGGAAATCTGTTCATCCACATCCTGCAGAAAATTATCTACCGCTGTACAGCTCTCAGAAGGCAAATGTCGCACCTCCCTTCAGAACGGCATGAACGGCCTGCTCATACTGCTCCCATTCTTCCCGTTTCTTTCTCAGCAGACGCCCTCCTTTCCTGGTCAGATGATAGTATTTCCGTATCCGCCCGGTTTCCGAAGCCTTTTCATAGCTTTCCACGGCTCCTTCCTCTTCCAGCCCATGAAGGATGGGGTACATGGTTCCTTCCTTCAGGGAAAATACGTTATCGCTTCTCTCCTCCAGCTTCCGTATCATCTGATAGCCATACATGTCTTCCTCCTCCAGAAGCTTCAGAAGGAGCATGGAAGTGCTGGCTGCCATCATCTTTTTATCCATGATTTTGTCCCTCCGTTTCTGTCCGGCGCGCGTTTCCAAAGCGCAGTCCGGACTCTATCCTATATACCTCGGTATTCTATGTATAAATGATACCTCGGAAATCTAGGTGTGTCAAGCGGAAGTCCTGCAGAAATCAAAACACGGAAATCAAAAAAATCTGTACGCATGCCTTTCCGGCACAGCGTACAGATTCTCCCGCACATCTTACACCCGCAGGTGTCTCATATTTAATACAGCTTAATGATCTGTTTCATTTCCCTGATTCATGAAGCAATCCCAAGCTTTTTCAGCTCTTCTTTCGCCTGTTCCAGAGACTGAAAATGGATTCCATGAATGCCCAGTTTCTCAGCGGCATGGATATTCACCAGCGTATCATCAATAAAGACTGCCTCCTCAGGGCAGATCTGATACCGGTCCAGCAGGAGCTGAAACACAGCCGGATCGGGCTTGGTCATCTTCTCCCGATAGGACAGAATATAGCCGTCCATCAGTTCAAGAAAGTCCATCTTGTCCTTCCGCTGCTCGTAGATATGCTTCGGCCAGTTTGAAAGAGCAAATACCCGGAGGCCCTGGTTTTTCAATTCCTGGACCCAGGGCACCGCATAGGAATATCTCTGAATGCACTCACCCAGATTTTCATAAACCCTCCGGATCTCTGCTTCGTATTCCGGAGCCGCAGAGACAAAATCCAGGATTTCTTCTTCCTCCGTCATCAGCCCCTTGTCGTGTTCCGCCCAGGCAGGATTCAGAAAAACCGCATTCTCTACTGTACGGTATGCTTTCTCTTCAGGCACCAGGCTGCGGAGATAATGCTCCCAGCTGTAGCCTGTGAGCACCCGTCCGATGTCAAAAATCACTGCGTTGATCATAGAGTTCTACCATCTTATTTTCTGTAAATGATATCGTCACGGCCCGGTCCGTTGGAAACCATGGTGATCGGGCACTCAATATGCTTCTCTACAAACTCGATGTACTTCCGGCAGTTCTCCGGCAGATCCTC
>CALWAZ010000128.1 GCA_944375725.1 uncultured Merdimonas sp. | reverse complement strand
CGATGCCGTCTCCCGTGGTGTCCACGCCCGGAGCCACATCATAGGGATAGATGCGGACGATATTGCGCAGGGCGCTGTCACACTGGAGGGAAAGGTATTCCTTATAATTGTCCACCTCAAACACAGCCTTTGCCGTGTCCACCACACGCCACATAACCGCGATGCCAATCTCCACCGGGTTGCCCAGGCAGTCGTTGATCTTCTGCCGGTTATTGTTCAGCGTCATGATTTTCAGGGAAATTCTTTTTCCTGCGGCTTCCGCAGTCCCTGCCTGCGCCGCTGCGTTCATCAGCATCTTTCCCGCGTCATTCACATCCCCGCTCTGGTTCAGCCGGGTCTTTGCCGCCGGATTCACTGCCGTACAGAAGGGATTCACATAGTAGAAACCTTCTTCCTTCAGGGTCCCCACATATTTTCCAAACAGCGTCAGCACCAGGGCCTCCTGGGGCTTGAGCACCTTCAGTCCACACAGAGGAATCCAGCCAAGAGCCATCCAGAGTCCTCCGATAACAATCAGCGTCACCGCCAGAGGCATCAGAGTCCCCGCATCCGCCATCACGCAGCCAATCACGAAAACTCCTATCCATGCCGCATACAGCAGCAGAATCAGAAGCAGCATCACAAATCCGTTCTTTTTCCCGTTCAATACTTTTTCCTGCATCGGATATCCCTCCTCTTTTTGATATCAAAATAATATCATAATAGTATTTATATGTCAATCCTCCGCTGAGGCTCCTTTTCGGAAATCACGAAAAAAAGGACCCGCGCCCGGGCCCTATATTTTCCCCGGACGCAGATCCTGTTCTTTTCACTTATCCCGCCTTATTTACCAGCGGTAATCCATGCCTCCCCTTCCTCTGCCGAATGCCAGCACAATGCTGTCCACACCCAGCAGCACCAGGTAACAGCCGATAATCATATCCAGAGACAGCAGCGAAACCGCCGGACTGAACAGCATCAGCACAGCCAGAATCAGCCCCAGAATATTCAGTATCAGCGTCAGATAATAGCTGAACGGATTCAGAAACTTCTGGATGCGGGGCTGGGTCGCCAGTCTGGAAATACAGTGGGCCAGAAACCACAGCGGAAACAGCACTCCCGCCGCTATGCTTCCCGCTCCCGGATACATCAGCAGCATGACGCCGGCCATGACGCTTAAGATTCCCGAAATCAGGGAGAGGATGGGGCCAAAGCCCGTATACCGCTCCATCTTCACATAAAATATAATATCTGTGATACCGGTCAGCACAGCCAGCAGCCCGTACAGAATCACAAACCCTGTCAGCGCTGCTCCGGGATGACTGAGAGTCCATATTCCGAGAATCACCAGCAGAACTCCTATGATAAACTGCACCCACCTGAAGCCTGTATATCTTCTCATCTTTTATGCCTCCTTACGCTCCAGAATTTTCATAAATTCTTCGCCTGTGATCGTTTCCTTCTCATACAGATAATCCGCCAGCTCATCCAGCTTCTTTCTGTTCTGCTTCAGAATCTCCACTGCCTTCGCGTGCTGCTCCTTCACAATCGCCACAACCTTTTCATCGATTTCCTTCTGGGTCTCCGGAGAGCAGGCAAGAGAGGTGTCTCCGCCCAGATACTGGTTCGTCACTGTCTCCATGGCTACCATGTCAAAATCATTGCTCATGCCATACCGGGTAATCATGGCCCGCGCCAGCTTGGTAGCCTGCTCAATATCATTGGAGGCTCCTGTGGTAATCTCTCCGAATACCACTTCCTCGGCTGCCCGGCCGCCAGTATAGACCGCAATCTTGTCCTCGATCTCTTTCTTGGTCAGCAGATATTTGTCCCCCTGCTCCACCTGCATGGTATAGCCCAGCGCTCCCGAAGTACGCGGAATAATCGTGATCTTCTGTACGGGAGCCGAATGGCTCTGCATGGCTGCCACCAGCGCGTGTCCGGTCTCGTGGTATGCCACCACACGCTTCTCCTGATCCGAGAGCACCGCGTTCTTTTTCTGGTAGCCTGCGATTACTACCTCGATGCTTTCCTCCAGATCCGCTTCTGTCACATAGGTACGTCCATCACGCACCGCACGGAGCGCCGCCTCGTTTATGATATTGGCCAGTTCCGCGCCGGAGGCTCCTGCCGCCATCCGGGCGATCGTATGGAAATTCACATCGTCCGCCAGCTTTACCTTTTTCGCGTGTACCTTCAGAATATCTTCCCTGCCCTTCAGATCCGGCAGTTCCACCGGAATGCGCCGGTCGAAACGTCCGGGCCTTGTAAGCGCCGGGTCCAGGGATTCCGGCCGGTTAGTTGCCGCCAGAATCATGACGCCTGTATTTTCCTCAAAGCCGTCCATCTCGGTCAGCAGCTGGTTCAGAGTCTGCTCCCGCTCATCGTTGCCGCCCACCTGTCCGTCACGCTTTTTGCCGATGGCGTCGATCTCATCGATAAAGACGATACAGGGAGCCTTTTCCTTGGCCTGGCTGAACAGATCGCGCACCTTGGAGGCGCCCATTCCTACGAACATCTCCACAAATTCCGAGCCGGAAATGGAGAAGAAAGGCACGTCCGCCTCACCGGCTACCGCCTTGGCCAGCATGGTCTTTCCTGTTCCGGGAGGGCCCACGAGAAGCACGCCCTTGGGCATGGAAGCTCCCACTTCCGTATACTTTTTCGGGTTATGCAGATAATCCACAATCTCAGCCAGGCTTTCCTTGGCCTCTTCCTCGCCGGCCACATCATCAAAGCGGATGCCCTTTGTGGACTGCACATAAATCTTCGCATTGCTCTTTCCCATGCCGAAAGCCATGGAATTCTTTCCGCCCATCTGCTCCATCAGTTTCTTATTCATGTACTGCCCCAGAGCAATAAAGATAGCCAGCGGAATCAGGAAGGTCAGAAGGCTCGTCAGCCAGGAAGAAGATCCGTCCTCCATATCCCTGTCAAAGACCGCGCCCGCGTCGTAAAGCCGCTGGGTCAGCGTGGGGTCCTCCATCACTCCCGTCCTGTAGATCTGGGTATTGTCCTTGTCTGTAAACAGAATCTGTGAATCCTCCACCTCTACCTTTCCGATATTCTTCTCCTCAATCATATTCATAAAGGTCCCGTAATCCACATCGGTCACCTGGGCCCTGTTCAGCATCGGCGTCAGAAAAATATTTGCCAGCAGAATAACCAGCAAAGCGATGCCGTAATAATAGTACAGCGGCTTTTTCGGTGATTTCACTTCTTTCATCTTGTCTCCTCCATTTCCGTATCCTTAAGAAAGCTCCTCCTCTGCCTGCTTTCCAATCGCCTCCAGGGAAATCAGAAGCGCCCTGTCCGCAGCCTGGCTTGCAAAATCCAGACTGTACTCTGCCAGAAGCAGCCACTCCTCCGGAGAAATCCTGTCCCGTCCGTTTTCCATCTCATTTCTGGCGCCGCGGACTGTTTCTTCCACTTTCTCATAAAGCCTTGATATTCTTCCAGCCATCTCTGACCTGCTGAACTTCAGCTTTCTGCTTAAACTCTGCTGCTCCTCCTCGCACTCTCTGCGGACAAGCTGCGTCTCCTTTGCCAGGCTGTCTCTGTCCGAGGTCTGGCTGAACTGAATCCTGCTGTGAAGCCTCCCAAGCTTTTCATCCAGCTCACACAGCTTCACAGAAAGCAGTTCATGAGCCATATATACCGCACTCCTTTCCCCTGCAGTTCTCTTTTTTCTCATCAAAAGCATTGTATCAGAGCATTCCGCGGAAAACCATGATCAGAAATTTCCTTCTGTATAGACAAAAAGGCCGGAGTGTAAAAAATCTTTACACTCCGGCCTTTTGTGTCAGGCTGCCTTGTGCCGGGCTGTGTCCCGTCACCCGTTCTCTTCTCCGCCCAGAGGAGCCATCCCGCCCTTCAGCATCCGGTAAACACTGTGTACGATATAGTCCAGATCCTGTGTATCCTTTTCCGTCCAGCTCTGCAGAAGCCCCATGATTGCCCCGCAGTGATACCGGATGATGAGCCCGGCGTCTCTGGCGCTGTAGTTCTGATACAGCCCGCTTTCCGCCGCGGCCTGCTCAAAGAAGGCATAAAAGGTCTCCCGCATGATTTTCTCCATCTCATCCCGGTAATTGGAGGTCATGCCCCGGCGCACAAAGGGCTGGGCATTCAGCAGCATCAAAAGCAGATACCGAAGCTTCCCCTCCGGCCCCTCCTGCTCCATGCACTCCTGAAGCAGCCGTTCCGAGCCCCTCTTTAATATCCACCGGAACAGATCCGGAATATCCTCAAAATGATAATAGAAGGTCTGGCGGGTGATACTGCACTCCTCCACAATATCCTTCACAGTCAGCTTCTTGACCTTCTTCTCCATGATAAGCCGTCCTGCTGCCTCTGCTATGATTTCCTTCATATCCACTGCCATGCCTGTGTCCGTCCTCTCCTGCCGCTTATCTTTTCGTAGGTATCCGTTTCCACTTTATCATGGCAGGCTGTTTTTTTCAAGTAAGGCCTGCATTTCCTCC
>CALWAZ010000127.1 GCA_944375725.1 uncultured Merdimonas sp. | reverse complement strand
GGTCATGATGCGCTATGGTGTTGACGATGTAAGACTGTTTCACAGTGCGGATTTGAGATTCCTGAAGCAGTTCAGATAAGGAGAGAAGAAGATGAAGTTATCATTATCATGGATAAAGGATTATGTACAGATCCCGGAGGATATGGATCTGAAAAAACTGGCCTATGATCTGACCATGTCTACCGTAGAGGTGGAGGATGTGGAATATCTGGCACGCCGGTTTGACAATATGCTTGTGGGCGTCATTACAAAAATCGAGCCCCATCCCAACGCGGATAAGCTTAAGGTATGCAAGGTAGATATCGGCGGCGGTGAGATTAAAGATATCGTCTGCGGAGGAATCAACCTGAAGGAAGGCATGCGTGTGGCTGTGTCCTGCCCCGGCGCGGTAGTGCGCTGGCACGGAGAGGGCGAGCCGGTGGTAATTAAAAACTCCAAGCTCCGCGGCGTGGAGTCCTACGGCATGATCTGCGCTTCCAGTGAGATTGGCCTGAGCGACCTGTTCCCGGCAGATGAGGAGGCAGAGATTCTCGACCTGTCTGCTTTTGAGGTTCCGGCAGGAACATCTCTGGCAGATGCTCTGGATATGAACGACGTTCTGCTGGAAATCGATAACAAGTCCATGACGAACCGTCCGGATCTGTGGGGACATTACGGAATCGCCCGTGAGATCGCGGCGCTGTATGATCTGCCTCTGAAGGAGATCAAGCCCTATACACCGGATGTACAGTCTGATTTCAAGGTAGAGATCAACGATCCGGACAGATGTACCAGATACATCGGCGTGGAAATGTCCGGCGTGGGAGTAAAGCCCTCTCCCTACCAGATGCAGAACCGGATCTGGAAGGCAGGCATGCGCCCCATCAACGCTCTGGTAGATATTACAAACTATGTCATGCTGGCAACGGGAAATCCGACCCATGCCTTTGACGCAGACAATATTACGGACCACATTGTGGTAAGACATGCGGCGGAAGGAGAGAAGCTGGTTCTGTTAAACGACCATGAGCTGACCCTCTGCCCGGACGATCTGGTGATCACAGATTCCGAGGGACCTGTGGCGCTGGCCGGTGTCATGGGCGGCGCAAAGGATTCCATCCTGCCGGATACCAGGCGCGTGATTCTGGAGGTGGCCAACTTTGAGTCCACCGGAATCCGCCGGACAGCTCTCCGCTACGATACCCGTACCGAGGCTTCTTCCAGATATGAAAAGGCCGTAGATCCTGAAAGATGTGATCAGGCTCTGGCCCTGTCCATGGAATATTTCAAGGAGCTTTATCCGGAATTGAAGGTGACGGGCTTCTGCGACAATTATGTGAAGAAGCTTGAGAGAGCCCAGATCGACGTGAGCCTGACCTGGCTGGCAAAGCGCCTTGGAAAGAACCTGTCAAATGAAGTGATCCAGAAAAAACTGGAGCTGCTTGGCTTTGACGTAGAGATCAGCGGCGATAACATGCACGTGACCGCTCCCACCTGGCGTTCCACCGGCGATATTTCCATCAAGGATGACGTGATGGAAGAGGTAGCCAGACTGTATGGCTATGACAATTTTGAGGCTACTTCCTTTACAACCACCTTTGAGGGCGCCATCAACCAGAAGGATCAGGATCTGCTGAGAAGAATTAAGGAGTATCTGGCGATCCGCTGCGGCATGCAGGAGGTTTACACCTATCCCTGGATGAACGATGTGTTTGTCAATGCCGTACTGCAGAGCACAGAGGGCGTCTTAAGACTGTCTACGCCGCCCGCTCCGGATCTGAGCTATATCCGTTCCTCTCTGCTTCCGAACCTTTGCGAGGCAGTGGTAAAGAATGAGCGCTATTTCAATGATTTTGCCATCTTTGAGGAGGCGCAGGTGTTCTTTGACCGGAATTACACCTCTCCTTACGACCCGGCAGAGCTTCTGCCCGAGCAGAAAAGACATATCGGCGCGGCTTTCGCCAGCAGCGTAAAAGATATCACAGAGCTGTTCCGTGAGACGAAGGGCGTGCTGGAGTATATGCCCCGTTACACCCACATGGAAGACTTTGAGTTCCGGAAAGAGGAAAAGCCGGTCTGGGCAGACAATGTGGTATGGATGAACATTTTCCGCGGGGAAGAGAAGATTGGCGATATGGGACTGGTGGCAAAGAAGGTTTCCATGGACTGCGGAATCAAGAACCTTTCCGTTATGCTCTTTGAGCTGGATGTGACAAAACTGGTACCGCTGAAATCCAGAACGAATCACTTTACCCATCTTGCCGAGTACCCGGAGACCGATTACGATATTTCCATGCTCTTCGATTCTGAGGCTGCGTGGGCCGATATCTATGACGCAATTATGGGTCAGAAGAAGGCAAGCGCTCTTCTGAAGGACGCCGCTTTTGTGGACGAGTACAGAGGAAAGCAGATCCCGGCAGGCAAGAAGTCCGTGACGATCCGTCTGACCATCGGCTCTTCCGAGAAGACTCTGACCTCCCAGGAGATCGAGAGCGCCGCAAACCAGGTTATGAAGAAGCTTGGAAAGAAACTGGGCGCAGAGCTGAGAACGCAGTAAGGAAGAAGAACTGGGGAAGAGAAACGTTTCCCGCAATAAATATTTATAGTTTGCAATATTCATAATATGCAATGCAGATTTCAGATTTGGGCAGAACAGCGCATGTGGAAGCCGTGATTCAGATGATGCTTTGCAGAGATAAAGCAAAAATATATGGGTAAACCACAAGATGTTGTGGCTTTCCTGCAAAAAATCGAGGCAAAAATGGAGCAAAAAACAGCCATTTTTGACCTCGATTTTTTAATTGTTTGACAGATGGCAAGGGGGTTCTTGAGGGTGATAGTTTATCTTGCTCAATGGAATATACCCTCAGTTGACAAGAGAGGCGTCTGTGTCCTTGTAAACTGAGGGTAAACATGATTGATGCAGATTAAGGAAGAAGATGGTGGTGATTTAATAAGGGAATCGTGAAAATCACGGAAGGAAAAGGACGAGTGCTTGGATATATGCAAAAAAATCGTGCCTGCCATCCAATTTCTGCGTGAAACCGCAAGAATTTCCCGGAGATCCGTTTATGCAGCGCCCTTATTTTACATATTTAAGAAAATATATCGCATATATCCAACAATTAGATTAATTTTGGACATAGCAGGCTGTTTTTCTCCATATGTACAATCCACAGCTGATATCGAGACAAAAAAGCAATATTCACCTATGACAACATTATTTTGGATATCAGAACAGGAAAATATTGTATATATCCAAAAACAGCAGCCATCAACTTTTCAACTGGTTCCGTTCCATCACCCTGCTTACAAGGTACAAATTCCGTTTTTAATGTGGGAAGTTTGAACTAAAAGTGAAATTTTGCGAAAATTCACAAAATTATTTATAGAAACGGGATATTTTCAAACATACGGGCTTATGATAGAATGAAAAAAGAGGAACGATAAGAACCTGATTGCAGAGGGGGTGCCGGTTTGAAAAGGATAAAATGTCTGGGGCGGTATCAAAAAGGAATCCTGAGTGTTATGGCTGTTATGGCTCTGGTATTTGCAGTGCTCTATGCTGTGACTATTGCCAGAGTGGGTTTTGCATATGGGGACACCATTCTTCTCCCAAGTCAGGAAGACGGCAATATAGTATATTCCGGGAGAATTCAGGGAGAGAAGGCCAGCTTTACCGTATATGCAGACAATACGGTGGAGTTTCGATATGGCGATAAGCTCTACGGTCCTTATACAGCCAGGGAGGATTCGTCTGCCATTCCGGATACCGATGATCAGGGAGAACCTTTGAATGGAGAGTCAGTGACCGGTGTGGAGCTTCGCTGCGGAGAGAAAATCATGTTCCGCGGATATGTAGTGGATTACGGGGACGGCAGCTGGTTATACAATGAGGATGGAAGCCTGGCGGACATTGGTTTTCTGGTGACATCATGGAATGGGATTGTAACGGATGGAAACGGAAATGTAATCGATCCGATGAAACCTTCTGCATTCACTATACTTGACTTGATAGCAGGTCCTGAGCTGACTCATAAGGGGGAATGGCCCATGTGGTTTGGAGGCACATTCATTTGTATTTTCACAGCGCTGTCCATTTTGTTTGCGGACGAGCTGTTCCGCTGGAATATGTCCTTTCAGATTCGGAATGCAGACCGGGCGGAGCCGTCTGACTGGGTGATTGCAGGCCGGTACATTTCCTGGACAGTAATGTTGTTCGTGGCATTGTTTATATTTATCGAGGGGCTTCAATGACTCGATGAAGTATTACATGTCCCGTACCAAGAATGAAAAGGATGCCATATGTTTCAGTTCTTTATCCATTGATTGTGGAGGTAAACCATATGAAGAAGAGGAACGTTATTGGGATTTTGCTATATTTATTTGGTATTATTTTATTTGTCGTTTATAATTCATCGGTGGTGAGTGGGAGTCCCATACACTTGCAGTATGTTCAGCGGGTAATTATTTGCAGCATTGCAGTTATTCTATTGGAGTGGCACCGTTTGTCTATAAAAGCAAAACATTTGTTGGAAGGATCATCAGGTCCGCAATAGCAGTATTGCTGATTTATTGTATTTTTGCATTTAAAGGATTTGAAGACAATAGAATTGCTGCGCTTCCGGTAATCGGATGAGAGTTATCTAAGCTGCGTCATGGACAGTCTTTAGATGAGGTATGGAATCAGTTATACGATTTGATTGATGAAAAATACATTTAAAAGGGTATGTTCAAAAAGTACATATAAGTACATTCGGGGGATATGAGTATGAAAAAAATCAAGAGAAAGCATGTGGGTATCATCGGCTGGATTTCACTTATCCTGGGCATTCTGCTCATCCTGCTGGGATGCTGGCTGAAGCTGTTTTGGCTGATCGCTGCCGCGCTTCTTGAAATGGCGGCGGCAATTATCTTTCTCGCCGTATTTAACCGCTGCCCGCACTGCGGACGGTTTTTGGGACACGCTGGTGGAGGCATACACTGTCCTTATTGCGGAGAAAGGCTGGATGAATAACCCTCTATCATAAAACTGCGGTATATGGGCAAATTTCCCTTACCAGGACGCCTGCCGGCACTGCTTCCGGTATTCAGAGGGCAGAACCTGGGCCACATCCCGGAAAGCCTTTGTAAATTTTCCCTGGGTCTCATAGCCTACCCGGGTCGCAATCGAGGAGATGCTCTCGTCGGTTTCCCGCAGGAGCCTCATAGCTTCCCGAATCCGGTACTCCTTCATATAAGAGGCGATGGGAAGACCATAGACGGCCTTGAATACTTCCTTGAGGGTAGAGGTATTAATCAGGTGCTGGCGGGACAGCTCTTCAATGGTAAAACGGCGTGACAGATTTCCGGTCAGCTGATCATGTATCTGCCGGATCAGCTCTGTCTGCTCCGAATGATATTTGGTAACGGCTTTCTGATCCGGGACATATCGGCTGAGAAAAAGGAGAAGCTCCTGGGCCTTCAGCTGAAAGTAGGGAAGACGCAGAGACTCCGGCAGGTCGTAGAGAGGCAGAAAGATGCCGTCTGTCTCAGGACAGGAGGAAATAAAGACAGATTTCTGCGGCTCACAGTATTTTTCACGCAGCTTCCGGATATCAATGGCAGCTTCGGAAAGCACGCCGGGAAGGCGGCCTGCCAGGGACTCCAGGTCTATGGAGACAGAAATTCCTTCAAAATATTTCATTGGATAGGTCATTACGGAATCCGCGCAGCAGACGGCGCTGTGGCAGGACAGATCGCCGGGACCCAGATAGACGGAAGTGCCGTTTTTCATATTCCAGCCTACCCGTCCCGCGCGGCAGTGGCCGACCTCCAGAACGGCCGGAGAGGCGGGATGACGGAAAGATGCCTGTTCGGAAAGAAAGCAGAGCAGAGAGAGCCGGATGCCGGGATAGACCTGGTAGACAGAGACCTTTCCTTTCCCTTCTACCCGAACAGAAAGCGTTCTGGATGGATGGACGGCTCCCTGGTCCTGACTGAAATATTCCTTAAGCTCCAGAGAGTGCTCCGGAATTTTCTCTAAATCCCGTAGGATTCTGCAGATGTCTTCATTTTTCATTTCGGAAATGCTCCTTTATCCGGTTATCTGGAAGGACAGGCGATTTTCACCAGATCCTCGATGGCGTGATGAAGAAGATTCACCTGCTCTGTGTCGGCAGCCTTGTAATAGACTTCCTTACCTTCCCGGCGGCTTACGATAAGGCCTCCGGCTTTCAGCTGCTTCAGGTGGTGGGATACGGCAGGACTGCTCATGTCCACCAGAGCGGACAGGTTCATGACGCATTCTTCACAATGGCAGAGAATCCAGAAAATGCGGATACGGCTGCCATCTCCCAGCTGCTTGAAAATGTCAGAGACTGTCTGGAAGTCGCTGACAGCCGGCATATGGTCACAATATTCTTCAAAGCTTTGCCCGTGGTCGTGGGGCAGTTTCTTTTCGCTCATAGGTAACTCCTCCTTACAGACAGTATTTTAGCATGGGTTTGCCCAAATGGAAATGATTTTTGCCCATTTGGAAGGATTCAAGTTTTGGTATTGACTTTTCTATTTATTCAGTATATATTGTAATCAACGATTAAACAAGCATTTAATTGATAAAATGATAAAACGTAGGAAGGGGAAAGAAAATGAAAAAAACCTATAAGATCGATGTGGACTGCGCAAACTGCGCAAATAAGATGGAAGAGGCAGCAAAGAAGACTCCGGGCGTGAAGGATGCGACAGTAAACTTTATGGCTTTGAAGATGATTGTGGAGTTTGAGGAAGGCCAGGAGCCCAAGAGCGTTATGCAGCAGGTCCTGAAAAACTGCAAGAAGGTAGAAGACGACTGCGAGATCTTCCTTTAAATAAAAGTGTGAAACATATTTGAGGCGGGGGAGATTTTTGACTAGAGAGGTGAGACAAGGATGAGCAGGAAACAAAGGAAGATGCTGATCCGCATAATTATCGCTGCGGTTCTGCTGACTGCGCTGCAGTTTATTCCTGCAGACGGAGCATTGAGGCTGATTTTATATCTGATTCCTTATCTGGTGATTGGCTATGATATTCTGCTGAAGGCCTTTAAGGGAATCAAAAACCATCAGGTCTTTGATGAAAGCTTTCTGATGGCAGTGGCCACGATTGGCGCCATTGCGCTGGCTCTTCATGAACGGAGCGGTGATTACACAGAAGCAGTAGCCGTTATGCTGTTCTATCAGATTGGCGAGCTGTTCCAGAGCTATGCGGTGGGAAAGAGCCGCCGCAACATCAGCGATCTGATGGATATCCGCCCGGACTACGCAAACGTGGAACAGGACGGGAAGCTGGAGCAGGTGGACCCGGATGAGGTGGAAATCGGCACGGTGATTGTCGTGCAGCCGGGAGAAAAGGTGCCCATCGACGGCGTTGTGCTGGAAGGAGCTTCTTCTCTGAATACCAGCGCGCTGACAGGCGAGAGCCTTCCGCGGGACGTAAAAGAAGGAGACGAGATCATCAGCGGCTGCATCAATATGAGCGGGCTTTTGAAAATCCGGACGACGAAGGAGTTTGGAGAGTCTACGGTTTCCAAGATTCTGGATCTGGTGGAGAATGCCAGCTCCCGCAAGTCCAAATCGGAAGAATTTATCGCCAAGTTTGCGCGTATCTATACGCCGGCAGTCTGCTATGCGGCTCTGGCTCTGGCGGTTCTGCCGCCCCTGGTACGGATACTGGGCCTGGGACTTCCGGGTGACTGGGACAACTGGATCGGCCGTGCCCTGACTTTCCTGGTAATCAGCTGCCCCTGCGCGCTGGTCATCAGTATTCCTTTGAGCTTCTTCGCGGGCATTGGCGGGGCCAGCGCTGCCGGCGTGCTGGTGAAGGGTTCCAACTACATGGAGACTCTTTCCAAGACAAAGATTGTGGTATTTGACAAGACCGGTACGCTGACTCAGGGTGTCTTTGAGGTAAACGGCATCCATCACAGCGAGCTGGAGGATGAAAAACTTCTGGAATACGCGGCTCTTGCGGAGAGCGCTTCTTCCCATCCCATCAGCAAAAGTATTCAGAAGGCCTATGGAAAAGAAATCGACCGCTCCCGCGTGACAGATATTCAGGAAATCAGCGGAGGCGGAGTGACTGCAAAGGTGGATGGAAATACAGTTGCGGCCGGAAACGACAAGCTGATGAAGCAGCTGGGAATCGAGTACATTTCCTGCCACAGTGTGGGAACGATTGTCCATATGGCAATCAACGGTTCCTACGCCGGACACATTGTGATTTCTGATGTGGTGAAGCCCCATTCCAAAGAGGCGGTTCAGGCTCTGAAGACAGCGGGAATCCGAAAGACAGTCATGCTGACCGGAGACAGACGCGAGGTAGCAGAAAAGGTAGCCGCCGATCTGGGAGTCGATGAGGTATGCAGTGAGCTTCTGCCTGCCGATAAAGTGGAAAAGGTGGAAGAACTGATTCAGAAAAAATCCGAGAAGGAAAAACTGGCCTTTGTGGGCGACGGCATCAACGACGCTCCGGTGCTGGGCCGGGCAGATATCGGCATTGCCATGGGAGCCATGGGCTCCGACGCGGCCATTGAGGCAGCAGATGTGGTGCTGATGGATGACGATCCGCTGAAGATTGCCAAGGCCATCAAAATATCACGCAAATGCCTGCGCATCGTATATCAGAACATCGTGTTTGCCATTGGTATCAAGCTTTTGTTCCTGGCGCTTGGAGCTTTTGGAATCGCAAATATGTGGATGGCGATTTTCGCGGATGTGGGTGTCATGATCATTGCGGTGCTCAACGCGATTCGGGCTCTGTTTGTGAAGAACCTGTAAGAGGCGGCTGCAGTCCTATTTTTCGGCGTTTTCCTCTTTTTCAAGCTCCGACAAAAACTGTTCCGGAGAAAAGACGGGAAGGGATGACGCCAGGGAATGATTTTGCCATTTCCACCCGATCTGCATTGGGTTTGGAAAGCTTTGCAACTATCTTGCCATTTCGAGTGATGAAGATATCCTCGTGTTCTGCAAGCTTTAAATACTTATCAAGATTTACTTTTAATTCTGTGGCAGTGATTGACATGGAACGCACCTCCTTAAACTGCGAACTATATGATTACAATATTAAATCGGACGAATTTATCAATTAATTCGTCCGATTTTTAGAGTAAGTCGTTTTGAAATAAGGAAACCGTGTTCCTATTTCCCTCTCAAAACGCATAATATTTTTCCAAACCAGCCATACTGTTCCCAAAAGCAAAGGAGCGATACAAGATATGATTGAATCAGACACTATAAAACTGCTGAGAGAATGCGATGCGGGTATCAAGATGGGCGTGTCATCCATAGACGAAGTTCTGGATTATGTTCACGATGAAGAATTGGGAGAAACCTTGAGAGAATGCAGGGACGAGCACAGCGAGCTGCAGAGCGAAATTCTGACGCTGCTGGAAAAATACCATGATGATGGCAAAGAGCCGAATCCCATTGCAAAAAGCATGTCCTGGGTGAAGACGAACGCAAAGCTGGTGATGGACGAATCGGATCATACCATTGCCGATTTGATGACGGACGGCTGCAACATGGGAGTGAAGTCTCTGAACCGGTACCTGAACCAGTACAAGGCAGCGGATGAAAAGACAAAGGATATTACCAAAAAGCTGATTAAACTGGAAGAAAAGCTGACGACTGAGGTGCAGAAGTTTCTGTAGACTGTTTCGTTTCGGCAGCTTTTCCAACAAACAATCAGCTTTTCCAAGGTCGGTTTTCCGATAAAAATCAGCATTTGCGCTGGGCGGAATGTTTGTTAAAATAAAAAAGGCGTGTGGCATGAACTGTGTAAATCCGGTTACTGTTACACGTCCATTTTTTTGAATGGATGCGTTTTGGTGTGGTATAAAAAAAGTTGACAGCTTATTCTCAAGGATTTCATAATAAAACCAAGAGAATAAGGAGGTATTCAAAGTGGCACGTAAATATGACCATGAATACAAAGTACAGGCAGTAAAACTT
>CALWAZ010000126.1 GCA_944375725.1 uncultured Merdimonas sp. | reverse complement strand
CCCTTTTCCTGCATGGTGATTCCATACAGCCTGTCCGCGGCCTCCATCGTTCCTTTTCTATGTGTAATAATAATAAACTGCGTATTATTTGTCAACTTGTGCAGGTATTTCGCAAACCGTCCCACGTTGGAATCGTCCAGCGCCGCCTCGATCTCATCCAGCAGACAGAAGCGCGAAGGCTTCAGATTCTGGATGGCAAACAGCAGGGAAATGGATGTCAGCGCCTTCTCACCTCCGGAAAGCTGCATCATATTCTGCAGCTTCTTTCCGGGCGGCTGGGCGATGATCCGGACTCCTGCTTCCAGAATGTCCGCGTCCTCCTCCAGCTCCAGCGTTCCTTTTCCGCCGCCGAACAGCTCCTTGAACGCCTTGTCAAATTCCACGCGGATCTTTTCAAACTGCTCCTCAAACTGGCGCCGCATGCCGGTATCCAGTTCTTTGATGATGCCAAGCAGGGTCTCTTCCGCCTTTACCAGATCATTTCTCTGGCTGTTCATGAAGGTATAGCGCTCGGAAATGTTTTTGTAATCCTCAATAGCGTTGACATTCACATCTCCCAGCTTCCGGATCTCATCCTTCAGAGAGGCAATCTGCTTTCTTAAGCTTCCTGCGTCCGTATACTCCTCATTGCGGAGCGGCAGAGCCATATTATAGGTAAGCTCGTACTCCTCCCACATGTATCCTGCCTGGGCGTCGGCTGCTTCCTCCAGCTTCTCCCGCTGGCTGTTCAGACGGAAGACCTCCCGGTCCAGCAGGCTCTTCTGTTCGGAAAGCTCCTCTCGTCTGGAGAAGAACTCTTTCTGTCCGCTCAGGAGCGCCTCCCGTTTTCCGGAAAGCTCTGCCGTCTTCTTCTCCAGCTCTTCACTTCTGGCTGTCAGCTGACCGATCTGGCCCGTCAGCGCAAGGATGCTCTCCTCCTTGGCGCGCACATCCTTATCGCCCTCCTGTACGCCGGCCTTTAAATCTTCCTCTTCCAGGCGCAGGCGGTCCAGCTCTCTGTCGATACGGGACACATTTTCGCCGGCGAACTCCGCTTTCTGGGTCAGGTTTGCCACCTCCAGATGAACCTCCTCCGCCTGGCGGATGCAGTCTGCTTCCTGCTTCTTCAGCTCCTCCAGGCTTTCCTGCGCTCTGGAGATCTGCTCCTCATTTTCTTTTTCCTGCTTCTCCGATGCTGTCAGTTCTTCCGTAATGGAGGTCCGGCTGGCCTGAATATCCTGGAACTGCTCCTCGATCTGGGCCAGCTCTGTCTGGAGCCCGCCGCAGTCAGCCTCAATCTCCTGCAGACGCTTTTGGGCCTGGTCCGCATTCAGCTTGGCTGTATTCTGAAGCAGGAACTGCTCCTGAAGACGGGTATTCAGCTCTTCCGCTTCCCGGCGGACACTGCGCCGTTTCTCCTTCAGCTCTTCAATCTTCTCCCGGGCTTCCTTCATATCCCGGTCCAGACGGCGCACATTTTCTTCCAGCTCTTCCAGCTCCCGGCGCCGGCCCAGCAGATTGCTGGAATTGCGGAAGGCTCCTCCTGTCATGGAACCTCCGGGGCTTAAATACTCGCCCTCCAGCGTGACAATATGAAGGGAATGGCTGTATTTCCGGGCAATGGCTATGGCGTCATCGATATTCTCTGCCACCAGCACCCGGCCCAGCAGATAGTTCACGATTCCAGTGTATTTTTCTTCTGCCTCCACCAGCGTGCTGGCCAGTCCCACCGCTCCTTTTTCTTTCAGCGCTTCTTTTTTCGGGAAATTATCCCTGTTGCCCACGCTGGTCAGGGGCAGGAAGGTAGCCCGCCCGAACCGGTTTTTCTTCAGATAGGAGATCATTTCCTTGGCCGTCTCTTCGTTGTCAGTGACAATATTCTGGATATTGCCGCCCAGCGCCGTCTCCACAGCCGTCTCATACTTCTGATCCACCCGGATTAAATCTGCTACCACGCCGAGGATTCCCGGGTGTGTGCTCTTCTGCTCCATGACCCTGCGGATGCTGTTTCCATAGCCGTCATACCGCTCTGCCATATTGCGCAGGGATTCCAGCCTGGAAGACTCCCGGTGAAAGGCGCTCTGGCCAATCTCCAGCTCCTCGTTCAGTTTCCCCAGCTGTCTGCGGAAGCCTTCCGCAGCCTCTTCCTTTTCCCGCTGGGAAGCAGTCAGATCCAGGATTCTGGAACTGATTTCCATCAGCTCCTGCTGGTACTTTTCATAGGATGCCTTCTGCGTTTCCTCTCCTGTCTTCGCTTCCAGAAGCCTCTGGGTCAGTTCCGTCTTCCGAAGCTGAGCCTGCTCCTGCATGGCGTCATACCGCTGCAGGCGTCCTTTCGTGGAAGCGCGCTCATTCAAAAGGCTGATGATCGCGTTTTTACTCTGCTCTGCCTTCTGATTCAGACCATCGATCTGAGTCCGGAGCTCCTTCAGCTTCTCTCCCGCCTCTCTGGACGCGGAGGAGACCTCCTTTAACTGGGCGTCCAGCTGCTTCTGCTCCTCCGTGAAACGCTTCCTCGTCTCCCGGCGCTCCAGAATATCCTCTCCGATGGCGGCAAGCCGTCCCTCTTTCTGCTCCGCGCCGGAGCGGACGGATTTGATCTGCTCCTTCAAAAGCTCGATCTGGTTTTCCATCTGCTGGCGGCTCAGATCATTCTGGGACGCAGCCTCCTTCGCGGAATCCAGACTGGTATTCAGTTCCTCCAGTTCTTCCTCTATCCGGGAATGCTCCTGCTTGATTTTCTCGTACTCCCGGCTGGTCTCGTCGAGATTGGCCTGGGCTGTTCCGGCCTTTTCCCCCAGCTCAGACAGCTGCTTCTGAAGGCGCTCGGTCTCCAGAAGAAACAGATTCACATCATAGCTCTTTAAGGTTTCTTTTTTCTTCAGATACTGTCTGGCTGTCTCTGACTGCTTCTCCAGAGGGCCCAGCTGCTTTTCCAGCTCTGCCAGGATGTCGTTGATACGCAGAATATTCTGCTTTTCATCCTCCAGCTTTTTCTGGGCTGTATTTTTCCGGCGCTTGAATTTTACGATGCCGGTGGCCTCGTCAAAAAGCTCTCTGGATTCCTCCGGCCTGCTGCTTAAAATCCGATCGATCTGGCCCTGTCCGATGATGGAATAGCCTTCCTTTCCGATTCCCGTATCATAAAACAGCTCGTTTACATCCTTCAGCCTGCAGACTGTCCCGTTGATCAGGTACTCGCTCTCTCCGGAACGGTACAGGCGTCTGGATACGGTGACCTCCTCATAGTCAATGGCCAGCTGATGATCCGAATTATCCAGGGTAATGGCCACATAGGCGTAGCTTAAGGGCCTGCGGTTCTCTGTACCCGCAAAAATCACGTCCTGCATGCTGCCGCCGCGCAGCTGTTTGACCCGCTGCTCACCCAGCACCCAGCGCACCGCGTCCGCCACATTGCTCTTTCCGCTTCCGTTCGGACCCACGATGCCGGTGATTCCATTATGAAATTCAAATACTATCTTATTTGCAAAGGACTTAAAGCCCTGTACCTCTATACTTTTTAAATACATGTCTCACGACCTTATCCGTTTTTCTGTCTTTTCAGAATCGCCCGGTAGGCAGCCTCCTGCTCCGCGGCCTTCTTGGTCCGTCCGCTTCCCGTGCCGAGAATCGTCCCGCCAAGCAGGACGTTGACTGTAAACCGTTTGTTGTGGTCCGGCCCTTCCTCTTTCACCAGCTCATAGTGAAGAGGCTCCTCCGTCTCACTCTGGATCTGCTCCTGAAGGATAGTCTTGCTATCAAAAAAGAGTTTTTTGTGCTCAATATCATTCAATATAAAACGGCGCACAAATTCTTTCGCATTAGCAAAACCACCGTCCAGATAAATGGCTCCAAGCAGAGCCTCCATAGCGTCTGAGGTAATGGAGTCCCGCTCTCTTCCGCCTGTCTGCTCTTCCCCTTTTCCCAGGCGCAGCCAGGCTCCCAGTCCCAGATCCCGGGCACAGAGCGCCAGTGTCTGCTCGCACACGATGCTTGCTCTGGTGCGTGTGGCCTCACCCTCCGGCATCTCGGGATAATTCAGATACAAATATTCGCTGGTGGCCAGCTCCAGGACCGCGTCGCCCAAAAATTCCAGCCTCTCATTATTCAGAAGCCGGTCCATATGACGCTCATTTGCGTAGGAGCTGTGACAGAGGGCCTGTTCCAGAAGCCTTCGGTCATTAAACTGATACCCCAGCTTTTTTTCCAGTTCTTCCAGTTTCATAAGTATTCTCCTGCCATTCTTCCGATATCCTGTTCCCTGATATCTTGATATTTTATACTTGATATTTTATATAAGAAAGCTGCTGGAAACATAGAATCAGGACTTTCCTTCCTCTACATTTACAGCAGCCCTCTGATTTCCTTCAGAAGCTTAGTTATTAAGGGCTTTCTTAATCTCTTCCACCGCATCTCCCACAGATACGATTTTCTCCGCCTCTTCCTGGTCAATCTCTACGTCGAACTCTTCCTCAATTCCCATAATAATCTGGAAAACATCCAGGGAATCCGCTCCCAGATCATCCACAAAAGTGGTGTCCATTGTGATCTCATTTTCATCCACATTCAGGACATCCGCAATAATTCCTTTCAATTTTTCAAACTCCATGTTTTCATCCTTCCTCTCTTAAAATATTCTCCCTGATTTTATCATTAATCCGCTGCTCCTTAAATGTGACGCACTGGATAATGGAATTCCGCACCTCCGGTGCCTTGGAGCTTCCGTGGGTCTTCACTACCAGGCCGTTCAGTCCCAGAAGGGGCGCTCCGCCATACTCAGATACATCGAAAGACTTCAGTGTCTGCTTCAAAGCAGGCTTTACCAGAAGCGCTCCGATCTTGCTTCTCAGCGTGCTCATCATTCCCTCTTTGATCTTGCTGACCAGCACCGCCGCCAGTCCCTCGTAAAGCTTCAGAATGATATTTCCCGCAAAGGCCTCGCAGACAATCACGTCCGCCTGTCCATGGGGGATCTCTCTGGCCTCGATGCTTCCCGTAAAGTTGATATCCTTACACTCCTTCAGAAGCGGGAACGTCTCCTTTACAAGAGCATTTCCCTTTTCCTCCTCAGCGCCGATATTCACAATGGCTACCTTGGGATTCTTCACTCCCATCACATGCTCCATATAGATGGAGCCCATCTTCGCGAACTGCACCAGATGAGAAGGCCGCGCATCCACATTCGCACCGCAGTCCACCAGAAGGGACACTCCCTTTTCCGTGGGGATCAGAGGCGCCAGAGGCGGTCTCTCAATTCCCTTGATCCGGCCTACCAGAAGCTGTCCGCCTACCAGTACGGCTCCGGAACTTCCTGCCGACACAAAGGCGTCCGCCGTTCCGTCCTTTACCAGCTTCATGCCAACTACAATGGAAGAATCCTTCTTCTTCCGAATCGCTGCAACCGGCGGCTCTGCCATCTCGATCACCTCAGTGGCGTTCACCACCTCGATCTGCGGCTCTCTATAAGAATAAGCCTTCAGTTTTTCCCGAATCAGTTCTTCTTTTCCCACAAGAAATACTTTGATGTCTTCCCGTAAGCCGACGGCCTCCACCGCTCCCTTGATGATCTCATCAGGAGCATTGTCGCCGCCCATTGCGTCCACCGCAACCTTAATCATTTCCCGCATGATTTCTTCCTCCTGGTCATCCTTCCAGGCCAGGAAAAACTCCCCACCTGTCAGGTCCTTTATCATAATACTAAATATTAATTGAGAAAGCAACCCGTAATTTTGCAAAAACCGGAGCAGTCCCGGAGACACTGCATCTGTGCGGAAAGAGGCGGCTGTACGCTTCCGCGTACAGCCGCCTCTTTTCTCTTTTTATCCGCGCCCGCTCCTGCCTGCCGGGCGCCGTCTGAAGCCAGACTGCCGGGAAGCGCTGGCGCTACCGGGTGCCCAGCCGTCTGTCCAGTCTCTGAAGGGCTTCACCGCTCAGCAGATATCTTATTTCTTCATACTGGCTGCCTGTCAGCGTATTGCCCAGGTCCAGATAATGATTCACGCAGATCTCACAGTCCCCGTCATCCAGATAATAAAGCAGCTCCTCCAGAACATGAAAAGTAAACTCATCCCTGTCCATCTCCTGAACCAGTTCCACCGCCGCAGTTTCTTCCATATAGGGCAGCAGTTCCACAATGGTTTCTCCGGAAAGGGCGGGATGCTTTCCATCCTTCACCGCCTGAACCAGAATATCTCCGGCTTTCTCCTCATCCGCATAAATAAATATTTCTTCCAGCTCCGGCCCGGTAAAAGTCTCTCCCCGGTCAAGAAGAGCCTGGAACGCTTCATTTACCGCATCCTCATCCAGCCAGGTCAGGGAAGACAAAAACTCCTCCTTTCCTGCCGCGCCGCTCTGAATACTTTCCGCCAGGCGTCCGGCATCCTCTTCTTCCTCCGTATAATACACCGCCGAGAGCCCGCCGGAGTTCAGTCCCTGAAAGGAGATATCCAGCTTCCCCAGCTTTGCCTCCCTGCCCGCCATCTTAATCACATTCCGGCCAGGCTCCAGCGTCACAGAGGTTTCCTTCCCGCCATCTTCCTCCGTCAGCGTGCCCACTGTACCGTCAGGACCGATATGGACCAGCTTGAAGGCCCCGGATAACAGCTCCCAGGAAGAACGGACCGTAACTGTCACCGGCTCCTCCGCCCAGGCGATGAGAATAGAATCCGAGCCGCAGAAAGCAAAGCTTTCTGCCTGAATGTGCCCGTCTCCGCCGCTGTAAAAATAAGCCCGCCAGATTCCATCCACATCTTTTCCCGCCAGAAGACTCTCATCATCATAGACCTTCCAGGCATCCTCCGCAGGATCGATATCAAAGGGGGCATTCATCAGTTCCTCTTTCCATCCGCCTCCGATGCCGTCCATCAGCTTGGAAAGGAAACCTCCAGAGCTCTCTCCCCCCTCTTCTGACGCATTGCCCTCCATGGAGAAATCTCCCTGGCTTTCCTCAGCTGTCTGCTGATACCCGGAAGGCGCGCAGGCCGCCAGAGCCGCCGCTGCCGCGAAAATCAGAACAGACACAGCCGCCGCTGCTGCCCCCCGCTTCCGGAAAGCCAGAATACTCTGAAGACGCTGTTTCAAATTCTCTTTTCCCTCCATCAGCGTAGCCGACAGGACATTTCTATGAAGCTTCAGCTGCCGCTCCGCCGTATCCAGCAGAATATTTCCATAGCTTTTTCTCTCCGTCTCCGTAAGAGGACCGATTACCGCCTCATCACAGGAAAGCTCGCAGTCTCTGTCCATCATTTTCCGGAAGAGCAGCAGCGCCGGATTGAACCAGTGAACACAGAGAACCAGCTGAAACAGCCATTTATACCACAGATCACGCCGTTTCAGATGGGTAAACTCGTGCCGCAGAATCAGCCTGGCCTCCTCCAGCGGCAGTTCTGTCTTAGGCAGTACGATAAACGGATGCCGGATTCCGATCAGTACCGGGCTGGCCACAAGAGGACTTTCATATACCCAGAGCCATTTCCGGATACCCAGTTTTCCGGCGGTCTCGGCTGCCAGCCGCTGAATCCTGTCGTCACGCACACGCGTGCAGTCTGCTTTTACATAATTTACAAAGCTCCGGTAGCTGCTGAGCTTTACAGCCAGAGACAGCAGGGCTCCAAAGAGCCAGATCAGAAGCAGCCACCGGAACACCGTCCAGCCTGCTCCGTCCGGGGACGCAGAAGCAGCAGAAGGCTCTGCCTGCGCAGAAGAACCGGAAATGCCTGTCTGGCCGGGAAGACTGCTCTGGGCGCCTCCCGCGCTTTCTGTTCCCACAGCAGCATTCTCTGTCTCTTCTGTCCCTGCGGTGGCAGCGTTCCCGGCGCTCTCCTCTCCGCCAGTCTCCTCTCCGCCGATATCCGTCCGGTCTGTCTGCGCTGTCTGAACCGCCTGCGTCTGAGCTGTACTCCATACTGCCGGAGACGGAAACATTCCCGTATCCACATGAACTGGCAGCATCAGGCGCAAAAGCACCACCAGCCAGAGATAATAATGCCATTTCCAGGAAAACACCTTCCCGGTAAACGGCCGGAGCAGGCAAAACAAAAGACCAAGCGCCGTCCCGGAAAGAGACAGAAGGCAGATTTCCAAAATAATTTCTCGTTCCATATGATTCTCCCCTCCCGGCCCCTTTAGAACCGGCTGTTGAAAAAGTCTCTGAGTTCTTTGATGTCCTCCTTTGTCAGACTGTCATCTGACATCAGAGCCGCCGCCATAGTTCCTGCGTTTCCCTTAAAAAACTTGTTTACAAAGCTGCGGGTCTCTTCCTTTACGTAATCCTTCCGCTCTACCTTTGGTATGTAATAATAGACCTCCCGCTTCTCCTGGTTCAGCATGCCTTTTTTCACCAGCCGCTGAATCAGCGTCAGCACTGTGGTCCGCTCCCATTTCTTATTCTTTTCCAGCAGCGCTCGGATCTCCGAGGCGTTCAAAGGCTCCCCTGCCTCCCAGAGCACCTCCAGAATCTCCAGCTCAGCGTCAGAAACTGTCGTCTTTTTCTCCACAGCTGTTCACCTCCGTTTTAAAGTCTACTTTTGTAGACACTTACAGTCTACATCTGTAGTCTCCAGTTGTCAAGCTTATTTTTCTCTTTCTGAATTGGCGATGTACAGCCTGCTTTCAAATGCACAGACGGCGCCAAAGCGGGTTGCTTGTTGAAAGCCCGTTTTGAAGTTATAATGAGTAAAAACATCCTTTAGGAAGACGGCTATGAAATTCAAGGTATTCTTAAAAATTTGCGCGAAAAAAACAACCTTACGCAGGAACAACTGGCTGAACATGCGCAAGTTACCCGACAGGCGGTTAGTCGCTGGGAAACAGGCGAAACACAACCAAATACAGATACCTTAAAACTGTTATCACGAGTTTTTGATGTGTCAATCCGTACGCTTCTGGGTTCTCCACGGCAACTTGTTTGTCAGTGTTGCGGAATGCCATTGAATGAAGATGGTCTGATTAGCCGAGAACCAGACGGAAGCTGTAACGAGGACTATGGTAAATGGTGCTATGCTGATGGGGAATTTCCATGACCGAAGATGAAGCCTGCAAAGTGCATCCAAATGGCATATTCCAACATCACCATGACGCTGAACTGTTACGCTCATGCGGATGACGCCTCTGCGAAGGCGGCGATGGACAAGCTGGCGGCTTAGTAGCAGGGCCGGTTTTCTACTACGCTTTTACTACTTTTGACCCCAAATAAGGCTCCGATATGCCATGATATGCGGGGGATCTTCCGAAACGCAAAATGCCGGAAATGCTTGATATTCCAATCATTTCCGACATTTGCGAGCGGTGCCAAGATAATCAGAAAACCGGTAGAACTTTTTAGGGAAAGCTTTGTGACTTTGTCACAGAAAAATTTTTTTCTTCCGTATAAAATGCAGATAATAAAAGCTGAACAACACAGACAGAACACAGACCAAAACTGCCTGTGAAAGATACGCCATCAATTATGGAGGAAATATCTATGGGATTTTTTGATTTTTTCAAGACACCTGACATCCATGAAGAGCTGAAAATCTGCCGCAGCACGCCGGGCGCCGTCCTGCTGGATGTACGTACCGATGAGGAATACGCCGAAGGCCGGATTCCCGGAAGCCGTAACATTGCCCTGCACGAACTGAATAAAGTAAAATCCGCCGTTCCGGATTCTGAGACTCCGCTGTTTGTTTACTGCTTCAGCGGCGCCCGGAGCCGCCAGGCCGTCTCCGGACTCAGACGCATGGGCTATACGCATGTGACGGATCTGGGAGGCATCAATCACTATCACGGAAGAATGGAGAGATAACATATGAAAGTCGTAATTGTAGGAGGAGTAGCCGGAGGCGCCACCGCGGCCGCCCGGATCCGGAGGCTGGATGAATCTGCGGAAATCCTTGTATTTGAGCGTTCCGGCTATGTATCTTATGCCAACTGCGGGCTGCCTTACTATATCGGCGGCGTCATCACAGACCCGGAAGAGCTGACGCTGCAGACACCGGAAAGCTTTTTTAAAAGATTCCGCGTAAACATGAAAGTACATCATGAAGTCACTGCCATCCATCCGGAGCAGAAGACCGTCACAGTGAAAAACCTGGAGACAGGCAGCGTCTTTGAGGAAAGCTATGACAAGCTTCTCCTGTCTCCCGGAGCCAGACCTTCCAGGCCGGATCTGCCGGGTACCGGGCTGGACAGACTGTTCACACTGCGCACTGTGGAAGATACTTTCCGTATTCATGAATATGTGAACCGGAATAAGCCCCGTTCTGTGGTTCTGTCCGGAGGCGGCTTTATCGGGCTGGAGCTGGCGGAGAACTTCAGAGAGCTGGGCCTGGAGGTTACGATTGTGCAGAGGCCCCGGCAGCTGATGAATCCCTTCGATCCGGAAATGGCCGCTTTTATCCACGCCAAGATGCGCAGAAAAGGAGTCCGCCTGATGCTCGGGCATTCTGTGGAGGGCTTTCAGGAAAAGGACGGCGCTATTCAGGTTCTCCTGAAAGGAGAGGAGCCCATAAGCGCCGACATGGCAGTGCTGGCCATCGGCGTCACACCGGATACGCCTCTTGCCCGGGAAGCAGGACTTGAACTGGGCCTGCGGGGAAGCATTCTGGTCAATGACCGGATGGAAACTTCCATTCCCGACATTTATGCTGTGGGTGACGCTGTACAGGTAAAGCACCTGGTAACCGGCGAAGACACCCTGATCTCACTGGCCGGCCCCGCAAACAAGCAGGGACGCATCGCCGCCGACAATATCTGCGGCGGAGACAGCCGTTTCCACGGTTCCATGGGTTCCTCCGTCATCAAGCTCTTTGACATGACCGCCGCGTCTACCGGCATCAACGAACGTGCCGCAGAAAAGGCCGGCATCGACTGCGATAAAGTCTACCTTTCTCCCTCCAGCCATGCCGGCTATTATCCCGGAGGCAGAGCCATGACCATGAAAGTGTTGTTTGAGAAACAGACCTTCCGCCTGCTTGGCGCGCAGATCGTAGGATATGACGGCGTGGATAAGCGTATCGACGTTCTGGCCACGGCCATCCAGGCGGGCATGTCCGCCCTGAAGCTCAAAGAGCTGGATCTGGCTTACGCGCCTCCTTACTCTTCTGCCAAGGATCCGGTCAACATGGCCGGCTTTATGATAGAAAATATTTCCCGGGGTCTTCTGAAACAGTTCTTCTGGGATGAGACGGAAGAGATTCCCCGGGACGGAAGCGCGCTGCTTCTGGATACCCGGACAAAGGAAGAATATGAGGGAGGCCACCTGGACGGCTTTGTCAACATCCCCGTAGATGAGCTCCGTGAACATCTCCATGAGCTGGAAAGGGGAAAGCCCGTCTATGTCATCTGCCAGAGCGGACTGCGCAGCTACATTGCCTGCCGGATTCTCATGCAGCATGGCTTTGACTGCCGCAATTTCTCCGGCGGATACCGCCTGTACCAGACCGTCATGCTGGATCAGGCAGCCGCGGAACAGGCTCTGCCCTGTGGAAAAGAACTGTAAATCAGAGTCAAAAAAGCCTCCGGGAAAAGCGTCTATGCCTTTCCCGGAGGTTTCCTTCCCAGCAGCAGACTGCGGCGTTTCTCCTTCTCTTCCGCCTATTTCCCGCACAGCTCCCGCAGCCGGGCAGCATCCATCACTTCCACGATTCCCCGTGACAGTTTCACTATATTTTCACTCTGAAAATAGCGGAGCATCCTTGTGACTACCTCGCGGGCCGTCCCGAGATGATTTCCGATGGCCTCATGGGTGATTTTCAGACGTTCCGTCTCCTCCAGCAGAGTCTCATTCAGAAGGAATTCAGCAAGCCGCTTGTCAAAGCTTTTCCACATAATCTGTTCCAGCAGCCACATAACCTCTGAAAAACGGCTGGCCATCACCTGGCCCGTATAGTTGGCCACAACTGCCGATTCATCCTGAAGCGCTTTATAGACACCGGAAGGCACCACAAAAAGCTCAGAATCCTTTTCCGCCTCCACCGTCACCTCAAACTGGATATTCTGCATCACGCAGGAAGCGGAAAGCAGACAGAGATCCCGCTCAAACAGACGGTAAATTGTAATCTCCCGCCCTTCCTCCGATACTATATAAGCTCTCAGCTGTCCGGAAGATACCAGAAGAAGCCCCTGGCAGTCCTCCGAACCTCCATGAAGCAGGGTTCCCTTTTTGACCCTCCGGTACAGCGCGCTGTCCGAAAGCTTCTTCTGCTCCCCGGGCGCCAGCTTGTCCCATATGGGAAAATACTCCGCAAACTCCATTGATCTCCTCCTACTGAATAAAGGCTTCTCCCCGGCCCAGGATCCGCACGATTCTATCTGCCGCCGGACTGTCCGAATGCTCTGACAGCCATCTTTCAATGATGCCGTAATCATCCCAGCAGTGCATCGGATAAATTTTTTCTGCCCCTTCCCGGGGATTACGGTAATCCGCAAGTGTCAGAAAATAATCAAGGCCAAGAGAATAATGCTCTTCCTGCCTCGGATCCAGCGGGACAAAAGCCGCGTCCATACGGACCCCGCGGAGAGGCTCGATATATCGGCGGAATTTTTCCGCCATCCGGCGGTTCCAGTCCTCCTCCTCTCCATCCCAGCGCCAGTCATTCAAATCCCCCGCGTGATACAGAGTCTTCTCCTCCGCCTGCACGAGAAATGCCACGCCTTCATCCGTGGAACGAAGGGTCTTCACCATCACTCCGCTCCGGCTCCATTCCTCCCCTGCTTTCAGATGCACAGTCCTGTCTTTCTGTCCCTCCGGCACCCGGCTTTTCCAAATATCATGGGACAGCACAAAAAATATGTTCTCTCTGCCTTCCGCCAGACGGAAAATATCCGGATTGAAATGATCCGGATGCCGGTGGCTGGCAAAAACAAAAAGCTCTTTGTCTCCAGGAAAAGCAGGAAGCTCTCCCTGATAATAATCAAACAGCAGAAGCGTATGCTCCAGCTCAGCAAGAAACCCGCTGTGGGCAATATAGGTAATTTTCATTTTACGTTTCTCCATAAAAACAGCTGGCAGAAGGGGTCGAATTCCGTGATCGATACCACCTGTCTGCCAGCATATCAGTTCCTGAGGAACTCTTCCTTCCTCTTCAGCATCGGTTTTCCTACCCACACAAGAATTCCGCTCAAAAGCCCTTCAACTCAGGCGGGTAAAAATGGACCTGAGGGGAATCGAACCCCTGTCCGAAAGCCTGTTCCCTGTTCTTCTACTATCATAGTCAGTTATTTGACATTCCCTCCACTGCCCGAAAACGGACATCCTGACAGCTTCAGTAGCTTCATGATACGCCCATGCGCGCAAAGCTTAACGCATGTCGTTTCCTGCATCGTCGATGCCGGATTCTTAAGGTGCAGGTGCCCTAAGGCCGACAGCCGCCATTAGGCAGCGTATGCTAAATTATCTTCAGCGTTTATATTTAAGTTCGCGATTTAACGCATCGCCTGCGGATAGCTTCACCAGCTGCGAGACCCCCGTCGAAACCAGTACAAGCCCTGGTATACTGCCCTGCGGGCATCTGTGAGTAATAGTATACCGCCGATGCAGCCGTTTTGCAAGCGGTTTTTCACAAAGAATTCCTTCCTTTTTCATCCGCAGCCTTCCGCATTCATCCGGCCCCGGCTTTTGGATTCCCTGAG
>CALWAZ010000125.1 GCA_944375725.1 uncultured Merdimonas sp. | reverse complement strand
ACCGCCGCTGTGTATGAGGACTGCCTGTATATTCAGAGGACCGGAAAACAATGGGTCGTATATGAAGGATACCGCCTGAACGGGGATGGAGAGATTGCGGAGACCCTGGACCCGGAGGAGAACAGTTTTTTGTGCAGGTTTCAGAATGAGTATAACAGGGTGGAAGCGGCCTGGAATCTGGCTCTCCAGGACAGCGAAAAAGAGAATCTGAAAGCAGAGCTGGACGGCATGAAGAAAGAGGTGATTTCCGCCCCGGCGTGCGCGGCCATGCTGGATGGAAAGATCCTTCTGCAGCAGGAATATGCAGGGGGAAATGCCAGATTTTTTCTGAGAGATGTGGAAACTGGACAGGAAGAAGAGATTTTCACCGGGTATATGGCTTTGGCGGTTATGCCGGATGGCATCTGTTATGTAAACAGAGACAGGCAGACGCTGAAATACTATTCCTTTGAAGAAAAAACAGAGGAAATCATTCAGCGCCCCCAGGAGTGAGAGACAGCGGCGCTTTATGAAGACTACAATCTGACCTATGACAGAGATTACCTTTATCTTTATGATTCTTCAACTGTCTGGGATATGAATACAGATGAAGTGCGGGAGTATACCAGCGCAGTGCTTACCCGTACTGCTCTCGGTTCCTGGGACGGGGAGACCGTGCTGGAATTTGAGGAGGATGGGCGGCAGGAAACAGGCCGGGTCAATCAGACGGACGGCGAATATTTTTATCATGGAGATCGGGCTTTTCAGCTGGTGGAATAATGCTTTTGGAATGCTCTCGCGTCTTTGGGCTTCTGTTGCATTTTCCCTCTGCCTCTGTTATACTCTTATGTATACAAAAAACACAGGAAGTACAATACTATGGATAAGATGCAGTTAAAGGCACTGGCAAAGATCAATCTGGGACTGGACGTGCTCCGCAAAAGGGAGGACGGCTATCATGAAGTGCGGATGATCATGCAGACAGTGCGTATTTTTGACAGAATACAGCTGATGAAACAGGAACGGCCCGGAATCCGGGTACGGACAAATCTGTACTATCTGCCGGCCAATGAAAATAATCTGGTATATAAGGCCGCAAATCTTCTCTTCCAGGAGTTTGGCCTTGAGGGCGGTCTTTCCATTGATCTGAAAAAATATATTCCGGTGGCCGCGGGCATGGCAGGGGGAAGCTCCGACGCGGCGGCAGTACTGTACGGAGTGAACCGTATGTATGGACTGGGGCTGTCACAGGAAGAACTGATGAAAAGAGGAGTGAAGATCGGAGCGGACGTTCCCTATTGTCTGATGCGGGGAACTGCGCTGGCAGAAGGAATCGGGGAGATTTTAAGTCCGCTGACGCCCATGCCGCCCTGCAGCATTCTGGTGGCAAAGCCGGGCATCAGCGTGTCTACAAAATTTGTATATGAGAATCTTCATGCCAATGAGCTGAAGGAGGAACAGCATCCGGATATCGACGGAATTCTGGAGGCCCTGCGCCGCCAGGATCTGAAGGGAATGGCCGAGTGCCTGAAGAACGGAAACGTGCTGGAGACAGTTACCATTCCGGCGCATCCTGTGATTCAGAAGATCAAGGATGCCATGGAAAGCCAGGGAGCGCTTGCCGCGCTCATGAGCGGAAGCGGACCGACGGTATTCGGTATCTTTGATGACAAGAACAAGGCGCGCAGAGCCATGGCGCATCTGCGCAGAAACAGGCTGGCCAAACAGCTGTTTCTGACAACGCCGTATAACAACAGGAGGGGAAAACCATGAGCCAGGACATCAATGCTGTAATGAATGAATATCTGCCGCTGAGAGATGTGGTATTTCAGACGCTGCGGCAGGCGATTCTGCGGGGAGAGCTGGAACCGGGAGAGAGGCTTATGGAGATTCACCTGGCCAACCGTCTGGGCGTGAGCCGCACGCCGATCCGGGAGGCGATCCGGAAGCTGGAGCTGGAAGGACTGGTGGTGATGATTCCCCGCAGGGGAGCCATCGTGGCCAGCATTACGGAAAAGGATTTGAAGGATGTGCTGGAGGTGCGCCGGACCCTGGAAATCATGGCTGGCGAGATGGCCTGTGAGAGGATTACGCCGGAGCTTCTGGAACAGCTGAAAAGCGCGGGAGAGGAATTCCGGAGACTGAAGGACACAAATGACTTTACCAGCCTGGCGGAGGTGGATGTGAAGTTTCACGATGTCATTTATGCCGCCACGGACAACCAGCGTCTTATTACGATTCTGAATAATCTGCGGGAGCAGATGTACCGGTACCGTCTGGAGTATCTGAAGGATACCGGCAGCCACGAGCGCCTGAATACAGAGCATTATGAGATTTATGAAGCGATTCGGAAAGGTGACAAGGTATCTGCCAGCGCGGCCATCGGCCGTCATATTGACAATCAGCGGGACGCGATTCTTGCGGCTATCCGTGAGCATGAGAAGGAAGAAAACGATAAAACAGACAAAAACGGCAAAAGCGGCCGAATAAAAGGGCGTAAAGCTGAATAGAAGCGGGAAAAGCAGGCAATCCTCTTGGAAAGACCTTCCGGTTGAAGAACGGAAGGAACAGGAGGAAAGCTATGAAACGATCAGAATTTATCATATTGCTGCTGTCATTGGTTTTGGGATTTGCCGGGACCTGTCTTTACGCGGAATATACCGAGCTCCCGGAGCCTGTGCGCATGGAACAGGCAGCCTGGTGGGGCGGACTGTATCCGGAGTACTGTCTTCCGGGTGCCATGGAGAGAATCGAAGAGGAAGAGCTGGAGACGGCTGTTCCTGTAAAAATACGTTTTAAATATCTGCCATTTTTGAATGAAAGTGAATAGGATCACTGGGAGGAATAGATGAGTAAACTGAGAGAGGCCCCCATCGGGGTATTTGATTCCGGAATCGGCGGCCTGACGGTGGCGCGGGAAATTATGCGTCAGATTCCGCAGGAGCGGATAGTATATTTTGGAGATACGGCCCGCCTGCCCTACGGCAGCAAAAGCCGCAATACAATTATCCGGTATTCCCGGCAGATTGTCCGGTTTCTGCGGACGAGGAATGTGAAGGCTATCGTGGTGGCCTGCAATACGGCCAGCGCTTACGCGCTGGAGACCCTGCAGCAGGAATCAGACATTCCGATCATCGGAGTGGTGAAGCCGGGTGCCCGGGTGGCGGCCAAGGAAAGCCCCGGGGGCAATATTGGTGTGATTGGAACCGCGGGAACCGTGGGAAGCCATATTTACCGGGAATACATACAGAGCCTGCGGCCGGATGCCCGGGTCTTTGAGAAGGCCTGTCCCCTCTTTGTTCCTCTGGTGGAAGAAGGATGGCGCAAGGATCCGGTGACAGAGATCGTGGCGAGGCGTTACCTGGAAGAAGTGATAGAACGTAAAGTGGATACCCTGATTCTGGGCTGCACCCATTATCCGCTGCTCCGTTCCACAGTCCGGAAAATCATGGGAGAGGATGTGATTCTGGTCAATCCGGCCTATGAGACGGCCATAGAGCTTCGGGAGCTTCTGAAGCGGGAGCAGATCGATAATCAGGGTCACAACAAGACAGGGGAAAATCCCTATGAGTTCTTTGTAAGCGACGAGGCAGAGCGTTTCCGGGCCTTTGCAGATTCCATTCTGCCGGTAGACATTACCACGGCGCGCCAGATTCAGATAGAGGAGTACTGATACCTATGACAAAAGAAATACTGCTGAGCATTTCCGGCCTCCATCTGGTGAACGGAGAAGACGGAAACGTGGAAGTGGTGACCGCGGGAGATTACTATAACCGGGGCGGAAAACACTATATTCTCTATGATGAAGTGGTGGAGGGCATGAGCGGCCACACCAGCAACGTGATAAAGATAGGAGAAAATTCTCTTGAGATCACCAAAAAAGGACTTCTGAATACGCGGATGGTACTGGAGAAAGGAAAACGGCACAGGACTATCTATCAGACACCTTTTGGAAATCTGGAGATTGGCCTGACGGGCCAGGAGCTTCAGGTGACAGAGACAGAGGAAAACATTGATGTCCGGGTGGAATACGTGCTGGAAATCAATGAGGAAAACATGTCAGAGTGTACGATTGAGATGAACATCAAGCCCAGAGAGGCGGGAAATCTGGATTTGCAGGGGAAGGGCAGATGGCCTTCCCTTATTTGACAGAAGGCGGATAAGATGAAGCTTAGCGTTATGAGAGAATTTGTCCGGCTGGCTGCTTCGCGCAATTACTCCAGAACAGCAGAGGAACTGTATATTGCGCAGTCCGCATTGAGCCGGCATATGACAGCGCTGGAAAAAGAACTGAATACACAGCTGATTAACCGGACCAGGAATTCCTTTGAGCTGACTCCGATGGGCGAGATTGCTTTGGAAGGTTTTCAAAAAATACTGGAGGATTATGAAGCCATGCTGGACAATATGTCCAGGCAGGCGGAGATCAACGATGGAGAACTGCATGTGGGATTTCTGTATTATGATATGGATTTCTATGTGGCGAGAATCCGGGAAGTGTTCCATAAGAAATATCCGGGTATTAAGCTGTTTCTCCATTCCTATCAGCCTATGCAGCTGGAACAGGATCTGCTGGATGGAAAAATAGATTTGGCCATGATTTATGGCGTTTCAGGATGTGGGCGCAGTGATATTCAGTATCTGCAGTTTTTGAAGATTCCGTATGTGCTGATCTACAGCAGAAATCATCGGTTCGCCTCCATGGAACAGATAGAGCTTTCCGATTTAAATGGTGAGACTCTTCTGATCCCGGATAAGGATTTTGAGATCAATCATGCCGGGGATGGATTGACACAGATGCTGAAGGACGGAAAAGTCCGCATTGGGGGAACTGTCCAGATCCATAATTATGATGAGGTTCCCTGGATTATGAAGGATACAGGGGCTGTTTATATTTCACCCATGGTGAACAGTGAGGCCTATGGGGACAGCACAGAGTATCGGCATCTTTTTCCGGAGATTTATCACAGCGATGTCAGCGCGGTCTGGCTCTGTGAAAATATAAATCCTGCAGTACAGCTGTTCTGCTCTGCTGTCAGAATGTGTTATCCCTAGATAAGTAAATACCTGCTTTCATAAATACTGTTTTCGGACGGCTTATCTCAAAAGCGGATAAGCTATGCGGAAACAGTATTTCACTTTGCGGGAAAACGCGGCTATAATGAAACTATCGAAAGCGGCGCCGTGATAAAAATAAAATGAAAGCGGGGAATAAAATATCATGAGCAGCACGGTAAAAAGAGATGTACTCGATGTGGAACCGTACTATCCCGAGGTGTATAAGTACGGCAATATTATGACAAAGCATATTACCTGGGAGGGAGATCCCTGGTATGAGGTAGGAGAAAGTTATTTTACAAGCTCTTATATTCATGCGGGACTTTCCGGTGCAGAGGAAACATTTAAAGGACCGGATGCGGCAAAGCTCCTTTCAGACTGCAGCATCAACAATGTGTATAAATGGAAGGCCGGAAGATGCAAGCATCTGGTAGCGCTGACTCCGGACGGACTTGTAGCCAATCATGCTCTCTTTTTTAAAGACAGTGATGACAGTTTCCGGACTACAGCCGGCTGCAGCGTGCCTTATATCGCAGCTCTTCAAAATGGAAAATACCAGTGTGAATATACCACCAGAAAGGTATTTATTTTTCAGCTGTCAGGTCCGCTGTCTCTGACAATTCTGGAAAAGGTGACGCAGTCCAGCCTGCGTGATGTAAAGTTTCTGGATTTCCGGCCTGTCAGAATTCCCGGTATCGAAGCAGAGCTTGAGATATGCCGTATTGGTATGAGCGGAACATTGGCATATGAGGTGCATGGACCGGCAGAAATCGGACCGGAAGTCTATGATGCCATTTATCAGGCCGGAAAGCCTATGGGAATGAAGAGAATGGGCTGGAAGGATTATACTGTTAACCATACCTTCGGCGGTTTCCCGCAGATGACTGTAAATTTTGAGATTGCACTGTACGGAGATCCGGAATTCTGCGCTTCGGCTCCGTTCCAGATGGAATGCAGAGGCAGTGTCGATCCGAAGGATCTGCGTGCCCGGTTCCGCACTCCGGTGGAATGTGACTGGGCATGGATGGCTAAATTTGATCATGAATTCGTTGGACGGGAAGCGCTGGAAAAAGAGATGGCAAATCCGAAGAGGAAGCTGGTGACACTGGAATTCAACGCAGACGATCTGGCTGATGTATACCGGTCTCAGTTTACGGATCAGCCTTATAAATATATGGATATGCCCTGCGCGGATCCGCAGCCGGCAGGCGGCCATCAGGATTACGTGACAGACGGTGAGGGCAATGTGATTGGCTATTCCGCGGATCCTACCTACAGTTCCCATTTCCACACCATGATTTCTCAGGCGGTCATCGATATTGAAAAAGCGGAAGAAGGAAAAGAAGTGCTGGTCCAGTGGGGAGATTTCGGAAAGCGCATCAAGAATCTCCGCGCGGTGATTACGAAATTCCCGTATATTCACGGAGTGATGGACAATCGTGATTATGATTTAAGCACGGTACCTTCCGGACTTGAGTAAAAGAAAATGATTTTCTGCAGAAGATAAAAAATGAGAGCCGCCCATAGATGACAGTTCATCTGTGGGCGGCTCCCCTGTTACATCCGCTTATTTGTTCTTACTGAAAATTCTCTTAAAGAATCCCTTTTTCTTAACCGGTACTTCCAGACCGCCTCTGGCGCTCTTCACTCCGGTGATATAGATGCCGCTGACCACGACCTTGACTTCCTTCTTTACGGGAAGAACTTCAAAAACCTGTGCGTCGCAGGCAAGGGTCATGATTCTGGGACCAACCTTTGCTTTTACAATGGGAAGCTTATTCCAGCGCAGCCACCGGGGTGTCTGCTCGATTACCTGGGACGGCAGGCCCGACTGTGATATTTTCAGCTTCTTTTTATCAATAATCAGCATGCTGACCGTCTGAGCAATGGCAGCCATCTGTTCCTGCTGAACAGCCTGGCGGCGCTGAGCCTTCTTTCCGAAGAAATAGAGGGCGACCAGAGCGGCAATTAATATGACAATAATAACAATAAATACAATCGTTGATGGCGACATACTTTTCCTTTTCCTCCTCGGTATTTCACGTAAAACACATTATAACAGTTTTTATGGTAAAGCGCAAGGGAAAATGGTGTACTTGCCCTTGGAGAGGAAATGTGGTAAGGTGTCTTTGTCAGCCGGAAAGGCTGGGGAAACTGACAGGAAAGAATAGAGGAGAAATGAAAATGAAAAGAAGATGGATTGCGGTGCTGGCCTTAAGCGCGGCATTTGCTCTTACAGCTGCCTGCGGAAACAGCAGTGGCACTGCGGAAGAGGAAAGCACTGATACAGGAATCGCTGCCGAGTATCCGGACAGCAGCATTACGAAACTTGGAAAATATGAAGGTGTGGAGATTGCCGCCGTCAGCACAGAGGTCACAGACGAGGAAGTGCAGGCTCAGATTGACAACCTTCTGGCTTCCTATCCGGAGTCAGTTCCGATAGAGGACAAGACTGTTGTGGAGAACGGCGATATTGTAAACATTGATTTTGTGGGAAAACTGGACGGCGAGCCCTTTGACGGAGGAAGCTCCAATGGAGAAGGCTTTGACCTGGAGATTGGTTCCGGCTCTTTTATTGACGGCTTTGAGGATGGGCTGATTGACAAAGAAGTGGGAACTACCTTTGATCTGCCGCTGACCTTCCCGGATCCCTATACGCCCAACCCGGATCTTGCGGGCCAGGATGTGGTTTTTGAGGTGACTGTCAACGCTATTGTGGAGCATGTGACGCCCGAGTGGAATGATGAGTTCGCAAAGGAGTACACAGGCTTTGATACCGCGGCGGCTTACGAGGAGGATCTGCGGACTTCCCTTCAGCAGCAGAAGGAGCAGCAGGCCGATTCCCAGAGACAATATGAGGCCATGCAGGCAGTGGTTGCGGATTCTGAGTTTGAATGCTCCGAGGAAGAACTGCAGAGTCTGCGGGACAGCCGTACCCAGGAGTATGAGACCTATGCTTCTTATTATGGCATGGAGCTGGACGATTTCCTGTTGGGAGCTATGCAGATGAGCCGTGAGGATTTTGACAGTGAAGTGGAAGCATGGGCAGAATTTCAGCTGAAATGCACCCTTGCAGTGGACGCCATTGCCAAAGCGGAAAATATCACGGTTACAGAAGATGAGTATCAGACCGGCCTTCAGACTCTGGCGGATGATTACGGCGCAGAGTCTGCGGAAGCCTTTGAGGAGCAGTATGGCCGCAGTACGATTGAAAACAGCCTGATTTATGACAAGGTTGTTGAGTTTGTGACAGAGCAGGCAGTGGAGGTATAAAATCCAGGGGGCCGGTTCCAGGAGTTGCAGATTCCGGGAGCTTCAGATTCCGAAGCTTCCGGCGGAGCCGGACCGGGTGAACCTGAGAAAGGTACAGACATACAAAGGAGGAAAAGCAGTGCTGAGATTAAGGCCTTATACAAAAACGGACGCGCCGGCGGTCTGCGGCTGGCTTTCCGATGAGCGGACCTTTCAGCTGTGGAGCGCCGGAAAGCTGGAGCATTTTCCGCTGAAGCCGGAGGAGCTGAACGTCTATTATGACAGAAATGCCGGAGAAAATCTTTGGGCCATGACAGCCTTTGATGAAAATGGCCCTGCAGGCCATGTGATGATGAGGTTTCTGGACAGGGAAAAGAAAGAAATCCGTCTGGGGCTGATCGTGGTAGACGGCAGCCGGCGCGGGAAAGGGTGTGGCAGGGCGCTGGTATCCATGGCTGCACGGTATGCTTTTGAGTATGCAAAAGCCCAGAGAGTGACGATTCTGGTCTTCGAGGAAAATCCGGCAGCAATCCGCTGCTATGAGGCCTGCGGTTTTCACAGAACGGCCGGAAAAGAGCCGGAGATTTTTCCGTGCATGGGTGAGCAGTGGAGCCTGGCTGAGATGGAACTGACGGAAACGGAGATGGAAAAGCGATGACAGATACGGTTTTGTTTGATCTGGACAACACAATCCTGGATTTCAGCAAAGCAGAGCGGGCGGCATTATCCAAAACCCTGGAACAGATGGGAATTCCGCCCACAGAAAAGACCTGTGCCCGCTACAGTGAGATTAACCTTTCCCGGTGGAAGCTGCTGGAAAAGGGAGAGATTACCCGGAAAGAGGTGAAGCTTTCCAGGTTCCGCCTGCTTTTTGAGGAGCTGGGCGTGAAGGCACAGCCGGAGCAGGCTGCGGCCGCATATGAGTCCTTCCTGGGAATCGGACACTATTTCATGGATGGGGCGGAGGAGCTGCTGGAGAATCTGTACGGGAAATACCGCCTGTACCTGGTCACAAACGGCACAGCCGCGGTTCAGAAGGGCAGAATCAAAAGCGCGGGCCTGGCAAAGTATTTTGAAGACATTTTTATTTCCGAGGAGATAGGCTTCAACAAGCCGGACATCCGGTATTTTGAGTACTGCTTTGCCCGGATTCCCGGTTTTTCCAAAGAGAGAACCGTGATAGTGGGTGACAGCCTGACCTCTGATATTCAGGGAGGCAGGAATGCCGGAATCCGCACCATCTGGTTTCATCCGGAAGGACGGGAGGAAGGCGGAGCCGCGTCTGAGAGAACGGTTGAGCCGGATATGGAGATCCGAAAGCTTTCTGAGCTGCCGGAGCTTTTGAAAAAGATATAAGAACATTTAAGAATTGAGAAAATGAACAGAAAGGAAGGATTGTCATGGAGTTTCTGAAACTTGCGAAAAAGCGTTATTCTGTCAGAGAATATACGGACAGACAGGTGGAAAAGGAAAAGCTGGATAAGATTCTGAAAGCCGCTCAGGCAGCGCCTACCGCCTGCAACCGCCAGCCGGTTCATCTGGTGGTGGTGCAGAGCAGAGAAGGAATCAAGAAAATCGGAAAAGCCGCCAATCTTCACGGAGCTTCCACGGCAGTTCTGGTGTGCGGGGACAGAGATAAGGCCTGGGTCCGTCCCTATGACGGAAAGCAGTCCACGGATATCGATGCTTCGATTGTGACTGACCACATGATGCTGGAAGCCACAGATCTGGGCTTGGGCTCTTTGTGGATCTGCAGTTTCAAACCGGATGTGCTCCGGGAAGAGTTTTCTCTTCCGGACAATCTGGAGGTTATCAATATCCTGGCTTTGGGTTATGCAGCCTGCGGGCCGGCAGACCCGGAACGCCATGACAGGCTGCGCGTGCCGGTGGAAACCATGGTTTCCTGGGAATAGTTCTGATTTTCGAAGACAGCGGGCCGGACTTTGTCCGGCCTTTTTTTCGGCCCTTTTGCGCTTCAGGATTCTGGTATCTTCTGCGCTTCAGGATTCTGGTACTTGACAAATCGCTGTATTTGGCATACTTTTAATGAGGAAAATGATAAAGATTATCAATATAAGTCGAAATTACGACTGCTTCATAAAAAGAGGGAATACATATGACATTAAAAGATTTACAAATCGGTAAGACAGCGACGATTGTATCCGTAGGCGGGGAAGGAGAGCTGCGGCAGCACTTCCTGGACATGGGATTGATTCCCACAGGCGATGTGACCATGGTGAAATACGCGCCCATGGGCGATCCGGTGGAGCTCCGCATTCACAGCTATGAGCTGACTCTGCGGCTGGCGGACGCGGAAAAGATCGAGATTGAAAACGTCCGAGACGCGGAAGCGGTAAAAAAGAAGGCGCCCAGGCAGCCGGTTCCTCATCCGGGCCTCGGCGAGGGCGGAAAATTCCATATGAAAGCTACGGAGAATCCTCTTCCGGAGGGTACGCTCCTGACCTTTGCTCTGGCGGGCAACCAGAACTGCGGAAAGACGACCCTGTTCAATCAGCTGACCGGTTCCAGCCAGCATGTGGGTAATTTCCCGGGAGTGACCGTGGACCGCAAAGACGGGGAAATCCGGGGAAAGAAAAATACTCTGGTGACAGATCTGCCGGGCATTTATTCCATGTCTCCCTATTCCAGCGAGGAGATTGTCACGAGAAATTTTGTGCTGAATGAGCATCCCAAAGGAATTATCAATATCGTGGATGCTACCAATATTGAAAGAAATCTGTACCTGACCATGCAGCTGATGGAGCTGAATATTCCCATGGTTCTGGCTCTGAATATGATGGATGAGGTCCGGGAAAACGGAGGCTCCATCAATATCAACCGGATGGAGGAGATGCTTGGCATTCCCGTGGTTCCCATTTCCGCGGCGAAAAATGAGGGAATCGATGAGCTGGTTTCCCATGCCCTCCATGTGGCGAAATATCAGGAGCGTCCGGAGGAGATGGATTACTGTGACGCGAATGATGACGGCGGAGCCGTGCATCGCTGCCTGCACGCCATCATGCATTTGATTGAGGATCATGCAGAGCAGGCGCAGATTCCGGTCCGTTTCGCGGCAGCCAAGCTGGCGGAGGGCGACAGCCTGATTCTGGAACAGCTGAAGCTGGATGAAAATGAAAAAGAGATGCTGGAGCATATCATTGTGCAGATGGAAAAAGAGCGGGGACTCGACCGGGCCGCTGCCATCGCCCACATGCGTTTTGATTTTATTGAGAAGGTCTGTGATGAGACCGTCATCAAGCCTCACGACAGTAAGGAGCACATCCGGAGCGTGAAGATGGACCGCATCCTCACAGGAAAATATACGGCCATCCCCTGCTTTATCATTATTATGGGACTGGTGTTCTATTTGACCTTCGGAGTCATAGGCTCCTTCCTGTCCGATCTTCTGGACAAGGGCATCACAGCTTTATCAGGCCTGGTAGAGCAGATGCTGACAGCGGGAAATGCCAGCGAAGTGATCCGGTCTCTTGTGATCGATGCCATTTTCGGCGGCGTGGGAAGCGTATTGAGCTTCCTGCCGGTCATTGTGACGCTGTTCTTCTTCCTGTCACTGCTGGAAGACAGCGGCTATATGGCCCGTGTGGCCTTTGTGATGGACAAGCTGCTGCGTAAAATCGGCCTGTCCGGCCGCAGCATTGTGCCCATGCTGGTGGGCTTTGGCTGTACGGTTCCTGGCGTGATGGCCAGCCGTACCCTTCCCTCCGAGCGCGACCGTAAAATGACGATCCTGCTTACGCCTTTTATGAGCTGTTCCGCGAAAGTGCCTATCTATGGATTTTTTACGGCGGCATTTTTCCCGAATCAGGCGGCTCTTGTCATGATTCTGCTGTATTTCGGAGGAATTGTGATGGCGATTCTGATGGCCTTTCTGCTCAGACACAGTTTGTTTAAAGGAGAAGCGGTGCCTTTCGTAATGGAGCTTCCCAATTACCGGCTGCCTGGAGCAAAAAATGTAGGCCATCTGCTCTGGGACAAGGCAAAGGACTTCCTGCAGAGAGCATTTACGATTATCTTTGTGGCTACGATTGTCATCTGGTTCCTGCAGACCTTCAACCTTCATCTGGGAGTTGTGGAAGATTCCAAGGACAGTATTCTGGCTATGGCAGCAGGCGTAATCGCCCCGATCTTCGCTCCCATGGGCTTCGGAGACTGGAGAATTTCCACTGCTTTGATCAGCGGCTTTATGGCGAAGGAGAGCGTAGTGGCGACCCTGTCTGTGCTTTTTGGCAGCACCCAGGCGCTGGTGGCACAGATCACGCCTCTGGCGGCAGCCAGCCTTCTGACCTTCTGCCTCCTTTACACCCCCTGTGTGGCAGCCATCGCGTCTATCAAGCGGGAGCTGGGCGGCAAATGGGCCGCAGGCGTAGTGGTGACCCAGTGCGTGGTTGCCTGGATTGCGGCCTTTGTGGTATACTGTGTGGGAGCGCTTCTGGTTTAAGCAGGAGCTGAGCCGGAAAAGCTTGAGATATAAGATATAGAAAGAGAGTTTTGGGAATATAAGAGGCAGACAGTCTTCAGGGCTGCCTGTCTCTTTTGGAATTCGGAGCGGAAATGAGGAATAACAATGGATTATAACATCAAACTGGCAGCCACAGATATAGACGGCACGTTTGTGCGTTCTGATTATACATATGATACAGAGCGTTTTCACCGCATTCTGGAACGCATGGAAAAGGCTGGCTGTGTTTTTGCGGCGGCCAGCGGAAATCAGTATTACCAGCTGCGGGATTTGTTTCCGGACTGCCATGAAAAGATGGCCTTTGTGGCTGAAAACGGCGCGTATGTGAGAGACCGGGGCGAGCTGGTTTTCGCCGCGGATATGCCCCGTGAGACGGCAGAGCTTATGACAGGGATCTGCGGGGAATATCCGGAAATGTCCGGTGTCCTCTGCGGTCTGGAAAGCGCCTACTGTCAGCGCGGCGCTGTAAGCCCGCAGTTTTTTGAGATTATGAAGATTTATTTTCACCGCCTGAAATGGACAGATGATTTCAGAAAAGTAAAGGATCAGATTTTAAAGTTTACGGTGGGCGTCCCTGAGGAAAAGACCCAATATTATTTTGAACTGCTCCGCGAAAGGCTGAAAGACATTGCGGAACCCACCACAAGCGGCCACGGCTCCATTGATGTGATTCTGCCCGGCTGCCATAAGGCCTCCGGCCTGAAACGGCTTGCAGAACGGTGGGGCATCACACCGGAGCAGTGCGCCGCCTTCGGAGACGGCGGCAATGATATAGAAATGCTGCAGTACTGCGGCTGCAGCTTCGCGGTGTCAAATGCTTCTCCGGAGGCGAAAGCCGCCGCAAAGCATATCTGCCCCTCCAATGAAGAAGATGGCGTGCTTGCCACACTGGACAGACTGTTTCCGTCCTGCTGATGAGGAATGCGCCAGGCGAGAGGGTTATCCCAGGAGAAAGGATTATCCCGGGAAATCCGCAGGCTCTTTCCTATGAATACGCCTTTTGTCTCCCGCATAAGATGTAAAAAACGTTCTTATGGGGGCAGACCTTGAAGGATTATATTGAAGAGCGCGCCATCAGCATTGCCAATTATATCATTGACAATAATGCGACTGTGCGCCAGACTGCGAAAAAATTTGGAATCAGCAAAAGTACGGTACATAAAGATGTGGCAGAACGTCTCCTGCATATCAATCCTGCTCTTGCCAGACAGGCCCGGGTTGTGCTGGATATCAATAAATCGGAGCGGCACATACGGGGAGGAATGGCCACGAAGGAGAAGTATCTGCATCAGCA
>CALWAZ010000124.1 GCA_944375725.1 uncultured Merdimonas sp. | reverse complement strand
GCGGAAAAGATTACATACAGCAATGCTTTCAGACTAATTCAGGAATAAATGAGACGAGGAAAAGTAAGAAGATGGAGAAACAAAGAGAAGACGAAGTATTGGAAATTGATTTGCTTGAAGTGTTCAGTCTGCTCCTTCATAAGCTGTGGCTGCTGGCTCTGTGTACAGTAGTCGCGGGAGCGCTGGGATTTGCCGTGAGTACGTTTGCGATTACGCCGCAGTACGAATCGACCACGGGCGTGTATATCTTGAGCAGCTCGGACAACAGTACGCTGTCCTACAGTGATACCCAGCTTGCCACCCAGCTGACCAAGGACTATGAAGAGCTGATTACCTGCCGTTCCGTATTGGAGACTGTGATTGAAGAATGCGGTCTTTCAGACAGCTATAACCAGCTGAGGGAACGGGTAAACGTAGAAAATGCCGCGGATACACGAATTGTGTACATTACCGTGAAGGATCCGAATCCCGCCCGCGCTCAGGAGATTGCGGACAGCATCCGGGAGATTGCCTCAGACCATATCAAGGAAGTGACCGACGTGGAGGCAGTCAATGTGGTGGATACCGCCAACCTTCCTTCGCAGCCCTCGGAGCCATCGATTATAAGGTGGACAGCCATTGGAGCATTCCTGGGACTGGCGGCCTGCGCGGCGGTCATTATCATCCGCTATCTGCTGGATGACACCATCAAGTCCTCAGAGGATGTGGAAAAATATCTGGGCTTAAGTACGCTGGCTCTGATTCCGATGCTTCAGGGAGAAAAAAGTACAAAGAAGAAGAAAAAAAAGAAGAAAGCAGCAAGGAATGAGCCGGCCCCGGTAATCAAGCGGCTGAAGGTGAGTACCGTAAGGGAACCGGCGGCAGAGGTCAAGACTGCGAACGCGGCAGGGGAGAAGTAAGATGCAGGAATTTGAAATCAAACAGAGCGAGATGGATTTTCGGGCGAAAGAGGCCTTTAAGACACTGAGGACAAACATTGAGTTTTCCGGCGGGGATATTCAGGTTATAGCTGTGACCTCCGCCACGCCGAATGAGGGAAAATCCAGTGTAAGCTTTGAGCTTGCCCAGTCCTTTGCCCAGGCGGGCAAGAAGACGCTGCTGCTGGACGCAGACCTCCGGAAATCGGTCATGAGATCCCGGTATAAGAGAGGTCGGATCCGGTACGGACTGACAAACTGTCTGGCAGGCCAGAAGAGTTTTGAGGATGTGCTCTGCGCCACAGACGTAAAAAATTTTTATATGGTCTTTGCGGGGCCGGTGCCGCCCAATCCCAGTGAGCTTCTGGGAAGCCGGAAATTTCTGGACGTGGTGGAGGAAGCCAGGAAAGATTTTGACATTGTTATTGTAGACACGCCTCCGGTAGGAAGCGTCATCGACGCGGTGGTAGCGGCCAAAAGCTGCGATGGAATCATTATGGTGCTGGAGGCCGGGGCAATCAGCTACCGTTTTGCCCGCAGGATGATAGAACAGCTGAAGGCTGCGGATACCCGGATCCTTGGCTGTGTGCTGAATAAGGTAGATCTTTCCGGAAAGAGCTACTATGGCAAGTATTACGGAAAGTACTATGGCAAATATTACGGCAACTATTATGGAGAGGAAGAAGAGGAGTGACAGCCTGGAGGCTTCCCTTTAAAAGAACAGGATTGTGATGAATATGAGTAAAAATTCGGAGAATCTGAACGGAAAAGACACAAATCAAAAAGGAAAGAAAAGCAGAAAGAGAACAAAGCTCTATGCCATATTCGCGGGCATCTTTTTCATCGTTTTTCTGGTACTGGCCGTTTTGGAAGTGAGAAATATTCTGAATAAACGGAATGCGGAGAAGGAACTGGAAGCTCTGCGGGCAGAGACAGAGGCATCCCAGCCTGCGGAGGAGGAACCTCAGGAGACTGTGGAAGCCACAGAACCGGAAGAGGAGTCCCAGTTTGAACCGCTGCCGGAGGACGCGGCGATTCCGGAAAAGGATATTGATTTTGAACAGCTGACCTCAGAGGTGAATGAGGACATTTTTGCCTGGATTTATGTGCCGGGCACGCTGGTAGATTATCCGGTGGTCCGTCATCCCACAGAGGAATCCTATTACCTGAACAGAAATCTGGATGGAAGCACCGGCTATCCGGGATGTATCTATGTAGACCCTATCAACGCGGCAGACTTCTCTGATCCGAATACAGTCATCTATGGACATAACATGCGGGATGATTCCATGTTCGGTTCCCTGCATGAATACCGTGACCGGCAGTTCTTTGACGCTCACCGGTATATCTACATCTATACGCCGGAAAAGACCCTGGTCTACCGGATCTTTGCGGCCTATGAGTACAGCGATATTCATTTGCTTTACAGCTTTGATTTGAGTAAAAAGGAAATTTTCCAGAGCTATCTGGATCAGATTTTCGATATCCGTGATATGTCGGCGAACATCGCGGATGATGTGGAGGTAACCGCAGACGACCATATTGTGACCCTCTCCACCTGTATCGGCGGAAAGGACAATATGCGGTATCTGGTGCAGGGAGTATTGATTTATGAGCAATAGTAACGAGGACAGACAGAAAGAGAAGGCCCGCCGGACCCGCAGAAAAAGACGGGACAAAAAGCCCCTGCGCCACAAGAAGCTGTATATAGCAGCGCTTGTTATCCTGATCCTGGCTGTGGCGCTGGTCTCCGGTTTTTTCATCATGCGGGCCATGGGAAAGGACCGTCTTTATAATCAGGCGGTCCGGGATGGAACTACGCTTTCGGAAGCGCTGGGAGACTCGGACGGCCAGGTAGAAGAGTGGGAGGACGACTGGGTCCGGTATGATGGAAAAATATACGACTATAACGATGATATTCTGACATTTCTGGTGCTGGGCATAGACAAGATGGGAGAAGTTACAGAGGCAGAAAACGGTCTGGATGGAGGCCAGTCGGATCTTCTGTTTCTGATAGTCTTAAATCCTCATACGAAACAAATCTCCATGATAGCCATCAACAGAAATACCATGGCTGACGTGGACATGTATGGAGAAGACGGCAATTTCATTGCCACGGAGAAAAGACAGATCACTCTCCAGCACGGATACGGAGATGGAAAAGAACTGAGCTGCGAGCGCAGCGTCCAGGCAGTCTCCAGGCTGTTTTACGGAATTCCGATTCACGGATACTGCTCCATCAATA
>CALWAZ010000123.1 GCA_944375725.1 uncultured Merdimonas sp. | reverse complement strand
CGGATTTCCACATGAAAATCGCCCACAAAGCCTGTCACCTTCTCCACCTCGCTGTAGGTGTAAATGGTGATGTTTTCGTGGGCTGCCGCCTCCACCATCTTCGGCGTCAGGATACAGGCAGAGCAGTCCAGAGTGGGGAAGGTCTTATCAAGCTGGGACATTCTGCCGCCGATGCTGGGCGTCTTCTCCACGATGTCCACCTTGTAGCCTGCCTCGGCAATATCGAGGGCCGTCTGGATTCCGGCAATGCCGCCGCCGATGACGAGAGCCCGCTTCACCACCCGGCTGGTTCCGGCTGTCAGCGGCGTGTTCAGCATCACCTTCGCGATAGCTGCCCTTGCCAGGATAATGGCCTTCTCTGTGGCTTCTTCTCTGTCTTTATGTATCCAGGAACAGTGCTCGCGGATGTTCGCGATCTCTACCATGTAGGGATTGAGTCCCGCGCGCTGCGCCGCCTGGCGGAATGTATTTTCGTGCATTCGGGGAGAGCAGGAACAGACCACGATGCCCGTGAGCTGTTTTTCCTTTATGGCCTCCCGGACTTTGAGCTGTCCGGCTTCGGAGCACATATACTGGTAATCCTCCGCGTGGACCACGCCCGGCTCCTTCGCCGCCGCTGCCACCACCCGGTCGATGTCCACCGTCGCCGCGATATTCGTGCCGCAGTGGCAGACAAATACTCCTATTCTATGCACTTTTCTTCACCTCCTGATCCTCTCTATTTGCTGTATTTGCGGAAACCTGCCGCCAGAAGCTGCTGGGGCAGTTCTTCGTCCAGAAGCTCCGGCACCTCGTCCGGGCTTAAATAATTGCCGCCTCTCTGGCGGATAACCATGAGCCTTGCCGCCTCGATAAGCTTTGCCGGTTTCACGTCTCTCGGGCACCGCTCCACACAGGCAAAGCAGGAAAGACATTTCCAGAGACTTTCCGACTCCAGAAGAGCGCTCACATTTCCACTCTCCACATAGGACACAAACTGATGGGGACGGATATCCATCTCCTCGTAAGCCGGACAGGAGGCGGAGCACTTGCCGCATTTCATGCACTTTCTTGTATTGACGCCGCTGATTTCACGAATCATGTCGGCCTTTGCCGTTTCCGTGCTATACATCTGCCTCTCCTCCCTTCTCCGGTATGAGTCCCAGAGCCTCCGCCAGAATCTCTGTCAGATAAGTCACAGGAACCTTCTTCCGGCTGCCGCTGTTTCTCAAATTGTAAAGGCACAGGGGACAGGCGGTAATCAGTTCCTCCGCTCCATGGCAGACCGCTGATTCCATCACCTTGTCTACCAGGCTTCCGGCCAGCGGCTTATCCTTCAGGGATATGTATCCGCCGCAGCACTCGTTCCGGAACGGATAGACAATCGGCTCCGCTCCCAGCGCCCGTATGAAATCCTCCATTATCGTGGGATTTTCCGGATCATCAAAAGCCATCACAGAGCTGGGACGCAGCAGCATACAGCCATAATACGCGCCGATTTTCCTTCCGGTCAGAGGACGCACCACCTTTTCCTTCAGGGTATCAAAGCCCACCCGGTCACGAAGAACTTCGAGAAAATGAAGCACCTTCGTCTCTCCCAGATAGGGCTCGTCAAGCTTCAGATAATTATTTGCTCTGGTACGGATATCCTCCACATGCTGCATATCGTCGTTAACCCGCTTAATCACATGATGACAGGCAGAACAGAGCGTCACCAGATCCTGGCCCTTTTCCTTCGCGTCATTCAAGGCGCGGACTGCCGACAGCTTTGTGGCGATTTCGTCCGAAGCCAGAGGATAGACAGCTCCGCAGCACTGCCACTCTTCAATCTCCTGAAGCGTAAAGCCCAGCGCCTCTGCTGACATTCTGGCGTATCGATCCAGGTCCTGCGCCTTATTCTTCAACGTGCAGCCCGGATAATAGCTGTACACCATTTGACTACCTCCTTCTTCTCTTTTGATAAATTTCTATCAATTTTTCAATATTGTACCATGTCGTCATTTTTTTAACAACCCTTTTCCGCGATAATTTTTTGGTTTTTTATAAACATTTTAGTTAATTCATCGATTTTTGTTTTGTATTTCTTTGTTTTTTTGTTAATTCCGAGCATTTTTCTAGGAGTTTTTGTTATCTAACATAACAATATTTTCCTAATACTGTTAATTATTTAACCTTATTGTCATCCCTTTAACGGGTTACGCCAAAAAAAGAAGCGGGGATCTGTCACCAAATCCCCGCTTCCTTTTCACTTATCAATAGTTATTCTCATCTCAGAAAATCCGAAATAAGAATTTCAGCTGCTTAGTCGTTCGCAACTACGTCCGCGATAAAGTCTTTCAGAACCTTTGCGGAATGCTCCAGATCCTTCAGCTCCTCATCCGTCATGGAGATCTTCAGAGTTCTGGCAATACCCTCATCATTTACCACGCAGGGAAGGCTGATAGTGGAACCAGCCATCTCACCATAGCTTTCATTCAGTACATGAGCAACCGGAAGAACGGTATTCTGGTTCTTCAGGATGGACTCTACAATACGGAAAGCAGACATTGCGATTCCGTCGAAGGTAGCTCCCTTCAGAGAAATAACATCAGCACCCGCGGTACGAGCCTTGGTGGCGATCTCTTTCTTTACCTCTTCCTTTTCTTTCTCATCTGCGGGAAGGAAATGATCGATGGGCTCGCCTGCCACGTTCACACTGCTCCAGATCGGAACCTGGGAATCGCCATGCTCACCGAGAATGTATCCCTGAATATCACGGATATCCACCTTGCAGCGGCGGCTCAAGAGATAACGGAAACGTGCGGTATCCAGAGAAGTACCGGTTCCGATTACACGCTCTGCCGGAAGGCCTGTCTCCTTCTGAATCAGGTAAGTATTTACATCCACCGGATTGGATACAACGATAATCAGCGGATTCTTCGCGTACTTCATGATATTCTGCGCGATATCTCTGGCAATTCCTGTGTTCACCTTTGCCAGATCCAGACGAGTCTGTCCCTCTTTACGCGCTACGCCTGCCGTCACGATAATAATCTTCGCGTCCGCGCATTCCTCGTATCCGCCCTGCTTGATACGTACCTGGCTGTAGAAAGCTGTACCGTGGGAGATATCCAGAGCAGCACCCTTTGCCTTCTTCTCGTTTACATCGATCAGAACGATCTCGCCTACCTGAGCGCGCAGCATCAGGGTGTAGCAGATGGTCTCACCTACGTTACCAGCTCCGATAACAACGATCTTGTTTGATGTCTCACTGTTCATTTCTGTTACCTCTCTCTCGTTTACGTGATATATTTTGATAATTTTTCAGCAATCTCCTGTATTATATCACGTTGTTAAAGTAGTAACAAGCCCTAATCTGCATTTTTGTATTTTTTTACGTACACTTTACCTCAAAATTTTCTTCCGGCCCGTCTGCAGTGATACACCAGTCTCCAGAACAGCCAGCCACCCACAGCGCCCAAGCTGTTCAAAATTATATCATCCACATCCATACTGCGGCCTGTGAAAAACTGAATAATTTCAATAAAAGCAGAAATCGCCAGACAAACAGCCAGAGCATTTCGTACATCCCGAAACCTCTTGCTGATTTCAGGCAATAAAAAGCCAACCGGTACAAACAGACAGATGTTCCCTGCGAAGTTAGTAACCGCATTTACGAAAATATCCTTCGCACCTAAATACTCATTTCTTCCCGTCAGCTGTTCCAAAATCGTCCGAAACGGAAACAGATTTACACCAGCCAGGCTTCCCTGTCTAAAATAAATATCCAGATACGGCTTTCCTGTACTGCTCAGGATTCCAAATTCAATCACCGGAAAAATCGTCTGAGAAAACAGGCCTGCTAGATAGGCGGCAAACACCATTTTATACACGGCTGTCTTGGAAGGGCATCGGCGTCTGCATATGTAATATACTGCAATCTCGAGCAGAAGAACCAGGAGCATCCAAGATGCCAGTTTTCTGATAAAGCTCATGATATAATACACAGGTATTCCCTCCCTTAGCAAAAAGTATATACGCCTGGAAAATCCACAAAAGGATACTTTCCTATTTTCTCCCGGATAATTACCGCATTCAGATTAAACCAGCTTCCGCACTCATCCAGAATAATCGCATCACTCGTCACCACATGGTCCAGCCTTTTCAAAACCGTATCCACATCATGCATGATCTCTGCTTCCGTTTCAAATTCAAAGCCTTCCAGCAGTTCCAGAAGTCTCTGTTTCAGTCTTCCCGAATTTGACACTGGAGAATCCAGATAAAACACAGCTTTTCCTGCCTGATATTTTTCCAAAGTCTCTCCAATCATCCGGATTGCCCTGTCCGTCTTATCTATCAGCCGGTAAGTACCCCGCAGTCCTGCCAGATCGCGGATAGTTCCATCCATACAACGCAGCAGCACAGAGCCTGACAGGGCTGTCTCCAGGGTAATAATCGTATTAAACCCGTCAATATGGACAATGCTCCCGGCAGATATATTCTGGAGTTCCCTGGCTTTTCTCTTCTTAATACTTTCTTCTGAAGAAATGCCTCTCACCAGCGCCAGTCTCTGCCTCTCGGACAGCTGATAATGATTTCCAACAAAAGCGGACGCTCCCTTGATGGCATATCCCTGATTTAAAAGATACGCCAAATCTTTCCCCGCCAGGTGCAGCAGCTCTGCCGCCTGCTCTCCAAATTCTTTTTCATCGCCAGGCGCGTATCCTCTTCTTACCACTGTGCCCACAGCAAGTCCTACCCCCTTTTCCGGTCCGGTACGGCGGCATCACGCAAAACAGCACATCCACAAATGGTAGTACATACCCTCCATTCTCTCTCCTCGATCCCGCAGTCATCGAAATTCCAAGTGCTGTCTGGAATCAAATCCATCCTGCTTAAAATCAGAATTCAGGAAATCAGCGCTGACCGGCCGGATTTTGAGCAGGTTCATCGGCGGATTCAATTTCTGAAGTGCTGCAAGCGGGATTTTCTTTACTGCCGCGTGAGCGTTGTACTCATCCGAAAACGGCTCCACAATGCCTGCAGTTCCCATCACCTGAAGCCCTTTCAGGCTGCCGAAGCCGGCATACTTATCGAAAATCGCAATGCAGACATATATTCCACAATTTTCTCCTTGAGTGCCGCCGCTTCCATCTTGACTGAGGCAGCTGCTTTCTCTTTCCAATAGTTCTGAGCTTTCTTGTAGTCCATAATCCAACACCTCGTGATTTTATTTTTCTATGAAGAGCCACTAACCTTTCTTTGTCAAACCAATACGCCGCAGAGCCTTCCTTTCCTGTTATTATAAAACAAAAACCGCGTCAGGGGAACCCTGCCGGATC
>CALWAZ010000122.1 GCA_944375725.1 uncultured Merdimonas sp. | reverse complement strand
TTGTGCTTGCCATCTGTAAAGTGCTGCCCGTTAAATTCGGTCATATGAAGGTAGGATTCGATGTGACGCTGGTGGTCATCGCATGTATTTTATCTTTAGTTTTTACCGGACATCTCCAGGGCGTCCGGGAGGGTACCGTAGCCGCCGCATTACTGGTGGGCACTATTGCAAAACAGTTTAATAAACTTCCTGTGTTCTGCTTTGATCAGAAAGGGGAAAATACCTGAGAAAATCCCGGGAAATCACGCCATAACCGTGAACTTTTTTCCTTCAGCCGGGATTCCGCCTTAGTTTTCCCCGCCGCCGGCCTACTCAATGCACTCCTGCTCCACCTTCATCCCCACCTTGAGCATCCTCGCAAACAGCTCCCTCTGCTCATGGAAAAAGGGATCATCCATCATCCCGCAAAGAGTCTTTTTATCCTGCTCTGTCAGCTTCCGTCCCCATGAGGAATACCGGTCGTAGGTCTCCAGATCCATATAAAGAGTCTTAAAAGGAATTCCTGTTTTTACGCACAGGTCCTTCCAGATCCGGAAGCCTCCGCAGTCAATATCTCCGAAATGACGGTATTCCGCATCCGGCCAGGCTTCATGCAGCTTCTGCAGAAACAGGCGCTTCACCTGATTATGGTAGCCGCCCAGGTAAATGCAGAGTATAGGCCGGTCTTTTTCCACCTTCCACTGATGAAATGAGGTAAGATTTTCCACAGTCACCACCTGATCAACCGGTGAATTCGGAACCCATCCGATCTGTTCAATGTCCTGATTGGAGATTCCCAGGCCTCCTGGAAAGGAACGAAGGTCAATCTCCATGGGCGAAGCTTCCCCCAGTATCTGCGCTTTCACATTCCCCTTCATCATCAGCCATGAGGGATTCCGGTAAATATTATATTCCGCCAGAATCTCTTCCGTCTCCAGCCCTGCAAACCTCTCTCCCTCCGAAAATTCAGCAATGATATGAACAGCCCTGGCAATTTCCTTTTCCGCAAGCTTGGAATCGTGGAAATGCCGGATAGAAAACTGGCGCAGAAAGCATTCGGAATCATTGGTCAGGATGCTGAGGACCAGACGGCACAGCTGTTCAAAATCCTGGGGAGCATCCATATCTGCGTATTTCTGAATGCTCTCTCCATCCCGGATCCGCTGCTGAATCCACGCGAAAAACCGGTCCAGCTCTTCCGCTTTTCCCTGGTAGTCACCGCAGATATTCAGGATCTCCTGCTCTTTTACGGTTTTCGGCTTTCTGCGCAGAAACCCATAGGCATCTTCCAGATGATCCAGATTCAATTCACATTTTTCCAGGATATGGCCCTTCTTTTTATTTTTCCACAGCAAACGAACATATCCCTCTGCTTCCAGCTTCTCCAGCTGCTGATGAATCACCTCATACTGCAGCGCCGATTCATCGAAATACTCCGGAAGGGTCTTTGGGGAAACCGGCATGGAAACCGCCCGGTTTACTTTATTCTTCCCTGCATACAGCAAGCTTCTTTCATACCGGTCCAGAAGAGAGCCAAGGATCTTTTCATCGTACCGCTTCATTGGTAAAGTCCTCCACATAGCTGAGTTTATCTTCCTGAAGCACCAGCAGCACTTTCTTCATGTAAGGCCCGATATACTGAATCTTATCCGGCGGCGCGGCAATGATCAGCTGCAGGCTGGAACTGCGCATAAAGGAAAGAACCCCTGCGATCCGTTCATCATCCATATTGTTAAAGGCCTCATCCATCATCACCAGCCCGATGGAATCTCCGCCGATGCTGTTTCGATAAAGCTGCATAAAGGAAGCCGCAATCGTAATGTAAAATGGCGTCTGGGTCTCGCCCCCGCTCTTTTCCTGGCTGACTTTGGAGTAGAGCATAAAGCCGCCGTCCTCATTACTGATTTTGATGTCATAATCCATATAGGTGCGGTAGTCCGTATACTCTTCCAGGGTTTTTGAACTGGAATCATCATCCAGGGTCAGCTTTTCAAACAGCTCATCGATCACTTCCTTATGGGTCTCATTAAACACCCCGCTGAAGATGGACGCCCCCTGCATCACATTAAAATCAGACATGATCATCTGATAGAATTTCTTCAGCCTGCCGCTGGGCTCGTAAATAAATTCGTACTGTTCCTTACTGAAGTGAATGTCCTTCAGGGCGCGGTTCAGCTCCTTAAATTCTCCCTGGGCCTGCTTGATATTCTCCTGAAGCTTCGACAGAAACTGCTCTCTGAATTCCTCCTCGGCAGCCTTTCTAGCCTGATAAACTTTCTCTTCATATTCCAGAAGCTGGGAGTTTTTCAGTTTATGATACTCGGCCAGATACTCGGGAAAGCCGGCCATGGTTTCCGCCGCGCCGAAATCGTGAGCGATCTTATAGGCGCCCATGGCGCTTGTCATTTCTCCCTCCGCCTTTTCTTTTAACGTCCAGTTCGCCTTTCTGGCCCGCTGGAAATTGGCGATAAACCGCGGCAAATCTGTCCGGTCAATCTGACGAAGGTACTCTTTCTCGCAGGAAACAAACTCTTCCTTCAGCCGGTCCGCCAGCAAAGCCAGCTCTGCCGTCTCGTCTGCCAGCTGACCCCTCATCTGCCGAAGAGTTTCCTGATATTGTTTTATCCGTTCTTCAATCCGTCCGATTTCCCGGATAACCTCATCGATCCGATCCTCTATCTGCTTTCGTTCATTCTGCATCTCCTGGAGACGGATTCTCTTCTGAATCATGGTCTGGCTGGCCTCCAGGCGCTTCATCTCCGCTCTGCAGTCCTTCAGCGCCCGCTCATGGCTGCGCAGATTTTCCAGGGATTTTAAGCGGTACTTCACCTCAATATCTTCCGTTGTGGAAAGAGGATCCACTACAAACCGCAGGTTCTCCCTTCTTTCCCGGAATTCCTTCAGCCTGCCTTCCAGCTCCGCCCGCTTCTCTCTGCACTGCTCCAGCTGCTTTTTATAGGCATCGGCGCCGATATAGGGGGTTTCGTAGATCTCCGGCCGGATAGCGCTTACCACATGGTTCTGGTAGCGCATACACTCCATGGTGATGGAGACGGAATATTTCTTCAGATCCTGATACCGTTCACAGCGCTGCACTTTTCCCAGGATCATATTGATATATCTTCTGGCCCATATGTTTTTCGATGTGACCACCTCTGCCAGGGTTCCCCCGGGACACTCCTCATAGCCTTCCAGCTTCCCTGTGTTAATCAGTCCGACGCCGAAAACCTCTCCCTTTCCCCGCAGCCGGTCATAAACGCTTAAGGCCACATCGAAATCTTCCGACTCTGCCAGCAGGTAAAATCTCTGGGTATTTAAAAAGCCTTCCACCGCGTTCTGCCAGCGAGCGTCGCTGATCTCCAAAAGCTCGCAAAGAATCCTGGTCTCGCCCTTCCGGTTCAGCCTGCGAAACTGCTCCCGGATGGCCGTCTGCAGCTTGATCACAGAAGGCGGGTAGAACAGGCGTTTGGCTTCCAGTTCCTGAATCTGGTGATCCAGCTCCAGCTTCTTTTCTTCCTGGCTGCGGATTTCCACATTCAGTTCCGCTATTCTTTCCTGCACTTTGTCATACATCCGCTTTTTATAAGCAATCACCTTTTCTAAGCAGGACAGCACCTGTACCAGACTGCCGCATTCCTCCAGAGTCTCCAGGGCCTTCTGGTATTCGGCAACGCAGCCATCCACATCCTTTACTCTCAACAGCTTTTCCACATTGGATAAGGCGGCGGAAACTGCCTTTTTTAAGTCTTTCACTTCCGATTTATCGTTTTTAATCTGCTCTTTTAATTCATGCTCCGTTCTTTCCAGCTGACGGAATGCCTGATATTCGGTATCACTGTTTAATTCCATTGTCAGATCCTGGATCATCTGCTCCTTGTTGTCTCTGGCCTGCTTTAACTCCTCCCGGCTCTTCTGCAGTTCCCTGCCCTGCAGCTCCTCATAGCGGATATTCCCTTCCGCCTTCTCCATTTCCTGTTCAGTCAGCTCCTTGCCTGCACGGGAAATATAGTATTCCTGGTACCGGTCGATCCGCAGGTAATTTTCCACCTCATGTTCCTTCGTGCAGATGTGGTCCAGTTCCCCGATCCGCTGCTTTACATCCTGAAGCATCCGTTCCAGATCCTGGTAGCTGCGCACGTTCTCCTTTAAGGCATCGATATTCACATCCTTTTCGTCTAAAACGTAAGAATACACAAAATCCTTAATGTCATGGATAGGCTTAAAAGCCAGGGCCTTGGGAATCAGGGAAAAGAATTTATCCTCCAGGCGGCCGAACCGATTCAGCATCATCTTTTTCGCCTCAGTAGCAGTGGCGGCAAAGGTAGTGATCCCTTTGTTGGTTGCCCGGAACGCAGAAATACTCTTAATCTGCCTGCCGGTTTTAAACAGATCATCCGATATCTCTTTATTTTCCATCAGGTACCATGCCGCATTAGGCTCTTTCTCTTCTGAAGCTGAATCCATTACCGCGCCCACGATAAAAGGCCGCTTCCTGGCCTCATCGAAAAACTCCAGAGCAATATGAGCGGACAGGGAACCGGTCCGCTCATAAGGCCTGTCCTCCCGTCCCGTTTTGCAGCGGATGTAGCTGTTTAAGTTTCGCTTTCCCTTTTCATGGGCCGCCTTATTAAAATTTGCCTTGGAGCAGGTAATGACAAACTGAATAGCATCCAGAATAGTGGACTTCCCTGCGCCATTTTCTCCGGAAAGCAGGACAGATTCTGCAAATTCAATGGTCTCATCCTGAAATCTGTGCCAGTTAATCAGCCGTACTTTCTTCAGTATCTTCATTCCCTGCTCCTCCTTTTCGGTAGAGTGTAATCATCTCGTAAACCCGTTTAATCTCTTCTACCCGCACGGCCATCAGAATGGAATCGTAAATCACAATCCGGGATTCCTCTTTCCACAAATCCTTATCCAGAAGAGCCACCAGATTATAACGCTTAAACAGCCTTAAGGCATTGTTCATAGTGGTTTTATCAATCTGCTTTTCCCTGATCTTCAGGGATAAATACTTCTCCTGGATATCTCCCACATTGATGACCACGTCTGACAGGGACAGTTCTCTTTTCTTTTCATCATAGAGGATCCGCAGAATCAGCAGAATGATGGATTCATACAGTTTAAGATGCAGATGGTTATAATTCTCCCGGTTCACCAGCTGAATCACGCCGTACTCCTCGTTGATTTCCAAAGTATATCCCAGCACATCCAGGTAGCGGACAAACACCGGCTTCTGGCGGAGGATAAAATAATATTCGCTTTTCGTATCTGCATTCTGTCGGCAGATAAAACAGGTGCTCATTAATTTATTGCATACTCTCCGAAATTCGTCTTTGTCCTTCTGGAGCATTCCCTCAAATAATTCCATTATCCTTCCCTCTTTACAATCACAAAATCCCGGAACCGGAATCCGTCCTTTTCCACCGTGTCTCTCATTTCCAGTCGATAAGCCACTCGCTTTCTCTGACCGTATAAGCGGATGTAGATCATCTTAATGAAGGTGTCCCCTTCAGAAAGGGGCAGCTCCGAGGCAAGCATTCGTTTTCTGTCCCCCAGCTGCTCCTTCACATAAGCCTCTATCTTTTCCGGACTCAGGGTCTGTTCAAGCTTTAACCGCATCTGCCGCCGCTTTTCCTGGCGGGCTTCTTCATCGGGGATGATCAGCTGCGCATCCTGAGGCACAAACTCCTTTTTTCCTTCTACCGGCGCGTAAAGGGAATCCATGTCCAGATAATCCCAGGAAAATATTTTAATTAACCGGTCCGTCTCCTCTAATTCATAAACCGCGCTGTAATCAATATTCTGCTCCTGAATCCGTTCATTCATGAAGGTCAGGATCTCCTTCAGCTGCCCTCTGATGTCCTCGCTGCTGGAAAGCAGGAATCGGGCCCGGTTGATGGCTGCTCTCTGGTACCGTGTATTTTTCTTATTAATTTCATCCAGAATCTCATCCATGCTTCGGAATGCGTCGATCACCTCATGAAGAAGCTCCAGCACAAGCTCCCTTGCCTCTTCCGGAGAAATCTCCCTTAATTCAGAAATCTCTTCTGCCGCCGCCTTCAAAAAATGTTCACTTCTGCTGTTGGCCTCCAGCCGTTCGATGATTTCCGGCCTGAACTTTGCCACATTATCCGAAGTCAGCAGCCTGTGGTAGGCCTTGTCCACCACATTGGTATAATAATCATTCAGCAAAGCGTCCATAATCTCTGCTACGGTGCTGTGCTTTGTCAGTTCATCGATGTACCGCTTGATGTTTGCGTTCAGGCTCTTTAATCCGGTAATCAGGGCGTCCATGTTCTCCACGATCTGCAGAAGGCCAAGGCCGGGATTGGTTCCGGAGGCTCTTGCCAGATTATAAATGGTGTAAATATATCCCTGGTATTCTGCTCTCCGCTCTTCCGATACGGCCATCAGGGATTTGATAATCTGGATGGCATAATCCCGGAAATTTACCCGCTGCACATAGCTGTAATCCACATCAATGTAAATCCAGCCGTAGTTTTCCAGCCTGCGAAGCATAAAATTCGCTTTGTCACGGCTGGTCATGCTCCCCGCCTCTTCCAGTTCTTCCTCCGGAATATCCGCGGACATGGCAGATTCAAAATAATACTGCAGTTCATCCACCAGCACATCTCTTTCCACACCAAAAGAAAGCTGTTTGCTGGTTACGGAAAACAAGCGGCAGATGCATTCCCAGTATACAATTTTCCCCGGAGCCGCCAAGGGTCTGAAAAAATTTTCCGGAATAATATCAAATAGCATAAGGTTCCTTGCCTTTCCCAGTTTCTCTTCTGCTGAATAGGCAAATTATACCATGGAATGAGAAAAAAGTATATCTGCCCTTTTGTCGGCTTTTCCCTCCAAAAATCCCCTGTACACTGACGCTAATGCTTCATCAGAAGCAGACGCAGCGTGGAAAATCAATTATAATCTACCCGAGCACCTGATCATACGGTTTCCGCTGAACACAGCGCCGCAAGCTTCGGCAAATCGATAATCAAAAGCCTGCCCCGCTTCGTTGCAAGAATTCCTTCTGCCCGAAGGGCGGTGAGTTCACGGGTAATCTGGACACGGCTCATTCCCAGAATATCGGCAAGCTCTTCCTGAGTCATCTCAATCTGCAGGCCGGAATTGGCCGGCTGGCCAAGACTCAGCAGATACAGCAGATTGCAGAGCCTGATCTGTGAGGGGTTAAATTCCTGGTGAATGTTTTCAAACAGCAGGAGATTTACATACATGGAATACCAGTTAACCACCTGCTGCCCAAGAGCAGTATTCTCCTCAAACATGTTTGAAAATTGATCCACAGAAAATTCCAGCACTCTCATCTCCGACATGGCCACGGTTTCCAGGGAAAGCTCAATACGATAATCCATCCGATGGTAACCAGGAAACACCGTTCCTGGCCCGTGGAAGCTGATAATCTTTCGATGTCCGTTTTCATGGACTGCAAAATGGATTTCCGTCCCGGAAATGATGTAGTAAATATTTTTATGGGGTTCCCCTGCCCGCCAGAGATGTTCCCCTTTAGGGAAAATCCTTTCCCGATGAGGGACGGATAAAAAATAATCGTAAAAATCGCGGAAATCATCCGCAAAATAATATCGTGGAATCAGCATAAATCTCCCTCGTCTTCTGTTTTCTTCTTTCAGTATAACATGAAAGAGACAGGGTTGCTATGACGGGGACTGTGGCAAAAGTTTTCACGATTTGCATGATCAGAAAGGAGATCGAAACAAGATGAAACATAAGGTGAAAGTTACCGTCCTCGACACAAAACTGTATCCCCAGCTGCAGGAGCAGTACTGCGCTGATCCAAAAGCCGGTCCGTGTCCGTGCTATCATGCCGGAGACGAGTTTATCTTTGAACGAGACGGCGAAAAAGACGATTTCTGGCACCTGGGACTGAATACTCTGGTGAAAACCGACAGCGACCCTGACACGGTGGCCGGCGGTCCCAAAATGCCCCATTGTTCAGAGGCATGGGACGCCATCTCCAGATATATCTATACTGGACTCCAGGGCGGCTCTATCATGAAAGGATGGATGAATCAGGAAAATGTGATGATCACCTGCTGCT
>CALWAZ010000121.1 GCA_944375725.1 uncultured Merdimonas sp. | reverse complement strand
AGAATCACCTGATGGCCTTTTGTTTTTAAGGCGCGGTAGATCTTGCTTCCGGAGCTTAAGGACACATCCCGCTCCGTGCTGGTTCCGCCGGCCAATACTACAATTTTCATAACAGCCTCCTCAATATGGGTTGATGGGGGCAGGCGCCAAACCGCCTGCCGGAATTATAATACTTATAACAATGCTTTGTTTTTATCCAGCATTTCCTGAATCTTCTGCTGGGCATAGGCGCCCAGGTGTTTCTGATCCTTTTTGGAAAAATCTCCGGGCATAATGGGAGCCCCGTATTCCAGAATCACATGGCAGCGGTGGACAAAGGGGATATGATCCTCAAAAATCTCCGCGGAATTGGTGATCGCCATGGGAATGATGGGACAGCCTGTCTTTTCCGCGATCTTCATACTGCCTTCCTTGAAGGGAAGCATGACATCGGAATGGTTTCTGGTTCCTTCCGGGAAAATGCAGATGGAAATCCCATTTTTAATATATTCAATTCCCTGCAGAATCGTTTTTAATCCCTGCTTGATATCGTTCCGGTCCAGGAAAAGGCAGTAGAGAGCCTTCATCCAGTCGCGGAGCAGAGGATAGCGCAGCATTTCCACCTTGGCCACATATCCGGTCAGGCGGGGGCAGCGGGCATAGGTCATGACCACATCAAAATAGCTTCTGTGGTTGCCCACATACAGAACCGCTCTGTCCTTTGGCACGTTTTCCTCACCGATGACGGTAAGCTTCACGCCGGTGGCAAACATGATCAGCTTGAAAGCCGCCTGTACCAGCCGCAGACAGCTGTAATCCTTTGCCCGGCGGTTGAATTTCCCGATAACTGTCTCAACCAGAAGCACCGGAATGCCCAGAATCAGATAGATCAGAACAAACAGTACAATAATGATGGTACGAATCATATTTTTCTCCTATCTTCCGAATAATTCCGTCATCTGGCGCAGTCCCTGGGCCATACCGGAATTCAGATCACCCTTCTGATAACGCCACGCCCAGTTTCCGTCTGCGGTGCCAGGCACGTTCATGCGTCCCTCTTCGCCCAGCTTCAGCACATCCTGAACAGGGAAAATGGCATAGCGGGCAATGCTGCCCAGGCAGGTGCGGATGAAATCCCAGCTGATGCTGGAAGCGTCTGTGTTCATATAACGGCGGACCTTGTCTCTGGAATATTCCGAAGCGCTGTTGTACCAGCCGGCGGTGGTATTATTGTCATGGGTGCCGGTGTAGCAGATGCAGTTGCGGGTGTCGAACTGATGGGGCAGGAAGGTGCTTTCCCCGCCGTCAAAGGCAAACTGCAGCACGCGCATGCCCGGAAAACCGAGGGAATCCCGGAGCTTTACCACCTCCGGGGTGATCAGGCCCAGATCTTCAGCGAAAATCGGGAGATCCTCGCCCAGAGCGCTGTGGATGGCCCGGAACAGTTCTTCGCCCGGTCCCTTGCGCCATACGCCGGTGATGGCGTTTTCCGCGTCCGCGGGCACTTCCCAGTAGGACTCAAAACCGCGGAAATGATCGATCCGTACATAATCCGCCTGCTCCAGCAGATGGCGCACACGGGCAATCCACCAGCGGTAGCCCTGTTTCTTATGGGCTTTCCAGTCATACAGAGGGTTGCCCCATTTCTGGCCGGTGGCGCTGAAATAGTCGGGCGGAACTCCGGCTACGGAAGAGGGATACCCCTTTTCATCCACCTGGAACAGCTCCCGGTTGGCCCAGACATCCGCTCCGTCCGGAGACACGAAAATCGGGATGTCGCCGATGATGGCGATTCCCCGGTCATTGGCATACTCTTTTAAGGACATCCACTGAAAATAGAAGCAGAACTGCAGAAAAGCGTGATAGCCGATTTTATCCTCCAGCTTTTCTTTCCAGTACGCGCGTTTTTCCTCTGTGAGGCTGCGCAGGCTTTCCGGCCATTTGGTCCAGGACAGGCCCTCCTGCTCCTCCTTCAGAGCCATGAAGAGGCAGTAGTCCTCCAGCCAGTCTTCATTGGAGGTGCAGAAGGCATCGTACACCTCCTGAAGCCCTGTGTCATTTCCCTCCAGAAAAGCCTGGTATGCCTTCCGGAACAGGGGATATTTGTATTCACGGACCGCGTCATAATCCACGCGGACCGGATCAAAATCGGGAATCTCTTTCAGATCCTCCTCAGTCAGAAGTCCCTGCTCCTTTAAAAGGTCAGGGCTGATCAGGAGCGGCTCTCCCGCAAAGACAGAGTAGCCCTGATAGGGAGAATTTCCGTAGGAGGTAATAGGATTCAGCGGAAGAATCTGCCACAGATGCTGTCCTGCCGCCTCCAGAAAATCTATAAAGTCATAAGCCCCTTTTCCGAAGTCCCCGATCCCGTAGGGAGAGGGAAAGGAAGTGGGGTGAACCAGAATGCCGCTGTATCTGTAATTGACAGAACCGTCGGCAGATGTTTGTAAACGCATATCGCTCCTCCTTGAGGGCGGATTTCTTCTGTAACCAGTATTTCCGGCCGTCTCCGGCGCCTTTTCCGCCTTACCACATTATAATAAAGTCAGATACAAAAAACAAGGATATTAAGGGTATTTTCCCAAAATGGAATCCATAGATATAGAATAAACAGGAAACAGGGAAAGGACAGCATACGCATATGTGGAAACGGGTATTTCTCATCGGAATCATTCTGATCTTTCTGTCAGGATGCAGCATCCAGAAAAATGAGACGGAGAAGCTGCGGGATCTGGAATATACGATTGCGGCGGACAAAGAGCTCCCGGAGGAGCTGAAAGAGATTGTGGAGGAGAAGAAAAAAGAGAGCTTCAAGCTTACCTACGAGTCGGAGGGAAGCCTGTATCTCTGCGTCGGGTACGGAGAACAGGCCACAGGAGGGTACAGTATCGCTGTAAATGAGCTGTATCTGTCGGAAAACGCCATTTACTTTGACACCAGCCTGATCGGCCCTGATTCTTCGGAAACGGTGGCAGAGACAGCCAGTTATCCCTATCTGGTGGTGAAGACCGAGTATCTGGATAAACCTGTGGTATTTCAGTGAGAAGCCGCATAGACTGTAGAAAGGAAAGAGGAAAGCAGGTGTGTGTTGTGGAGCTTGTCCGCAAAACCATTCATATGATCCGGCAGAAGGGAAAAGCCGTCAGCCAGATGACGCTGGATGATGATTACAATA
>CALWAZ010000120.1 GCA_944375725.1 uncultured Merdimonas sp. | reverse complement strand
TTTCTGATTTTGTTCATAGTCTGGCGTCTTTCCGAGACGCTGTTACGTGAAAATTATATACTAAGATTTTTGGAAAAGCAAGGCGGCCGCGGCGGAATCTTATAATATATTCTAATCGGTATTCGGTTGCCGTGCTTATAGAAGGTCCTGGAGAAGGGCTGTTTCAGCGCGGAATTCCGCCGCCGGCAGATATGTCTTGACGCATTCCATAATTTTTTCTATTCTGTAAGGGTAACACAGAATGGGGGCCGGCTCTTCAGGCAGCAGCCTCCGGACCTTAAAGATCGGAAGCCTCTTCCAGAAAGGAATCTTTCATGAAACTACGCATCGGAATTTTGAGTACTGCCTCCATAGTCCCCCGGCTGATCGGCGCGGTACGCGCCGCCGAATCCACGGCCCTTCCCGGAGAGGGCTGCACGATCTCCGCCATAGCCTCCCGCAATCCTGAAAATGCCCGGCAGAAAGCCCTGCTCTGGAACATTCCAAAGGCATTCGGAAGCTATGAGGAACTGATAGAGTCCAAAGAGGCAGATATCATCTACATCGCCATGATAAACAGCAGACACTATCATTACGCGAAGCTGGCTCTGGAGGCCGGCAGGCACGTACTCTGCGAAAAGCCCTTTACCCTGGACCCCTCACAGGCGGAAGAACTGTTTTCGCTGGCCCGGAAGAAAGGCCTGTTTCTGATGGAAATGCAGAAGGTAGTCTTTCTCCCGGTTATGCAGAAACTGAAAAACCTGATTCAGAACGGAGCCTTCGGACGTATTACCATGGCTGATTTTTCCAGTTCTTTTGATCCCGGATACAACGGCTGGTTTTTCGACGCGGCAAAGGGCGGCGGGCCACTTTACGGAAATGCCGGCTACAGCCTGGAGCTTATGCAGTATCTTCTGGACTGCTACGCCGCAGATTGGACCGGGCTCTGTACCCGGAGCAGAAGCGGCGTGGAGGATCAGTTCTCCATGATTGTCCGCATGGAAAATGACACTCTTTATACCAATAAGACCAGCATCCGTTCCGATACCATCCATACCGGATATCTTTACGGGGAAAAAGGATATATTGAGATTCCGGATTACTGGAAAGCAAGAAAGGCCCTGCTTCATTATAAGGATCGGGCCCGGGAACCTGTAGTTCTGGAGGAGCCCTGCGAATATGAGCTGATGTATGAAGTCATGCACGCGGAGCAGTGTATCCGTCAGGGGCTTGTGGAAAGCCCGGTTATGACAGAAGAAATGACGGTCCGGGCCGTCCGGGTGCTGCATGAGATCCATAAGCTGTGGAATCCATAAACAGTTTGGAAAATGCGCTCTCTGCGCTCTGTAAAAATAAAAAATAAGGAGCATCCAGATAATGAATGAATCCATATACCGCAAAATCCTGTTAAAACATGGGGCTGACATACTCTTTTCTCCTAACATGCAGTCCGAAAAGCAGTTTCTGCAGCATGGGAAAGTGTCTGTCTTCACTCATTCTGTCGCGGCAGCCTGTACCTGCATCCGGATCGCCAGGATTCTTCGGGTCCGGCTCGGAATCCAGCTGAATGAAAGGGCCCTGATTCGGGGCGCCCTCCTGCACGATTATTTTCTCTACGACTGGCATATTCCCGACAGGAGCCACCGCCTCCACGGTTTCTTCCACGCAAGGCGGGCCTTTGAAAATGCGTCCCGGGATTTTGCTCTGGGAGAAATTGAAAGGGATATGATTCTGCGCCATATGTTTCCCTTGAATCTGATACCGCCCGCCTGCCCGGAAAGCATGATTCTCTGCGCCGCGGACAAGCTCTGCGCTTTGAGCGAAACTCTGACACGCGCCAGCAGGTATCAGAAAATCAGCCGTTTTTTCTGAAATACACGCAGAAATGCCGCTCCCTCATCCTTTTCGGATGCCGGAGCGGCATTTCTTTTTATATCTGTTTTGAAAAATTCACCAGTCTGTTACGCTGCTTTCTCAACCTTTCTCTGCACTGCCTTCACAACCTCCATAATCGGAATGATGACAATCGCAAGTCCCAGAGCAATCGCGTACTCTTCCAGATCAATCGGTGTGAACTGGAACGCGTTTGCAATAAACGGAACCTCGATTACCACTGTTGTCAGAATCAGAGATACAATCATCGCTCCATAGAGGAACCAGTTGTGATTCGTCAGCTTAAAGATAGAACCGCGGCGGCTTCTCATATTCAGAGAATGGCAGATTTCCACCATGGACAGAGTCAGGAACGCCATCGTCGTACCGTCCGGGCTGTTTACAAACTCCCAGACGCCGCTTTCAATGTAGTGGCCCAGCAGATAGGATACCATTACAAGCGCTGTTACAATCAGTCCCTGGAAAAATACGTCAAATCCCATGCCGCCGGCAAAAATGCCTTCCTTCGGATCGCGGGGCTTACGCTTCATGATATCCGCCTCGCTCTTCTCCATACCAAGAGCCAGCGCCGGGAAGCAGTCTGTGATCAGGTTGATCCAGAGCAGGTGCACCGGCTCCAGAATCGTAAAGCCAATCAGGGTCGCGAAGAAAATCGCCAGCACCTCGGCCAGGTTGGAAGCCAGAAGGAACTGAATCGCCTTACGGATATTTGCGTAAATCCGGCGTCCTTCCTCTACCGCAGATACGATGGTGGCAAAGTTGTCGTCCGCCAGAACCATATCCGCCACATTCTTGGTAACGTCAGTTCCTGTAATACCCATGCCGATACCGATATCCGCGCTCTTGATGGAAGGCGCGTCATTGACACCGTCGCCGGTCATGGCAGTAATCATGCCCTTCGCCTTCCAGCCCTTGACAATACGCACCTTATGCTCGGGCTGTACACGGGCATATACGGAAAACTCTTCAATCCGGCGGTTGAATTCCTCATCGCTCATCTCATCCAGCTGCGCGCCGGTAATAGCCTGATCAGGGCTTGTGATAATTCCGAGCTCCATACCGATGGCTACCGCTGTATCCTTGTGGTCTCCGGTGATCATAATCGGACGGATGCCCGCCTCGCGGCATTCCACGATCGCGGCCTTTACCTCCGGGCGGACCGGATCGATCATACCGGAAAGCCCCAGGTAAGTCAGATCCTGCTCCAGAGCTTCCGGCTCCGTATTTTCCGGAACCGCGTCCCAGTCTCTTCTCGCGCAGCAAAGCACGCGCAGCGCCTTATCGGCCATAGCTTTATTGGAAGCCAGGATAGAGGCTTTGATCTCCTCTGTCATCGGCACCGGCTGTCCATCCTTCATCACATGAGTACAGCGCTTCAGCACCTCGTCCGGCGCTCCCTTGGTATACTGGACGACTTTTCCATCCTTTGTCTGATGAACCGTAGACATCATCTTACGCATAGAATCAAAGGGAGCCTCGCCCACGCGGGGATATTCTTCCTTGAGCTGGGTCTTCTCATAGCCGTTTTTCGCCGCGTCATTAACAAGGGCGCACTCGGTAGGCTCGCCGACCGCCTGGCCTGCCTCCGCGTCCCATTCCGCGTCAGAACAGAGGGCCATGCCAATCTCAAGCTCTTTCTCATCCTCAGCCACATGCTCTACGACCGTCATCTTATTCTGGGTCAGCGTACCAGTCTTATCAGAACAGATAATCTGGGTACATCCCAGTGTCTCCACTGCGGTCAGCTTTCGAATAATCGCGTTGCGCCTGGACATATTCGTCACGCCGATGGAAAGCACAATGGTTACCACGGCTGCCAGTCCTTCGGGAATCGCCGCTACTGCCAGGGATACAGCTACCATGAAGGTATCCAGAATCGCGTCTCCGCTGATACCGGATCTCAAAAGCCCTACCGCGAAAATCACAATACAGATGCCCACTACCAGCACCGTGAGGATCTTGCTGAGCTGATTCAGCTTCAGCTGCAGCGGAGTTTCCTCGTCCTGAGCCTGCGCCAGAGCAGAGGCAATCTTGCCCATCTCCGTATTCATACCGGTTCCGGTAATGACAGCCTTGCCGCGGCCATATACCACAGTAGAACCCATATAGACCATGTTTTTGCGGTCTCCCAGGGGAACATCCTTCTGTCCGTCCAGCTGCAGCAGCCCTACCAGCTTATTGACCGGAACAGACTCTCCGGTCAGGGCCGCCTCCTCAATCTTCATGCTGGCGCATTCAATGATACGGCCATCCGCCGGAACCGCGTCTCCCGCCTCCAGCAGAACCACATCGCCGGGCACCAGCTCTTCACTCTTTAAAGTAACAACCTTTCCGTCACGCATCACTCTGCTGGTTGCCGCCGCAATCTCCTGCAGAGCCGCAATGGCGGCTTCAGCTTTGCTCTCCTGCACCACGCCGAGAACCGCGTTGATAATAACCACGGCCATGATAATGATGACATCCGCGAAGGACTCTCCCTCATAAGCCGCTGTGATACCGGAAATGACAGCCGCCACAATCAAAATAATGATCATCGGGTCTGCCAGCTCATTTAAGAACCGCTTCAGCAGGGAATCCTTTTTCCCTTCTTCCAGGCGGTTTCTTCCAAATTCAGCAAGCCTTTTTTCGGCCTCCTGGGAGCTTAAGCCTTCCTCAGAAGAATTCTGCTCCTTCAATACTTCTTCCACGCTTTCCAGATATTCTTTCACATTTCCTCCTATCCGGACGTTTTCACGCCTCGTTTTCTTCTGTCGTCTGCTGCCTTTCTTCCGCTTGCGCGCGCAATCTTTTCGCAGCAGCCGCGTACAGCTTGTATCATATCATTTATTATCCATTTTGTCCAACATTTGCCCTCTTATGTAAGCAAAACCGGCGGCGGCCGGTGGACAGGCTTTCTTTCGTTCCCCCTGCGTTCCATATCTGCTCCTCCCTTCTGTATTTTCTTTCCTCATTTTTTCTGTATTCCGTATATTTCCCCGCTTCCGCAAAAGGACCGTCTTCTGCCCCAGGGCAGGTGGTAACAAAAAAGACTTATCCACAAGAATTTTCCTGCAGATAAGTCTCGCTGTTTCAAACAAAACCAGGCTTTAGGCCATGAATGTTGATTCTGTCACGCCAGAGGCGCCAACTACTCCCTTATGCTTTCCATATATGCTGTTTTTTATCATTTCCCTATCTTACCCTACTTTTCCAGGAAAAGCAAGATCTTTATATCTTTTTTATCATCTGCCTTCCGGGATATCGGATACTCTACATCTGTTTTCTCACGATCCGGTATTCATCCCCATACTGGAAATAGGGACAGGCATGAAAGCTTCCCTGGATAAAGAGCCTCATTTCATCCTCATCCAGATCCATTTCACAGACATAATATCCGTAATCCTCATCGTACACATAATTGCCGCAGAACTCACAGTTCGATGCCTTTTTCTTCTTTTCGCTCATCAGATATTCCTCCCAGGATACAGGATTCTCTGCATATTCCTCTTCATTTTTTCCGACAGCCGTGTATACTGAATCAGCTCTTCTTCATCAAAACCGCCAAACCTGGCGTCATCGAAATCCCGTTCCACGCGGGCAAGCTCCTCCAGAACAGGCTCTGCCGCGGGAAGAAAGATAATGCGTACCTTCTTTCCCTTCTCTGCTTTCCCTGAATCCTGCGCTTTTCTCTGCCCGTGCTTTTCCTTCTTCTTTTTCTTTCCCTTCTCCTCCGGCTTCTGGGCGGGCAGCTCCTCCTGCCGGATCAGCCCGCGCATGGCGAGCCTCTGCAGAAGAACGGAAAGGCTTCTGCGGGAAGTCCCCGCGAAATCCGCCAGTTCCCGCCGGTTTACGATTTCCCCGAAATGGCTCAGGCACAGAAGCAGAAAGGCTTCCTGAAGCGTCAGATCATTTTTCAATGCCGCCGTCTCCAGATACCGTTCCAGAAGCTTCCGCTCACGGTAGATCTCAGACAGCAGCCCTTCTCCCGCAATCGCTTCGGCGCTGACCCCGGCCCGCTCATCTCCCAGCTTCTTAGTCCCCGGAAGGAGAAGGAAGCCTACGTTTCCGTCGCCGGCCGCGTCTATCAGAAAACGGTACACCTGCAGGCGCTTTTTTTCATACTCCTCTTCGTCCAGCACCTCCCGGTAAAAGCTGTGATAATACTCAAAAACCGTCAGCTTCATCTGGATGGTCTTGGCCAGGCTGTTTCCCTGGCTGACCAGAGAGCCTTTCCGCTTCACATAATAATAGATCGGGGCACGGAGCGCGCGGAACTTTTCTGCGTACCGGATATATTCCAGGTTGAACATAAAATCCTCGCACCAGCTGATATCTGTATTCATGCGGAGCCTGTGCTCCTGAATGATGCTTCTGCGGTACAGCTTGTTCCAGAGCACCCCATAATAAAAATCAGCGGGATTTTCCATCATATGAGCCGCAAACTGCTCCTTTGTCAGCACTCCGTCTTCTTCAATGTCGCCTTTCGGAGACACACGTTCTCCGGCCACCCGGTAAAAATCCGCAATAACAAGATCACAGTCTTCCTCTTCCGCTGTACGCACCAGAAGCTTTGTGGCATCCGGAGTAATCCAGTCATCGCTGTCCACAAACTGCAGATAGGTTCCCCTGGCATTGTCAATGGCCAGATTGCGCGCCGCGGACACGCCTCCGTTCCCTTTATGAATCACGCGGACCCGCGCGTCCTTCTCTCCGTATTCGTCACAGATGGCTCCTGAGCCATCCCGGCTTCCATCATCAATCAAAAGCAGCTCAAAATCCGTATATTCCTGGCCGAGAATGCTTTCCACACAGCGGCGGATATAAGGCTCGGCATTATAGACCGGTATAATAATGGAAACGGTCGGATTCATAACCTCTCTCCTTATACAATCCTCTTGAATTTTTTTTCAATCTCCTGTTTTGTCATGGAGATAATCGTCGGTCTTCCGTGAGGGCAGTTATAGGGATTATCAAGGGTAAGGAGCTCTTCAATCAGCGCCTGGGCTTCCGCAGTGCTCATCCGCTGATTTCCCTTGACCGCCGCCTTGCAGGACATGGACGCAATCTTGTCCAGAATCATCTCCGTATTTTTTCCGCTGACATATTCCAGGCTGTCCAGCAGTTCCAGAAACAAATCCTTTTCCGCCAGCCCGAACAGATTGGCCGGCACCGCGCTGACTGCGTACTCTCTGCCTCCAAAGGGCTCAATCTCAAAGCCCAGCTCTTTAAAATAATCCTGATATTCCTCAAGCCTGGCTGCCTCCTGCATAGACAGGGTCAGAATCAGCGGCGGACTTATCATCTGAGACGTAATTTCTTTGCTGGCAAGGCTTTTTACCGTGCGCTCATACAGCACCTTTTCATGGGCCGCATGCTGGTCAATCATATAAAACTTATCTTCGAACTGCACCAGCCAGTAGGTATCAAAAAGCTGGCCGATAATGCGGATATCCGATTTTGTGGCCGGATTCAGAAGGCGCTGCTCAAACAGATCGAGCTGCTCCGGTTCCGCTTTATAGCTTCCGCTCTCCCGCAGCAGCCGGTCTTCGTCCGGCTCTGGCTTATCCTGCGGCGGCGCTTCCGCTCCTGTTTCCTTCTGCTGCCCTTCCGGTTTTTCTTCCCGCCGCAGCTTTTCTTTCTGCTCCTCCTTCTGCCGGAATTCTTCCGTGACTCTTTTTCTCATCTGAGCCATAAAATATTCCAGATTGCGCTCCTGGGAAGTACTGCCCCGCGCCGGAACCTCCTGCCGCACGGGAACCTCCGGTGCCGGAGGATTCTGCCGCGTGGGAACTTCTGATGCCGGAGGATTCTGCCGCGTGGGAACTTCTGATGCCGGAGCATCCTGCTGCGCAGGGCCGCCCCTTGCCAGGCCTGCCTGCCGCGCAGGTGGCACCGGTGCGGGAGCCTTTCCCGGCACGGGAACATCCGACGGCTCCGCGTCCATCTTCCCCGGTTCTTCCATCTTCTTCTGCGGCTCTTCCGTAAGTCTTACCTCCGGAATCAGCTCCCGCTCCATCAGTCCCTGCCGCACTGTATCACGCACAAACCGGTACAGCTCTTCCTGATTGGAAAAGCGCAGCTCCATCTTTGTGGGATGCACATTTACATCCAGAAGATTTCCGTCTATGGTAAAGTGCAGGGCCGTAAAGGGATATTTATGCTGCATCATAAAGGTCCGGTATCCCTCTTCGATTCCCTTCGCGATAATATTGCTTCGGATATAGCGGCCATTAATAAAATAATTCTCATAGCCCCTGTTTCCTCTGGAGATCACAGGCTTTCCGATATAACCGGTGATGCGCACAGGCCCCTGGGCCGCGGCGATCTCGGCAAGATTGGCCGCCACGTCACGGCCGTAAATATGATAGATCACGTCTTTCAAGTTGTGGTTTCCGGAGGTATGAAGCTTTGTCTGCCCGTTGCTGATGAACTGGAAGGAAATATCCGGATGGGAAAGGGCCAGCCGCTCCACCAGCTCACTTACATATCCGGCTTCCGTCATGGGTGATTTCAGAAATTTCCGGCGGGCTGGCGTATTGTAGAAGAGACTGCGTACCAGAAAGGTCGTTCCGTCAGGAGACGCTGTCTCTTCCAGTTTTTTCTCTGCCCCGCCCTCAATCACATAACGGACGCCCAGATCGGCGTCCGCTGTCTTGGTGATCAGCTCTACCATGGCAATGGATGCGATACTGGACAGAGCTTCCCCCCGGAATCCCAGAGAGGCCACATGAAACAGATCTTCCACCGCGCGGATCTTGCTGGTGGAATGACGCAGAAATGCTATGGGCACCTGATCCTGTTCGATACCGCTTCCGTTATCCGTAACCCGGATCAGGGAAGTGCCTCCGTCCCGGATTTCCACGGTGACGGCCGTGGCTCCCGCGTCTATGGAATTTTCCACAAGCTCTTTGACCACGGATGCCGGCCGCTCAATGACCTCGCCCGCCGCGATCTGATCTATGGTTTTCTGATCCAGTACCTGTATCCTGCTCATCCGCTCACCACCTGTTCTTAATCTTGTTCTGCAGCCGGTAAATGGTATTCAGCGCCTCCAGGGGCGTCATATTGCCCAGATCCAGATCGCGGATCTCCGTGATAATATCATCGTCCTTCACAGTATCAAAAAGGGAAATCTGATCCACATCCGTATCCGGCTCCGCTTCCATGGGCACAGCCTTCGGCTTGACAGAAATATCCGCGGCGCTCAGCTCCTCCACCAGCTCTTTGGCCCGCTGAATCACCGGATCGGGAACACCGGCCAGCTTCGCCACCTGGATACCGTAGCTCTTGTCCGCCCCGCCCCGGATGATTTTCCGCAGGAACACAATGTCATCGCCCTTTTCCTTTACAGCGATACAATAATTCTTCACGCCGGGCAGAGAGCCCTCCAGCTCTGTAAGCTCGTGGTAATGGGTCGCAAACAGCGTCTTCGCGCCCAGAATTTTCGGGTTGCTGATATATTCAATCACAGCCCAGGCAATGGCCAGTCCGTCAAAGGTGCTGGTTCCCCGGCCGATCTCATCCAGAATCAGAAGGCTGGCCGGCGTGGCATTCCGCAGAATATTCGCCACCTCCGTCATTTCCACCATAAAGGTGCTCTGCCCGGAGGCCAGATCATCCGAAGCGCCCACCCGGGTAAAAATCCGGTCCACAATACCGATTTTGGCCTTTTCCGCCGGCACAAAGCTCCCCACCTGGGCCATCAGCACGATCAGCGCTGTCTGCCGCATATAGGTGGACTTTCCGGCCATATTCGGGCCTGTGATAATGGAAATCCGGTTCTGGCTGTTGTCCAGGGTGGTGTCGTTTGGAATAAACATATCATTTTCGATCATCTGCTCCACCACCGGATGGCGGCCGCCCTTGATCTCAATGACGCCTTTTTCATTCATCACAGGGCGCACATAATGATTCCGCTCTGCCACATAGGCCAGAGAGGCAAACACATCCACCATGGCCACTGCCTTGGCTGTGCGCTGAATCCGCAGAACCTGGGAAGCAATCTTTTCCCGCAGCTCGCAGAAAAGGCCGTACTCCAGAGAAGTCACCTTATCCTCAGCCCCGAGAATCGTATCCTCCAGCTCTTTGAGTTCCGGCGTGATATAACGCTCCGCGTTCGTAAGCGTCTGCTTGCGCATCCAGGTATCCGGAACCATATCCTTATAGGAATTGGTCACTTCCAGGTAATAGCCAAACACTTTATTATACTTAATCTTCAGATTTTTGATGCCTGTCTTCTCCCGCTCCTCGGCTTCCAGCTTCGCAAGCCAGCTCTTTCCCTCGGTTTTCGCCTTCCGGTAGCGGTCCACATCCTCATGATAACCGTCACGGATGATATCGCCGTCGCGGATGGAAATGGGCGGATCATCCTGAATCGCCGAAGCAATCAGGGACTGAATATCCGAAAGCACGTCCAGATCCTCCCGCAGCTCGCACAGCAGCGGAGAATGAAATTCTCCAAGCAGCGTATGAATATGGGGCAGCATTTCCAGAGAAGTCCGGAAAGCAATCAAATCTCTCGGATTGGCTGTCTGATAGCTGATCCGTCCAATAAGGCGTTCCAGATCGTAAATCGGATTCAGATATTCCCGCAGCTCCTCCCGGGTGATCACATGTTCATTCAGCTCCGCCACAGCCTCATGGCGCTTCTCAATCTCCGCCCGGTCAATCAGGGGCTGCTCTACCATGCCGCGCAGAGTGCGGGCTCCCATGGCCGTCTTCGTCTTATCCAGAACCCAGAGCAGGGATCCTCTCTTCTGCTTTTCCCTTAAGGTCTCCGTAAGCTCCAGATTTCTGCGGCTGGAGCTGTCAATGATCATGTATTTGCCGATGGTATAAGGCTGCAGATGGGTCAGATGGGACAGCGGCGTCTTCTGGGTCTCATAAAGATATTTCAGAAGAGCTCCCGCCGCGATGGTGCCGCAGCTTAAGTCATTGAGTCCCAGACCTGCCAGATTCGATACATGGAAATGCTCCATCAGCGTATTCCGGCACAGCTCATCGTCGAAATACCAGCTTTCCAGCGGATACACCGCAATGCCAAGCCGGAATTTCAAATCCTCCAGATCCACGCCGCTCATGGAGAACGCCTCGTTGCAGACAATCTCCGCGGGAGCAAATTTATTGATCTCGTCCAGAAGCTTTCTTTCAGAATCCACTTCTGTCACCAGATAGTCTCCTGTGGTAATGTCCGCTGTGGAAATTCCATACCGGTCCGAAAGATAAACAATGCACATCAGATAGTTGTTCTTCGTTTCATCCGCCGCCATCAGATTTGTTCCGGGGGTGACGATCCGCACCACATCCCGGGCCACCAGACCCTTTGCCTCCTTCGGGTCCTCCAGCTGCTCGCAGATGGCCACCTTGTAGCCCTTGGAAACCAGCCGGTTTAAATATCCCTCTACAGCATGATAAGGAACGCCACACATAGGTGCGCGTTCCTCTAATCCACAGTTCTTTCCTGTTAAGGTAAGTTCCAGTTCCTTGGACGCAAGCTTTGCGTCATCAAAGAACATTTCATAAAAATCGCCAAGGCGATAAAATAAGATACAGTCCTTGTACTGTTCCTTTGTCTTCAGGTACTGCTGCATCATGGGTGTAAGTTCAGCCATGAAATTTCCTTCCTCTTTACTGCCGTATCCTGTCCTTTAAATTCGATAAAACTCCGGCCGCTGCCGTCATCAGCTGTTGCTGGATACGGTTCCTGTCTCTGCGTCCACCATCACCACAGCTCCGCTCTTTAAGATTTCCGTGGCATTGGCAGCGCCCACGATTACCGGAATATCAAGAGTCAGACCTACGATAGCCGCATGGGAATTGTCTCCCTTCTGCTCCACCACGAGGCCGGACGCCGACTTCATCTGCTCCAGCATTTCATTGCTGGTAGCGGGAGCCACGATTACATCTCCTGCCCGGAAATTTTTCTTCAGCTGCTCCGCGTCCTTAGCCACGCACAGAGAACCGCAGACTTTCTTCTTGGTAATACCGGTTCCGGTCACCAGGATTCTTCCTGCCACCTGAACCTTGATCAGGTTTGTGGTTCCGGTCACGCCAAGAGGCACGCCTGCTGTCAGAACAGTCAGGTCTCCTCTGGATACAAGGCCTGCTTTCTCCGCAGCCTCCACCGCGCGTCTGAACAGTGTCTCCGCGTCCTCTTCCTTGTCAAGAAGAAGCGGCTGTACGCCCCAGTAGAGATTCAGCTGGCGGCATACGTAATCATCCATGCAGCAGCCGATAATCTGGCAGCCCGGATGATGCTTGGATACCATACCCACGGTCCTTCCGGACTTGGTTACTGTAATAATAGCGGCCGCCTGCAGATCAACCGCTGTCGTACAGGTCGCATGGGATACCGCGTTGGTAATGTCCGGGCGGTCCATAATGGTCCGTCTCTTGAAACGCGCGTCATAATCAATATCTGCTTCGGTACGAACCGCAATCTTCACCATTGTCTTCAGCGCTTCTACCGGATACTGGCCGTTCGCCGTCTCGCCGGAAAGCATGATCGCGCTTGTACCCTGATAGATGGCATTTGCCACGTCAGTAGTCTCCGCACGGGTGGGACGGGGATTCTTGATCATGGAATCCAGCATCTGAGTCGCCGTGATAACCGGCTTGCCTGTCTCCACAACCTTCCGAATCATCTTCTTCTGAATAATCGGAACCTCCTCCAGAGGAATCTCCACGCCCATATCTCCACGGGCGACCATGACTCCATCTGCTACCCGGAGAATCTCATCCAGATTTTCCACGCCCTGCATATTTTCAATCTTGGCAATAATCTTGATATGCTGGCAGCCTTTTCCTTCCAGAATTCTGCGGATCTCCAGAATATCATCCGCAGTTCTTGTAAAGGAGGCCGCGATATAGTCAAAGCCCTCCTCGATAGCGAAAAGGATATCCTCATAATCCTTCGGGCTGACGAAAGGCATCGTCAAATTGACGCCCGGTACATTGATTCCCTTTTTATTGGAAACCGTGCCGCCGTTTTCCACGATGCATAAAATCTCCTTATCCGTCACCTTGCTGACCTTCATGCCAATCAGGCCGTCATCGATCAAGATGGAATCTCCGGGTTTTACATCTTTCACCAGATCCTTGTAGGAAATGGACACCATGCCCTCATTTCCAAGGACATCTTCTGTCGTCAGAACAAAGCTCTGTCCCTTTTTCAGCTCAATCTTTCCATTTTCCAGCATTCCGGTCCGGATCTCCGGTCCCTTTGTATCCAGCAGGAGCGCCACCGGAAGATCCAGCTCCTCGCGCACCTTTTTAACTACATCCGCTTTTTTCTTCTGCTCCTCATGGCTTCCATGGGAGAAATTCAGTCTGGCCACATTCATGCCGGCCAGCATCAGTTCCCGAATCACCTGCTCACTGTCAGAGGCAGGTCCTAATGTACAGATAATTTTTGTCTTTCTCATCTTCATGCGATTTTCACTCCACTCGTTTTTGCTTTTTTGAGTTTTTCCTTTTTCTTCTTTCTTCACTACCCGCCCATTATAGCATCGGAAAAAGTCGGAAGTCAAGGCAGATCAGAAGTATGTACGAAGATTTTACAATGCCTTTTTCAGTCCCGCCTGTATCTGCCGCCTGTACTATACCAGTCCTTTGATGATATCAAAGCAGTCAAAGGTCGCAAAGTAATCCTTCGGCGTCTCCGCCCGGCGGATAAGCTGCACGCTTCCATCCTCTTTCAGAAGAAGCTCCGCGGATTTCAGTTTGCCGTTATAATTGTAGCCCATGGCATACCCGTGGGCCCCCGTATCATGAATCACCAGAAGATCTCCTTTATCAATCTTCGGAAGCTGCCGGTCAATGGCAAACTTGTCATTGTTTTCGCACAGAGAGCCGGTCACATCATAGATATGGTCACAGGGCTCGTCCTCTTTTCCCATAACGGTAATGTGATGATATGCTCCATACATGGCCGGACGCATCAGGTTCACCGCGCAGGCATCCACACCAATGTACTCCTTATAGGTATGCTTCTCATGAATCGCCTTTGTCACGAGGCAGCCATAGGGGCCCATCATGAAACGGCCAAGCTCTGTATAAATAGCCACATCGCCCATGCCGGCAGGCACAAGCACCTCTTCATACACTTTCCGCACTCCCTCGCCGATAACGCGGATGTCATTGGGCTCCTGATCCGGCCGGTAGGGAATTCCGATTCCACCTGAAAGATTAATAAATCGGATATCTGCTCCCGTCTCCTTCTTCAGGCGCACTGCCAGCTCAAAGAGCACCTTTGCCAGCATGGGATAATAATCGTTTGTAACCGTATTGCTGGCAAGAAACGCGTGAAGGCCGAAATGCTTCGCGCCCTTCTGCTGCAGAACCCGGTAGGCATCAAAAAGCTGCTCTGTCGTCATGCCATACTTGGCGTCTCCGGGATTGTCCATAATGTCATTGCTGATCTGGAACACTCCGCCGGGATTGAAACGGCAGCTGATGGTCTCTGGAATATAGCCGATGGTTTTTTCCAGGAAATCAATGTGCGTATAATCATCCAGATTGATGATTGCTCCGATTTTCGCCGCATAGGCAAACTCCTCCGCGGGAGTATCGTTGGAGGAAAACATAATATCTTCTCCCCGGACTCCCAGCTCATTGGAAAGCATCAGCTCTGTCATGGAAGAGCAGTCGCAGCCGCAGCCATACTCTCTTAAAATATTGATCAGAAACGGATTGGGCGTAGCCTTCACCGCAAAATACTCTTTATACCCCGGATTCCAGGAAAACGCCTCCTTCAGAGCCTTCGCGTTTTCCCGAATTCCCTTTTCGTCATAAAGATAAAAAGGTGTCGGGTAGGTTTTCGTAATCTCCTGCAGCTGTTCCAGAGTCACAAACGGTTTTTTCTTCATAATCTTTCGCTCCTTACATGTATGATACATTTACGGCCCGGTCAGGATATCAGCCATACCTTTTCCAAAGGGGCCGCAGCCTTTTGTCGAATTTTTTCCTTGACTATTATAACCACATTTCTTATTATTTGTATAACAAATAATTTTGATTAAAATAATCGATTTTTATGATTATCAAACACTGGACAGCGGAAAATATTCCGGAAGAAAAACTGCCGCGGAAACTCTGCCTTTCCGCCTGAAAACAGGAGGCATCCATGGATACTCAGACTCTGAAAACTTTTCTGACTCTCGCTAATGTAAAAAACTTCACACAGACAGCCCGTCTCATGTATATCGCCCAGTCTACGGTGACCAACCGCATCGCGGAGCTGGAAAAGGAGGTCGGAAAACCCTTATTTGTACGAAGCAAAAAGAACATTTCCCTGACACGGGAAGGCATAGTCTTTCTCGACTACGCAAGGCGCATCCTGGATCTGGAGGATCTGTCCATCCAGGAACTGAATTCTCCAGCCTTTTCCCGGACACCTCTGCGCATCGGCACCACCAATACGATCTATGAATGTTATCTGGCCCCTGTGCTTCTTCGGATGCTGAAGGAGGAAAACGGCTATGCCGTCAATCTGGTCATCAGCCATTCCGTCAGCCTCCTGCAGTCTCTTCAGGACGGCCTGCTCGACCTGGCGTTCACCTATGAGCCTCTCCAGAAATCCGGCTATCACTGCCGCCGTTTCCGGACGGACCGTCTGCTTCTCGTTACCACGCCCGAGGGTGCCCGCCTGCGCCCGGCGGTCCGAAAGGAAGAGCTTCCCTCCCTCAATTATCTGTTCTGCAATTTCGCCCTTCAGGAGGTAGGGCAGTTCATCCGGGAGCTTTTCCCGCCTCTGTACCAGTTCCGCTTTGAAATCGACAACAGCACAAAGCTTATCGATTACCTTCTGGAGGGTATCGGCTGCACCTTTCTTCCCGACGGCCTGGTTCAGCCTTATCTGGAAAAGGGGGCCCTGGCTGCCATAGAGCTTCTTGACTTTGAAGCTCCCCGCATCAACTGCTATCAGTGTTTTCCAAAAGGACGGGAGCCCGCATTTCTGCTGTAGGGCTCCCGCCAGCCTGACATCTTTCCTTCCGCAGGCACAGTGTATTTTGATGTTCTTAAAATCCCGGTTTACCTGCTGCAGCCGCAGGCTCCGCCGTTCGTATCGAAAGCCGGGTTGAAGGCATAGAAATTGTTGGAGTTCAGCTTATCCTGAACAATCCGCAGCGCCTCTCCAAACCGTTGGTAATGCACGATTTCTCTTGCTCTCAGGAACCGGATGGCATCTGTCACATCCGGGGAATCCACGCTGAGCCGCAGAATATTATCATAAGTCGTTCTTGCCTTCTGTTCTGCCGCCATATCCTCATTCAAATCCGTAATCGGATCGCCGGTAGACTGGAACATTGCCGCGGAAAACGGAGTTCCCGACGCCGCCTGAGGCCAGAGTCCCAGCGTATGGTCCACATAATAGTCATCAAAGCCGCTGGCTTTGAGCTCCTCCATGGTCATGTTGCGGGTAAGCTGATGGACAATGGTCGCAATCATTTCAAAGTGGCCCAGCTCTTCCGTTCCAATATCTGTAAGCAGCGCCATACATTCCTTATAAGGCATGGTGTATCTCTGAGACAGATACCGCATCGACGCTCCAAGTTCCCCGTCGGGGCCGCCATACTGGGTAATGATTGCTTTGGCCAGCCTGGGATTGGTTTCTTTTATATGAATCGGATACTCCAGTCGTTTTTCATAATTAAACATATCTTCTCACTCCCTCCTTTCTACTGCCACGGCCACGGCTGATCTACCCAGTTCCAGTAAGTGCCGCAGTGGTGGGCGTGGGCAATGGTAAGGGGACCGTAGGTTTTGGAATACTCTTCCACAGCATCCTGATAAATGCGGTTCTTTTCCTTAAAATAGGAAAGGGCTTTTTCATCATCCGGATGGGTATCCAGATACAGGGAAGCGTCTACACAGGCAAAGCCTGCCATCATTACATGATTCATAAGCTGCTGGCGCGGCATGCCGCTGAAGTTTCCGCCGGTACCGCCGCCGTGCCCGTGGCCGTTCTGGGAAGGCTTCTGGTCCTGGGGCTGTGAACCGGCCATACTGCTATTTTCCCGGGGCCGCATCACCGGCTGCTGAAAAGACATTCCGGGGCGTCCCTGCTGCTGGCAGGACGCTGTCCGCTGATACTGGCCGCAGTTCTGATTCGGCATCATCTGGCTGCACCCCGCTTTCCAAGAAATGGTTTATTGAGTTCAGGAAATATCGTACCGCACTGCAGGGCTTTTTCCGGCTCATAGAGCTGGCCCCAGTACTGCCAGGGCACATAAGCCATGGCCAGAGGCATACTCTGCAGCGCCGCTCTGGAGCATCCCTGTGCGGGCATCGTCTGCTGTCGACAATCTGCCATAAGAGACTCCTTTCAATACTTTGTTTCAGATTATCTTATGTAAAAATTCCGGATGAGTGAGAATCTGCGCCAGTCAAAAAGTGCCGCTCCACCACCTGTTCAGTGATGGAACGGCACTTCGTTCTTACGCTCTGCTTTTCCTTTTTCCTGCTTTCTTTCCTGTTTTCTTTCCAGTTTTCTTCTTTCAGGCTTCCTTTTTCTCGTCTGTTACGGAAAACTTATATCCGGCCTTTACGTGATAGAGTTCTCCGGCTTTTACAACCGTACTCTTGAAATTCTCATGATGCGTCGCGTCCGGGAAATAGTGCGCCTCAAAGCAGGCCGCGCTCCAGATGCCATACTCTCTGCCGTTCTTTCCGCCCTTTTCCTCCAGGAAATTGGATGTATAGAACTGCATGCCGGGCGTATCTGTGCGGACCTCCATCCGGATTCCGCTGGCCGGCGAAACCATATAGGCACAGAGAGCATACGCTCCATCATTTTTCATTACATAATTAAAATCATAGCCTCTTCCTGCCTTCAGAGTTTCATCATCTTCCCGGATTCTGGCTCCGATGGCTGTGGGAGTCCGGAAGTCCAGCGGTGTTCCCTCCACGCTCCGAATCTCGCCGGTGGGTATCAGCTCCGCTGATGTGGGGGTAAAGGCATCCGCGTTGATCCACACAATCTGATCCAGCACACTTTCTGACTCCTGGCCATCCAGATTAAAATAGGAATGATTGGTCAGATTAAACACGGTATCCTGATCTGCTTTTCCTGTGTAGGAAAGCGTCAGTTCGTTATCGTCCGACAAGGTGTAGGATACTTTTATTTCCGCATTTCCCGGAAATCCCTGATCTCCATCCGGGCTGAACAGGGAAAATTCCACCTGATTGTCATTTACAATCACAGCTTTCCAGACACGTTTTCCATAGGCAGGCTCACTGCTGTGCAGGTTATTGTTTCCCTCATTCTTTTCCAGCGGATAGATTTTCCCGGAGATATTCACCTGGGCCCCTCCGGTCCTGTTTGCGTTTCTTCCGATCACCGCTCCCAGATTCGGCCCATTTACCTCGTATCCGCTTAAGTCCTCATATCCCCAGACCACATCTCTCAGGTTTCCGTCTCTGTCGGGCACATGGAGCTCCGCTATCACAGCGCCGTAGTTCAGCAGCACTGCCTTCATGCCGGCGGCATTTTCCAGTATGTACTGCTTCACCTGCTGCCCATCCTTAGTTACACCGTAGTCCTTCACCAAGATACTCATACATCTCTTCCTCCGCTTTCCGCGCCTCCTGACATCATACCGGCTGTCCGCCGTATAAAAGAAGCGCCTCTATGACCATGATAGGCCATAGGGACGCCTTTCGTCAAGCAGAACAGTTCCAGATTTTGCTGGTCAGTTCTTCTTTGCTCCTCTTAAATAGATGAACCAATATGTAACGCCAATCAGCGCTCCGCCGATGATATTGCCGATGGTTACCGGCAGCAGATTATTCACCAGAGCCGCGCCCCAGTTAACAGCCGCATTGCCCACGCCGTAGACAGAGTTTGCGAAGATTCCCGCTGACAGGTAATACATATTTGCGACACTATGCTCAAAGCCGCCCAGCACGAAAATCATAATCGGGAAATAAAGTCCCGCAATCTTGCTGACTACCGTCTTGCCCGCAAAGGACATCCATACAGCCAGACATACAAAGATGTTGCAGATAATTCCGCGGAGCAGGGCATCACCGAAGCTTAAGGATACTTTTCCATTCGCCACAGACATCATGGTATCAAGCAGCGCTCCGTCTACCTGAGACGGTGTATGGCTGAAAACAACCAGAAGAGCAAGAATAATGCTTCCCGCAAAGTTTCCAAGGTATACAAGCACCCAGTTGCGGAGCACGCCGGAGAATTTTACTTCCTTTTCCAGAAGCGGAATAACCAGAAGGCAGTTGCCGGTAAACAGCTCGCTTCCTGCAATCAGGACCAGAGCCAGGCCTGCCGGGAACATGCACGCGCCGACCAGTTTTCCAAGGCTTCCTCCGATGGTTGCCGTAGCCGTCTGATAGGCGATGGCGCCGATTCCAATGAAGACACCTGCCATAATGCCCAGAATAAACAGCTTCAGAGCCGGTGTCTCAACTTTTCCTTTTCCAATTCCCACATAGTTTTTTGCAATTTCTGCTGGTGAATTCATAATTCCTGTTTCCTCCTTCATTCCATAACAGCAGTGATATCAGTAATTACCTGGATGTCAAATCTGCTGCTCCCTTAAATTTGTTAAAATTATAACACTCTCATTATGTCCAGACTATCGTACTATCTGTAGGAAGATTCGCGGCATAAAAAACAGGGACACGAAAGACGTTTTCCATCTTTCCTGTCCCTGCGGTTTTTCTATTTTTTACTTGAGTCTTTCCGTCAGCCTCACCCCGGCCTGTGTCTATTTTACATGCTCATGGGTAAACAGATGATCCTGGCAGTACTCATAGTTTCCGTTGCACTTGGAGCAGAAACGGAACACCAGATCGTCTCCATCCTTTTCTGTACGCCCGCAGACTGCGCATCTGTGGGTCGTGGCGTTCTTCTGTCCCTGTTTCACGCTCTTTGCGTAAACCTTTCTCCGGTAGATTTCCTTCGGATTGTAGCGGCGCATGTTCCGCATGCCAAAGAAGAAAATCAGGAAATTTCCGAGAGATACCAGCGCCATCACGCTGTAGGCGGGATGCGCCACGATTCCCGCCCGCATCAGCGCCATTATCACATTAACCGGCAGGAACCGGGCGCAGAAACCGGCCAGTATCGTAACCCCGAAATAGATGCCATCAATGATGCCCAGCCATTTCGCCTTAATCGGAATGATATAAAACAGCAGAAACTGCATGTCCGGATAGGTAGCCGCAAAAGCAAAAAACAGAGAATAGTTCAGGTAATAGGTTCCAAAAGCCGGTCCGATATTCGCGCCGAATCCATAGCAGGAGATAAAGGCCGCCACCACATGAAGAAGCACACCCGTAAGGAAATACAGGTTAAAACGGAACGCTCCCCACTGGGCCTCCAAAACTCTTCCAATGGAATAGTACAGGTACATACTGATTAGAAAATAGAATAGATTCGTGTTGGGCGGATAAATGATGAAGGTAATGATTCTCCAAATCTGTCCCCGCAGTATCATTGTGGGATCCAGCGATAAGTACTCGACATAAAACTGAGGAACAAAAGTTACAATAATATATCCCAGCGCATACAGAATAATAATATAATACATCAGATTGTGAATCGCGTAACGGCCAAATTTTTTTTCCAGCTTGTCCAGCAGGTTCATAATTAGGTTCTTCCTTTCTTCCGATGGAAAACCCCGGAGCCGTACCAGCGGCTCCGGAATCTCCGGATAAGATAACAGGTTTATTATAGGAGAGGGCCGTTTATTTGTCAACCGGCATCCCCTCTCTTGGCTGTATTTTCCCCGGGATGCAGATCTCGTCTCCAATCTGAAGATTATAGATATTGATATAGGGATTGGCGTAAAGAATGGCCCAGAGCGGTACATGATAACGGCGGCTTAAGCGGTACAGGCTGTCACCCTTTTGCACTGTATGAAGAAAACCCCGGCAATGCTGCATGGCAGAAGCTCATTCCTTCCTTATTTAATATATTGTACTATATGCGCTCCCGCCCGCCTTTGTGTTATGCGCAAAATCACGGGAATCCGCCCCTGCAGTTTATATAATTTTTATTTGCTTTCATTTTTTTGCTGTCGTATAATGTAGAATGACGTCTGAGAACCTTTTGACAAAGTTAGAAAAGGAGGTTGCGGACCATCCGCGTAACATTTATGAGTAATCCTACATATACATTGGGAATTGATATCGGTTCCACGACTGTAAAAATTGCAGTCCTTGACGAAGCGAATCAGCTTCTTTTTTCTGATTATGAAAGACACTTCGCCAATATTCAGGAAACACTGGCAGATCTTCTGGAAAAAGCGGAAGGAAAGCTTGGAGACCTGACTGTGTATCCGGCCATTACCGGTTCCGGCGGCCTGACTCTTGCCCGCCATCTGGAAGTACCCTTCATCCAGGAGGTGGTGGCTGTGGCTACCGCTCTGGAGACAGCGGCTCCCCAGACAGATGTGGCCATCGAGCTTGGCGGCGAGGATGCCAAAATTATTTATTTTGAAGGCGGAAACGTAGAGCAGCGTATGAACGGTATCTGCGCCGGCGGTACCGGATCCTTTATCGACCAGATGGCTTCTCTTCTCCAGACAGACGCTTCCGGCCTGAATGAATACGCCAAAAATTATCATTCCCTTTATACTATCGCGGCACGCTGCGGCGTGTTTGCCAAATCCGATATTCAGCCTCTGATCAATGAGGGCGCCACAAAGGAAGACCTTTCCGCGTCCATTTTCCAGGCTGTCGTAAACCAGACCATCAGCGGCCTGGCCTGCGGCAAGCCCATCCGGGGACATGTGGCCTTCTTAGGCGGCCCCCTTCATTTCCTTTCAGAGCTGAAGGCCGCCTTTGTGCGGACTCTGAAGCTGGACGATGAGCATATCATCGCTCCGGAAAATTCCCATCTGTTCGCGGCTATCGGTTCTGCCTTAAGCTGCAAGCAGGAAGCGGCTGTCTCCTTAAGCAGTATGAAGGAGCGGCTGAAGTCCCATATCAAAATGGATTTCGAGGTGGCACGTATGGAGCCCCTTTTTGAGTCCGAGCATGAATATGCCAAGTTCCAGGAACGCCACAGCCGCCATCAGGTGACCAGAGGTGATTTCCAGGCCTATAAGGGAAACTGCTTCTTAGGCATCGACGCGGGAAGCACCACCACAAAGGCCGCGCTTGTAGGCGAGGATGGAGAACTGCTCTACTCCTTCTACAGCAATAACAACGGAAGCACGCTGAAGACCACTATCCGGGCTATTCAGGAAATCTACCGTTTTCTTCCCAAGGACGCTCATATCGTCCGCTCCTGCTCCACCGGCTATGGCGAGGCTCTGGTAAAGGCCGCCCTGATGCTGGATGAGGGCGAGGTAGAAACCGTAGCCCACTATTACGCTGCCGAATTCTTCGACCCGAAGGTAGACTGCATTCTGGATATCGGCGGACAGGATATGAAATGTATCCGAATCAAAAACCATACCGTAGACAGCGTACAGCTCAACGAGGCCTGTTCCTCCGGCTGCGGCTCCTTTATCGAAACCTTTGCCCACTCCCTGAATTACAGTGTGGAGGATTTCGCAAAGGCTGCTCTGTTCGCAAAGCATCCCATTGACCTGGGAACCCGCTGTACCGTGTTTATGAACTCCAAGGTAAAGCAGGCCCAGAAGGAGGGCGCGGAGGTATCTGATATTTCCGCAGGCCTTGCCTACTCTGTCATCAAGAACGCGCTGTTTAAGGTTATCAAGGTGTCTGACGCCTCCTCTCTGGGACAGAATATTGTCGTTCAGGGCGGTACCTTCTACAACGACGCGGTTCTTCGAAGCTTTGAGAAAATCGCGGGCTGCGAGGCTGTGCGTCCGGATATCGCAGGCATTATGGGTGCTTTCGGAGCGGCTCTGATCGCAAGAGAGCGCTACGAGGAAGGTATGGAAACTACCATGCTGCCCATCGAGCAGATCAACAGCCTGGAGTTCACCACGACCATGGCCAAGTGCAAGGGCTGCACCAATAACTGCCGCCTTACCATCAACCGTTTCACCGGCGGACGCCAGTTCATCACCGGCAACCGCTGCGAGCGCGGAATCGGAGGCGTGAAAAACAAGGATCATATCCCGAACCTGTACGAATATAAGAACAAGCGTATCTTCGGCTATGAGCCCCTGCCCGCAGACGAGGCTGTCCGCGGAAAAGTAGGAATTCCCCGGGTACTGAATTTCTACGAAAATTATCCGTTCTGGTTCACCTTCTTTACCGAACTGAAATACCAGGTGGTGCTTTCTCCGGCCTCTACTCATAAGATTTACGAGCTGGGCATCGAGTCCATCCCCAGTGAATCCGAGTGCTATCCGGCAAAGCTGGCCCATGGCCATGTGACCTGGCTCATCCGCCAGGGACTGAAGTTCATCTTCTATCCCTGCGTGCCTTATGAGAGAAACGAGTTCCCCGACGCGGGCAACCATTACAACTGCCCCATTGTGACCTCCTATGCGGAAAATATCAAAAACAACATTGACGAGCTCCATGGCAGCGATATTGATTTCTTCAATCCCTTCCTCTCCTTTGAGAGCGAGGATATCCTGGAGAAGCGCCTGATTGAGGAGTTCGGCGCCCACTGCGGCATTCCGGCTGACGAAGTGGCTGCCGCGGTCAAGAAAGCATGGAAGGAACAGGAAAACGTCCGTGAAGACATTAAGCGGAAAGGGGAAGAGACCCTGAAATATATGGAAGAGACCGGACGCCGGGGCATCGTGCTGGCTGGCCGTCCCTACCATATTGACCCGGAGATCAACCACGGTATTCCGGAGCTCATCAACTCCTACGGCATCGCTGTGCTGACCGAGGATTCCATCAGCCACCTGCACGGCGTAGAACGTCCTCTGTTTGTTATGGACCAGTGGATGTACCACTCCAGGATGTACGCGGCGGCAAGCTATGTACGGACCAGAGATGATCTGGACCTGATCCAGCTCAATTCCTTTGGCTGCGGCCTGGACGCCGTTACCACCGACGAGGTCAGCGACATCCTGACAAACTCCGGCAAGATTTACACCTGCCTGAAGATCGATGAGGTCAACAACCTGGGAGCTGCCAGAATCCGTATCCGCTCCCTGATTTCCGCTCTCCGTGTGCGTGAGAGAAAGCAGGAATGCCGGACCGTAGAGCCCACCTCCTATGAGCGCGTAGTATTTACAGAGGAAATGCGCAAGGATTACACCATCCTCTGCCCCCAGATGTCACCGATTCACTTCGATGTCATCGAGCCTGCGTTCCGATCCTGCGGCTATCATATTGATGTGCTTCCGGATTCCGACCGGGCTGCCATTGATATGGGACTGAAATATGTAAACAACGACGCCTGCTACCCCTCTCTTGTGGTAGTCGGCCAGATTATGACCGCTGTTCTTTCCGGTAAATACGATCCGGATAAGCTGGCTGTCATCATTACCCAGACAGGCGGCGGCTGCCGGGCCACCAACTACATTTCCTTTATCCGCCGGGCACTGGCGAAGGCAGGACATGCAAATATCCCGGTAGTGTCACTGAATCTGAACAACCTGGAAACCAATCCGGGCTTCAAGATCACTCCGTCCCTGGCCTTCAAGGGTCTGTACGGACTGGTATTCGGAGACATTTTCATGCGTGTGCTCTATCAGACGCGTCCTTACGAAAAGGAACCTGGTTCTGCCAACAGGCTGCATGAAAAATGGGTGAAAATCTGTCAGGATTTCGTATCCCAGAAGCATGTGTCCCATCACCGCTTCGTAAAGATCTGCCAGGGCATCATCGAAGATTTCGACAAGCTGCCTGTTTATGAGGATATGAAGAAGCCGAGAGTCGGCGTGGTCGGAGAGATTCTTGTAAAATATTCTCCGTCTGCCAACAACCATCTGGTAGATCTGCTGGAATCCGAGGGAGCTGAGGCTGTCGTGCCGGATCTGATGGATTTCCTGCTCTACTGCTTTAAGAACAATGAGTTTAAAGCAGACTACCTGGGCAAAAAACGTTCCAGCGCGCGGCTGGCACGTCTTGGCATCATTGCCATGGAATGGCTGAGAAAGCCTGCTGTGAAAGCCCTGAAAAAGAGCATTCACTTCAATCCGCCCGGCAATATTGACGAAATGGCTGAGATGGCTTCCGATATCGTATCCGTGGGCAATCAGACCGGTGAGGGATGGTTCCTGACCGCTGAGATGCTGGAGCTGATTCATACAGGCGTTCCGAACATTGTCTGCACCCAGCCCTTCGGCTGCCTGCCCAACCATGTGGTCGGCAAGGGTGTCATCAAAGAGCTGCGCCGCCGCTATCCCACCTCCAATGTGGTGGCTATCGACTATGACCCCGGCGCCAGCGAGGTAAACCAGCTGAATCGTCTGAAGCTGATGCTGTCCACCGCGAACAAGCATCTGAATGAGGAAATCAAGGCGGAAAACGAGGCCGGAAACAATGACCGGAATCATACCAATAAGACCGGTTCGGGACATGGCAGACACGGCAGTACCGATGGAATGAGCCATACGCACAATGCTGACTCCTCTTCCGGGAACCAGACAGCTGCCATGCAGACTCTTCCGGAAGGCGGAAGCGAAGCCGGAAATGATACGGCCGTACAGACAGCATAAAAAGCTGAGATAACACATGGAAATATTTCCATAAAACAAGAAACAGGGACTGACATGATTATATTTTCATGCAGTCCCTGTTTTTTAAGATAGAGCAGATTATTAACCGCCATACTCAAGCCATCGGCTTTTCTGTAATGCTTATTACATGATCCCCGTCCAGTTCAAAGAAAAATGGCATGCCGGACCGGGCGTCCGTATAGGTGTTAAGATATTTTATAAAATTTTCATTTTTTCTTCATCCTGAGCCGTAATGTATTCTGCTATATCAATGGTAACCGCATCTTCATCTATATCACAGATAAATGCACATATGTCGCTTTGCTCTTCCTTCTTATGACTCTGCTGCTGGCAGGCACTTAAAATCAAAGTCGATAATGCGCATATTAACAGGAATAGGACAGATGCCGGCTTTCTCATGGATATACCCCCATTTCTCTTAAGGTATCTACATTTTTCTGCAAAGATATTTATAAATCACAGTTGCCGCCACATACTCCGCCACTGCCAGGCCGAACAGCACAGTCACAAGTATCGTATATCCCTGGAACAGGCTCATCACAAAGGCTCCCACAAAGCACAGGACCATGGTTGCCGCCCAGGCAATGTACCCGGCGTGATGCCGGAGCTGAATTTTTCTTTCATCTTTTATATTGATTTGCTGCTGATGCAGTTTCTCCTGATATTTTTCTCTGTTTTCCGGGCGCATATGATACCAGAATCTGATAAGCTGTAAAGCCCCATTGAAAGCGAAAGCAAATCCCAGCGCAAATAACAGAGTGGAATAATATTCTGCTTTCAGATTTATTCCGATAATCATGATAACAATCCCGGCCAAGATATAAATCATCCAAAATACTTTATCTTTCTTTTGCATCCTTCTTTTCCTCCTCATAAATAAAGATATCCTCAATACTCATTCCGAAATACCGGGCAATCTTAAACGCCAGAAGAATCGATGGGTTATATCTTCCATTCTCCAGTGACCCTATCGTCTGTCTGGACACCTCCAGGGCCTCCGCCAGTTCTTCCTGCTTGATTCCTCTTTCTTTTCTCAATTCTTCCAGTCTGTTTTTCATCTGCCTTCAATCACCTTCTCCTGATGGAAAGTTTACTTTCCATATCTTTATTATACATAAGATATTTCTCATGTCAAGTTTACTTTCCATTTTCAGTTTCTTTTTTTAGGCCGGCGCAAAAATATCCCGGCAAAATTTTCTCCGCCTGCGGAAGAAAATTTTGCCGGGATACTGATTACGCAAAACCTTTCTGCAATATCCTATTTCTATTACACCCCATTGATCTGCTTTCCGTCCAGCCAGGAATACAGATTTTCAAACACGATATCCGCTCTCTGCTCCAGAGATTCCTCGGAAGCAAAGCCGATATGAGGCGTCACAATCGTATTCGGGGTATGAAGCAGAGGATGGTCCTCCGGAAGGGGCGGCTCTTTGTCAAATACATCCAGGGCGGCTCCTGCGATCTGCCCTTCCCGCAGAGCCTCAGCCAAAGCATCCTGATCTGCTACTCCGCCTCTTGCGGTATTGATCAGGAAAGCAGTCTTCTTCATCTGCGCCAGCTGTTCCTTTCCGATCAGGCCTTTTGTGGCATCTGTGAGCGGAACATGCAGAGATACGATGTCTGATTCTGCCAGAAGCTCTTCCAGGGATACCTGTCTGTCAATGGAAGGATCGGAAACCTTGCTTCTGTTGTAGGCAATGACCGTGCAGCCAAATGCCTTGCAGAGGGCTGCCGTCTTCTTTCCGATTGCTCCTGCTCCCACAATTCCGACCGTCTTTCCGCAGAGCAGATTGCCAATCAGGCCGGCTTTTGTACCGCCGCTGCGGCAGCTCTTTTCTGTCTTCTCCACATTTCTCAGCAGCTGAATCATAAAGCTGATGCAGAGCTCGGCAACAGCCTGTGTGGCGTAGCCGGAAGCATTGCTGACTGCGATTCCTCTTTTCTTTGCCGCTGCCACCGGAATGTGATCCACACCGGTAAAGGCCACATCTATGAACTTCAGGTTCTCAGCCCCATTGACAGCTGACTCAGCCAGAGGCATGTTTGCAAGCATGACCACATCTGCGTCCTTCATCTTCTCCAGCTGCGCGGCCGGATCCGTATTTTTTTCATAAGCTGTAAAGGTGTGTCCCATTTTTTCAAGTTTCTGAACATGTTTCTGAAGCACCTGGCCAGATACGCCAAGGCTTTCCAGCAGTACGATTTTCATGATGATTCCTCCTGAATTTATTTTTCTTTATTTATATATTTTCAATCTGCCAGTCAATGGGCTCCAGCCCGTTCTTCACAAGAAACTCATTTGTCTTGCTGAAGGGCCTGCTGCCAAAGAATCCACGGTAGGCGGACAGGGGACTCGGATGGGGCGATTTCAGAATCAGATGCTTGGGATTATTCAGCATCTGCGCCTTTTTCTGCGCAGGGCTTCCCCAGAGAATAAACACGATCGGACGGTCCTGTTCATTCAGAATACGGATAGCCGCGTCTGTAAACTGTTCCCATCCCATTCCTCTGTGGGAATTGGCCTGATGGGCCCGGACTGTCAGAACCGTGTTCAGCATCAGCACGCCCTGCTTTGCCCATTTGACCAGATACCCGTTATTGGGAATATAACAGCCCAGATCGTCGTGGAGTTCCTGATAAATATTAACCAGGGAGGGCGGGATCTCCACATCCGGCTTCACGGAGAAGCACAGACCATGAGCCTGGCCGTCATTGTGGTAAGGATCCTGTCCCAGAATTACCACCTTTACCTCATGAAGAGGCGTCAGATGAAAGGCATTGAAAATATCATCCGCAGGCGGGAAAATCTTTCTCGTCGCATATTCATGCTGTACAAATTTAAACAGCTCCGCGTAATAGGGCTTTCCAAATTCCGGCTTCAATGGCTCCAGCCAGTCATTCTGTATCATTCCCATCGTTCATCTCTCCTGTCTTTTCCTGTTTATATTCCTGTACGCAGGGCGCGGGCTGATTCTGCCGGCTCAGAAGTTCCTCTGCCCATGCCCGGACAGCCATGGTATTTCCATACCGGGCCGCAAAGCGCAGCCGTCCTTCTGCGTCTTTTTCTTTTCCATCCAGCAGATCCAGCTGAGCCAGGCGGAAAGTCCAGGCTGTCTCCTGGATCAGATATTTTTTCTGTCCGGCCAGAAGCTGCTCCAGAATTTCACGCTCCCGCTTTCTGTCCTGCTTCATGCAGGCAATTCTTCTATCCCAAATCAGAAGAATCTGAGCCGCCAGTTTTTTCTCCCCGGCCTTTCTGCCCTCCGAAAGAGCCAGAAGCTGCCGCCTGCAGGCATCAAAGTCTTCCTTTTGATCTTTTACCAGGCAGTAATCTCCTAAAAGATTCAGGTGTGAATACTTCAGATTCCTGTTCTTGACCTGAGAGGCCTGAAACTGTGACAATTCCCTGTATACTGCGTCCCAGTCTTCCAGATAAGCCCATGCGATGGCGCAGAGCAGATGATGGATATTCCTGTAAGATTTCCTCTTCAGCCTTTTCTTCTGCAGTTCCAGAATCTGAAGAAATTTCACCGGATCACAATCCGTATACAGAATCTGATAAAGGCCTGCCGCCCGGAGGGTAAGGGTTACCCAAAAAGCCAGCACAATCAGCAGCATAATCAGAATGTACAAGCCGATGGACAGCTCCTCCAAATGCGTCAGAAATATGGCCCCGTTCAATAGTACCAGCACAATAGCAAGTCCTGTCAGCAGGAGACGTCCTCTCTGGAAGCGCCTGTCGCAGGCGGCCGCATCCATCTCTCTGTATTTTGTGGGCTTCGTGCGTACGTTTTCCGTCTTCATATTGTCCTCATCTCCATATCTCATGTTCTACAAACGAACCGATACGCCCCGCTCCCGCAGATATTTTTTCAAATCCAGAATCTCAAGCTCTTTATAATGAAATAAAGAGGCCGCCAGCACAGCGTCCGCCTTTCCCTCAGTCAGAGCCTCATAAAAATGCTCCTTCGTTCCGGCGCCTCCGGAGGCAATGACCGGTATGGATACATTCTCCGCAATCGTCCGGGTCAGCTCCAGATCATATCCGGCCTTTGTGCCGTCACAGTCCATACTGGTCAAAAGGATCTCTCCCGCTCCAAGCCTGTCAGCCTTCATGGCCCATTCCACAGCGTCCATGCCCATATCCACACGGCCGCCGTTCTTATAAATATTCCAACCGCTTCCGTCTTCCCTGCGTCTGGCGTCTATGGCCACCACCACGCACTGGCTTCCAAACTTGTCCGCAGCCTCGCTGATAAGCTCCGGCCGCATAATTGCCGCCGAATTGACGGAAATCTTATCCGCCCCTTCCCGCAGGAGCACCTTGAAATCCTCAACTGTCCGGATGCCGCCTCCCACGGTAAAGGGGATAAAGACCTTTTCCGCCACCTTGCGCACCATATCCACCACGGTGGCTCTGGCATCCGAGCTTGCCGTGATATCCAGAAATACCAGCTCATCCGCCCCAGCCGCGTCATAGGCCGCCGCGATCTCCACCGGATCCCCGGCGTCTCTCAGATTCACAAAATTTACGCCCTTGACCACACGGCCGCCGTGCACGTCCAGGCAGGGAATAATCCGTTTTGTATACATTTGTCACCCCTCCAGCTCCGCAAAATTTTTCAGAATCGCAAGACCGGTACGGCTGCTCTTCTCCGGATGAAACTGACAGGCAAACACATTGCCCTGCTCTACGGACGCGTCGATCCGGACTCCGTATTCTGTCACCGCTTTTACAATCTGCGGATCCGCGGCCTTCAGATAATAGGAGTGGACAAAATAGACATAGGGCTCTTCTTCAAGACCGGCAAACAGTCTTCCTCCATTCTGCAGCTCCAGGGAATTCCATCCGATATGAGGCACTTTCAGGCCTCTGTCATCGGGTATCCGCAGGATTTCTCCTTCCAGAATTCCAAGGCCCTCCACGCCCGGCGCCTCTTCGCTTCGTTCAAACAGAAGCTGCAGGCCCAGACAGATGCCCAGGAAAGGCCTGCCCAGCCCCACGGTCTCCCGGATCACATCCACAAGTCCATATCCTTTCAGCTTTTCCATGGCGTCTCCGAAATTTCCCACGCCCGGAAGAATCACCTTATCCGCGCTCAGAATGTCCTGTCTGTTCCGGGATACCAGAACCTCTTCCCCCAGAGAAAGAAGCGCCTTTTCCACACTTTTTAAGTTTCCCGCGTCATAATCAATTATCGCTATCATTGGCTTCGCTCCTCATCTGTCATCTGACATGCATTCAGTTTACTATATTTTTCATCATTCTTCAATACCTCCGAACCGCTCTCCTCTCACGGATTGTCTTCCCTTTTCAAATGTGATAGACTGAGGAAAACGCATTATTCGAAAGGAGTATGAATCTGCCATGGAAAAAAGGAAACGCCGCCTGAATCCCCTCTACGGAATCGCGGCCTTTGTCATTATCATGCTATTATTTCTCTTCGTCTTCGCTCCCCTGCAGTATTATTTCGGCATGCTGGGACTCGCGCTGACAGAGCTGGGACTGCTGGGAGCCACCCTGCTGGCTGTCCGCCTGACTGGCCAGAGCTTCCGGGACGTGTTCCCTGTCCGGATGCCGAAAATCGGCCAGGTGGTGGGAACCCTGATGCTCTGGGGAGGATTTTTCCTTCTTGTCATGCTGGTAACCCTGGTGCTGATGTACTTTTTTCCGGAAGGGCTTCTGGATGTAAGCAGCAGCATGAATTCAGTCTTTTCCACCGTCCCTGCCCCTGTACGGTTCTTCATTATTGCCGTCATGCCTGCTGTCTGTGAGGAAGCCATGCACAGAGGCTTTATTCAGTATACCTTCCAGTCCATCCGGAAAGACTGGGTGATCATCCTCTGCATAGGGCTTATTTTCGGGATTTTCCATATGGACCCCTACCGCTTTCTTCCCACTGCGCTTCTGGGAATCGGCCTGGCCTATGTGATGCAGAAATCCCACAACCTTGTGCTCCCTGCTCTTTACCATTTCGCGAATAATTTTCTTTCCTTTTTATCCAGCCTCGCAGCCACCGGAGATGTCTCGGCTCAGTCTGCCTCGCTGATGATGAACCGCTCCTATATTCTTTTGTCCCTGGGTGTCTATCTTCTGATCGGTGCTCTGGCTCCCGTGCTTCTCTATGCCGGAAGCTATCTGCTGAGAAAGGCCTCGGGCTCTCTTCCTTTACGATCAGATGGACGGACAATCGCTTCTGTTATAGCAATCCTTCTCATTAGCGGTGTTATGCTGATCACGGGTCTTGCACTACTCCTTTTCAATATAAGTGGATTTCTGAACGCAGGAGGCTTCATGTAGATGGAACTATTCTGAAAAAGCAGACCAAAAGGGGCGGTCCCTGGATTTCGAAAATTTTTCGAAATCCGAGGGCCGCCCCCTTCTGTCTCACAAATATTAGTTATTTCTTTTCCGTTCTTCCAAAAAGGCCAGACTTATACGCGTCAACATACTCGACACAGCTGCCTTCCTCTTCCAGGCCCAGCAGTGCAGCTGCCGCATAGGCAGCTCCCAGGATATCACTGTCCACGGTACCCAGATTCATAGCCTCCACGCCAGCTCCCAGCCGCTTCATCGCAAGGACTACAGCCGCCATTTCTGCATATTTCCGTCCTTCTCTTTCGAAAACGCCTCTGTCCGAAAGCGGAAGGCTGCAGCTTTCCGGTCCATTTTTCTGTACAGAAACTGCCAGTTCCTGCTGCGCGCTCTCCGGAAGAGCCAGCAGTTTTTCCGCTGCGTTTACAACGTCAAGAATGCCGTGGCTGAGCGGGTCCAGAATACCGCAGTCCAGGCCATGTGCCAGCATCAGCACTGCAAAGCTGTAATTCATATATTTCCGCGCCGGCAGTCCATGTGAAATATTGCTGATGGCAGAAGTAATATGGAGCACAGGATACCTTGCCCGGATTTCGTCAGCCACCTTTGTGACAACGGAGATTCCTGGACCGTCTTCCTGTTCCGGATCAATATAGGCTTCCGCTTCCACGATCGGATCAATATGAATCCTTGACGGAGCGATTCCATACTCTTTTGCTTTTCCCATTATGTCCTCAAACACTCTGAGCCTGTCAGCAGCACATTTGGGAATCCCATCATCACCGCTGAGCAGGGCAATCACTTCCCATCCCGGATTTTCTTTCATAATCCTGAAGATCCTGTCGATCTCCTTCTTTTTTTCCATGGATACAGAATTAAAAAGTCCGGGGCTTCTGCAGGATTTATAAACCTGTGCCAGTGTCTCCGTGCTTGGGCTGTCAATGGAAATGGGGACATCAGTGACGCTCTGAATTGTTTCAATCATCCAGCGAAGCGTCTCTGGCTCCTCAAATTCCACTGAAGCACATACATCAATGAAGTCCGCTCCGGCCTCCGCCTGTCTGCGGGCCATATCACGAATCCACTCCGCATCCCGCTCTGCAACCGCTCTGGCCGCGGCAGGAATACTCCCATTGATCTTCTCTCCAACAACAATCATGCCGCACCTGTTATTTCTTATAGGTACCATACTTTTCAAAGCATTCCAGTTCGAAAAGCATTGTCTCCTTCGTAATACCGATAGCGTCCAGGTAACCGTATTCCACGCCGATAAAGCCGCCTTTTCTTGTTCCCCACTTCTCTATCAGCTCTTTTGCTTCTTTCTCAATCTTATCCCTGTCTCCTGTCGGAAGTGTATCCTGAATATCTACAGAAGCCTCGAAACAAATACGGCCCTGTGCAATCTTGGACACCTCATCAATGCCTACCAGATTCGGCTGATGAATATTGATGATATCCACGCCCAGCTCAATCAGATCCTCCAGAATATCATTGATTTTTCCATCTGTATGGAAGCGGATATCCATGCCGCACTCATGCGCTTTATCAAACACACGCTTATACTGGGGCTTGAAGATCTCCCGGAATGAATTCGGCGGAATCATCAGCGCCTGCTGAGTACCCCAGTCATCTGTCGTATCATAGCAGTGGATTCGTCCTTTTCCAAGACGATACGCTTCTTCAATAATTCCGATCTGGTAATCTGCCAGCTTTTTAGCAAACTCTGCTGTCTCATCCGGCAGCATCAGAATATCGCAGAGGGTATTCTCAAAGCCATGCAGGAAATGCATACGCTCAAAAATACACTGCGGGCTGTTAAGCTGTACATAAAGATTCTTCTCTTCAGCAGCTTTCAGCGCTTCCTCCAGACCATCAAAGCGTCCTTCCGCTTTCGGATCAGGGAATTCATAGGTTTCCAGATCCTCTTCCAAATCCTCCAGAACGATATTGCAGGGCTCACCCATATTGGCTTCTTTTCCATCACTTCTCCAGAGGCATCCCCACTCATCGTATTCCTTATCTTTGGGACGTACTTTTTTGGAAACGCTGTAGGTCTTGCTGTTATCCCGCTTATCCTTCGGGGGAAGTACAAAAATACGGCACACATCTCCCTTTCCGGCAATCCTGTCAAACCGCAGTCCGATTCGATCAGGATTCTGAAAATGGATATTGGCCTTCATAATTTCATAACTGGTCATATTCCTGTTTCCTCTCTCCTCTGCCTGAAGCAGAGGCATTCTTCCCATCCGGGACAGGTCCCGGACAGTCTTTGTTAACTGGTCTCAGTTCAGTTTCAGAGATTCTTCTATCAAAACCTCCGGAACATACTTCTGCAGCTCATAAATCAGCTCTCTCAGCCTGCACTGCTGGAAAAATAACCGATAACGTCTCTTCTCCGTCGCAAATACCACCACAACCTTGGATGTCTGATATTTAGCCACCTGAACCGTCTGAATTTTTTCCCAGGGAATCACAAAGCCCAGCTTCACTACGCCTTGTTCGCAGATTCCACGCCGGACAGCAAGAGTAAAAAAAACTGCCATAAGAATCAGCGTGTTTCGCAGACTGACCAGAAAATCAGCCATCGGATCCGGACGGAAAATCAAAGCTGCAAACAGCAGCACCAGACAAAAGGTAAAAAAATCATCCTTACCCTTTACGGTGATCCGGCGGTTCCGCCGGATCACCAGATAGGTCTCATAAACCAGGACAGCCAGAGCTGCCGCACTGATTAGATAATTGAGTATTATCATTTTAGAAAATCCTGTTGTCACATTTCATTGGGGAAATGCTCTTTCACACAATTTACCAGCAGTTCAGTTACAGTAGCCTTATCCAGCATATTGGTAGTCTGAAGAATTACTGCGTCTGTGGGCGGAAGCATCTCCACGATTTCCGGGCTGGTAAGTACGATATCAGCGTTCATCAGGAAACCTGCTGCTTCTCCGTGGGAGCACGCCTCTACGCTTGCACTGATTCCGTTCTCCATGCAGATGTTATTTACATTGATCTTCAGCAGCATACTTGTTCCCATACCATTATGGCATACACACACAATATTTAACATTTTATCCGTTCTCCTTTCAATATTAAACCTGTTTCTACAATACTTCTGTTTCAAGCAAAATCCAACTCTTTTTCAGATGTTTCAGCCAGCAACAGGGATTCCCAGCAAAGCTCCGATTCCCTTGAGAACTGCAGTAATCGCTACCCAGATTGTAGCATAGTCGCTGACACCCTGCCACCAGGTCAAATCCAGCATGGCAACTGCAAGAGCAGAACCGAAAATCTGAATCAATCCGGTGCAGAAGCACAGAACCACCAGGGCTTTCCAGCCGCCGAACTTATTCGCAAAGATACCTACCGTAGCTCCGTCGAAGAACAGCGGAATGAAGCTCGGAATCAAAACAATAGGACTTCCTGTCACAATCAGGATAATGACGCCCACAATCTGTCCTAAAGCACCACAGAGGAAACCAAGCACTACAGATTTCGGTGCAAATCCATAAAGAGCCGCACAGTCTACACCTGCCACTGCACCGGGCAGAAGCTTCTCGGAAATTCCTTTGAAGGACATCATCAGTTCACCTACAAACATACGTACACCTGCAAGCAGTACCCAAAGGTCTGCAGTCAGTGTAATTGCAATCCAGAGCATGAAGATAATGGTGTTCTTGTAAGCAGCCTGGTTGAAGCCGTCAGCTCCTCTCAGAGCATCGATACCATCGCCGCCGATTACCAGCATAATTACCGCAGTAGCAATAATCATACACAGCAGGGTGGCCAGAATGCTGTCCTGCAGGAAATTCAGGGAAGACGGCAATTTCTTTTTCTCAATATCATCTTTCTGAGGATCACCGATCTTCGGAGCAACCTTGTACGCCACAAAGTCCATAAACATCTGCTGATGGGCAACTGTCAGATCCGCGCCGCCGGTAATCACCTTGGCAGGCTTAATCAGCAGGGTAGAGAAAATTCCCCAGTAAAGCGCTGTCAGAACAGCAGAAATCAGAATTGTGGGAATCATGCCTGTTCCCAGGAAACGCCATACTATGTAAACGGTAATGCCGCACTGTACAATCATTGCATTTCCTGTCAGGTACACCGCACGAATCTTCGTCCATTTCCGCAGAGCTACCAGAATCAGGTTAAAAATGAATGCAACCAGCAGTGTGTACAAGCCCCAGGTAGTTCCAACTCCTTCTCCCAGTACCGCATCCATTTTCTCGAAACCGGCAGTCATGGTAGAATAGGTGTTCAGTCCTGCTCCCTGAAGGCCGGTAGCATTTCTGAGGGCCGTCAACAGGTGGCCGAAATTGGTAGACAGAGCGCTGGAACCGATACCCATTACAATAATTCCGATGGAAGCTTTAAAAGCTCCGATTAAGGCTTTGGATACGGTCTGCTTCATAGCAACATAACCGATAAATACTACGATCGCCAACAGCAGGAACGGCTGCGTGAAGATCTGATTCAACAGTAAATCAAGGATATAACTCATAATCTTCTCCTTCTCTCTCTTAAATGGTTGTTCTTTTCTTTATCTGATACCCGGAAAACTGCGCGCCCGCTTTCCAGGGTTTCATTCTTGCCGCCAGGTACTTTTGACCCGTTCCCGCACAGACTGCAGTGTGTTATGTCAAATTACCTTTAATTCATTTTTATGATAGCAACATTTTTCGCCATTTGTTCTGATTTTTTTTGGAGAATTGTATTTTTTTTGGATATTTTTTCATTTTTCTTCACTTATCACATCTGTTCCCACTGTGCACAAATTTTCACTTTCTGAAATATTTTTCAGCTTTTCGTTCTGGGATTAAATCATCTCTCCTCCCCGGATCAATACATTCATAGCCGTCCGTTCATCCGTAATCAGAGTATTAAACAGCTTACCATGAAGCGCGCCCAGAATCGGCAGCACCTTTTCTTCTCCCTGCGCCACGCAGATCACATGCTCCCTGGCGACAATCTCTTCCATTTCCAATCCGAAGATCTTATCGTGCAGCTCCGTGTCCGCCATTTTCCCGTTAATGTCGTAATACCGCCCGCAGAACAGACCTACAGAGCCCATTTTTTTCAGATGAAGTTTTTCCTCCTGCTCCAGATAAGAATTCCACAGAATGCTCTTATCCTGCAGATCAAATTTCCCTACAGAGCACAGAATGACATCTGCCTTTTTGGCCAGCTCAATCGTTTTACCCACAGCGGCCACCCTGTTCAATACCTGTCTCGCCTCGCTGTCCTCAAGGACAAAGGGCGCAAAAAGATTATGGCAGGTTCCTCCGTACATTCCGGCAAATTTCCGTACCAGTTCCATTTCTTCCTCATTTTGGGAGGGATTATTCATCAAACCAATCAGCTGGACGACCTGGATTGGCAGCTTTTCCCGGGGCTGCATACATTCCACAACCGCCCGCAGCGTCCGTCCCCTTCCGATCCCTACAATAGAATTTTCCGTCAAGATGGAATCTGTATACTGCGCAGCCAGCCTTGCCACCGACAAAAAGACTTCTTTTTCCGAACTATCAGCCAGAATAAGCGCCTCTTTCAGCCCGAACCGCTCTTTATACAGTCTTTCCAGAAAAGTATTTCTCTGAGCTCCGTCACAGATACGGATTTCAACTTTTCTTTGTTCCTTAGCCATCTTAAGCAGACGGGAAACTTTTGTCCTGGATAGAAAAAGTTCTTTGGCAATCTCCGCCTGCGTCATATCCTCCTGGTAGTACATGCGTGCAGCCTGCATTATCAGTTCGTCCTGGTTATCAATTGTCATAATATCCTCTTTTTCCGGCAGTCAACTTCTGCCTGTCTTAATAAAAAAGATTATAACATTTTTCAGAATCTTCTTCAATATTCTGTGTTTTTAAATCAACACATTCCTGTTTTATCCACATAAAATATTTTCATATGTGTAAATATTTTGTGTCAATGTCTTGATTTCATTTTTTAAAAATGATATTATTACCAAAGATTATCTTATATTTTTACCAAATCTCGGAGAAAATGCTTTGAAGCCTGTATTATATACCTATATTCAGAAAGACCAACTTGAAAAACTACTGAAATGTCTTCACTGCTGTCTGGAGCTTCCGGTTTCCGCCTTAGATGAAAACGGAGAAGTCATCTGCGGATTCGGCACACCCCTTCCTTTCTGCATCTGCTTTCAGAAAATCCTTCCCCGGTATTCCGGCGGAGAAGACCCCTGCCATAAGCTTCACGCAGATGCCGGAAGACGCGCGATGAAATCCGGAAATCCCTTTATCTTTTCCTGCCATGCCAATCTCAGTCATCTGATTTTTCCGCTGAACAGCGGCCGCCAGCAGCTTGGTTCCATCCTTGTAGGCCCATTTGTTACAGAAGAACCCAGCCCGGATATGTTTGTTGATATTGCAAAACGGTATTCTCCAGAAGCCAGGGATTTGCTTGAACTATATGAAAAGGCAAAACATATTCCTCTGATTACGCCAGAAAAGGCTGAACAATGCAGCTGGCTTATTTCCTATATCTTTTTACCTTTCCTCTCCTCAAACGCCTCTGTCCCACAGGAAGCACCTCAAAATGGAAGCAGAGAAACGGCAGCCACTGATTCCGGAAAGGGAACAGATGTAATACAAAGTGCTATTACCTATATGCAGCAGCACTTTGACAGTCCTATTACCTTGAAAGAAACCGCCGACTATGTGGAGCTGAATCCTTCCTATTTTTCTACGCTCTTCAAACAGTCCTGCGGTTCTTCCTTCAAAGAATACCTGAATTATATCCGCATCGAAAAGAGTAAAAAGCTTCTTACCACCACAGACAGCTCTATTCTTGACATCGCCCTCTCTATCGGCTTTGAAGATCAGAGCTATTTCACTAAAGTGTTTAAAAAATACACAGGACTGACTCCTAAGCAATACCGAAGTTAAAGCTTCAACGCCCGAAATCGGATCCGGCACAAAAAAGGGGACAGCAGACCGAATTTCAAATTCAGAGTCTGCTGTCCCCTTTTTTGTGCCGCTACTCAAAATACATATATTCCATATACAATTCCTGAAACATCTTATCATTCGACAGTGGCAGCTCTCTGGCCATTTTCCGGAGCTCTTCCGTCTCTTTCTCCGCGTCAGGATCCAGAAGATACTTGACACTTCCCTGCAGGCAGCTGTTTCCTACTGCTTCCGTCCTGCCCTCACACTGTGCCGGAAGAAGGCCGATATCTACTGCCTTATGGATGTTCATTTTGTACCCAAATCCTCCTGCAATATAAAACCGGTCGACATCTTCACAGCTGATTCCATATCTGGCTGCCAGCGTTTCCAATCCGGCCCGCACCGCAGCCTTCGCCAGCTGTATTTCTCTGACATCCTTCTGATAAAAACGCAGATTTCCTTCTTCAGAAAGAAGAACACCGTCTTTAAAATACGGTTCTTCCATCCGCCCCGTCTCATCTATGATTTCTGCCTTCTTCAGTTCATAAATGACATCAATAATACCTGTGCCGCAGATTCCCGATGGTTTTGCATGATTGATGGTTTCCGTCTCCATCTTTCCATTCCGATATACCGCGCCGCAGATCGCTCCCGGGATACTTCCTGTTCCACAGGTAATATTTCCGCCTTCAAAAGCCGGTCCTGCTGCCGTAGATGCAGTAAGAATTCCGTCTCTGCATCCCACTGCCATTTCCCCATTTGTTCCAAGGTCAATCAAAACCGCAGGTTTTTCCCTTTTCGCGAACTCCAGGGTATACAGCCCCGACACGATATCTCCTCCCACATACGTGGAGATTCCCGGATATATCGTCACCGGGCAGTCCTGCCTCTCATCTTCCAGCAGTTCCCGGTAAGGGATGTGAATCATATCGATATTGACCGGTTCAAACGGATAGACTCCCAGTGTCTCGCAGGAATAACCCATGAGCAGATGCACCATGGTCGTATTTGCCCCGATAACCATTTTGCTTATCTTCAGCCGGTTATCTTCTGTCAGCTTTCCAATTCCTTTTAAAAGGTCCTGCCGGATGCTGCTTCTCAGTTCTTCTTTTTTTCCGCTGTTCGACGCTTCTATCCTGCTGATAACATCCGCTCCATAAGCCCTCTGCCTGTTGATTGCCGTATAGACATCTGCCGTCCTTCCATCCGACAAATCCACCAGCTGCATGGCAATGGTTGTGGTTCCGATATCTACCGCAATTCCATAAGACGTCCCATCAGATATTCTTCTTTCGTTTCCGTCCTTTGTATCCGCAAGCACAAAAAAATCTGTCTCTGCATTGTCCAGCAGAACCGTGCAGTCCTGCTTCGGATATGCGCGGCAGGCCAGCCTCCAGCCCTGCTCCAGTTCTTTCTCTGTAAAAACCTTTCTGTCCGCTTCATCCGGTTCCGTTGCGCCTTCCAGAAACTGCACCCTGCATTTCCCGCAGGTTCCCCTTCCCGCGCAGACTGCCGTCAGAAAAATATCCTTTTTTTGGAATGTTTCAAGAAGGCTTTCAGATTTTCGCGCGCGTATCCGCCTCTCTTCTTCTCCAGTGCGCACCTTTACCTGAACAGATGGGATTCTGCGGTTTCTGCAGGTCAGATTGCTGCATCTGCTGCAGTCGTGTTCCGGATGATAACGGCTGGTGTCATCATCCAGAAGATAAATCTGGCAGACTGTTTTTACCGGATCGTACATAAAGCTCGGCTTAATTCCGATTCCTTCCTGCTCCGCCCCGGTTGCATCATACGCCCGCTTCTGTATGCTCATGGGAATATCCTGGGGCGCTTCTATACGCCTTATAATTCCCTTCCCCTGCTTCCGGCACATGTCTATTACGGTCTGCTCCATTGCCGTATCCATCTGAAAGAGATAATTATCCGCAATGGCATCCGCCATCATTCCACGCATATAGTCTCCTTCTGCAAACAGCTGAGTAGACCATTCCGCCATCCGTTTTCCCACTGTACAAATGCCAAACAGCGCTTCCTTTATCGGTCTGCCTTCCTCTTCTACCGTATAGCCATCCAGACTGCCAAATTCCAGAAGTGCCATGGGCTCAATCTTTTCATACGCCATGGGAAGCATTTCCTTCAATTCCTCCAGCAGTTCCTCATAAGAGTCACTCTTTTTATGAATATCCAGAAATCTGCAGACATCCTCAATGGAAATCTTTATATCAAACTCCGTTCTCTTCACTCCACCGCCTCCTAACCCATGATATGTCCTGTATTTTTCTTTATAAAGAAAGAAAACCCTTTTATCCAAAAGAGTTTACATATCATACATCCCTGTTCTTTTTTGCAGTCTGTCTCCCACCCAAGATAGACTGCCTTATTGTAAAAGTATCCTGACTCACAGTTCATCCTAAGAATCCCTTCTCATCCTGCCGGACAATGGTTTTTTGATTCTTCGTCCCTGCTTACAGTAGGGGTAAGCCTGTACCAGATTTTCACTGGTTTCCTTTTCTACATTTCAAATTTCCGTCTGCCTTTTACAATTAGTTAGCTGCCTTCTTTTCCAGCACAACTTTCTTTGCCACCTCTGCACAGGAAGCCGCATCAGGAGTATAATAGTCAGCGCCAATCTGCTCACAGAAGCTTTCATTTACAGGAGCTCCGCCAATCATAACGATGTACTTATCACGAAGGCCTCTCTCCTTCAGCATATCAATGCAGTCCTGCATCTTCGGCATAGTCGTTGTCAGAAGCGCGGACATACAGATGATATCTGCTCCCACTTCCTCAGCCTTGTCGATAAATACAGAAGTCTCAACATCCACGCCCAGATCGTAAATTTCGAAACCTGCTCCTTTGAGCATCATAACAACCAGATTCTTTCCAATATCATGAAGATCGCCCTGAACTGTTCCAATAACCGCTTTTCCAACAGGCTCGTTTCCAACCTCAATCAGCTTGGGCTCCAATACGCTTAAGCCTACGTTCATTGCTCTCGCTGCAACAAGAACCTCCGGAACAAACACTTCATTGTTCTTGAACTTTGCGCCAATAATCATCATACCAGACAGAAGGCCGTCATTCAAAATTGCCTTCGGGTCCATGTTTTCATCCAGCGCCTGCTGAACCAGCTGCTTAACGTTTTTCGCGCGTCCCTTCTGCAGATACTCTGAAATTTCCTGAATAAGATCCATAATTACACCCTCCATATGTATTCCGTTTTATTTGCTTATTATTATAGTAAAAACCCGTTTTTTGTTTTGGTAATTATTCATGATTATTTGTATTAATTTTCTATTTTCCAAATTTTATTGTGAAAAACCGCCAAAACTGTGATACAATAGTTTTATATTTCATACCAAAGGAGAGAGGGCTTTGAAACAGCTATTATATACTATCGTACCTGAAAAGACTCTGAAAGATATGGCGCTCACTTTCCATGCCTGTATCAAACTTCCTATACAGATCATCAACGATCAGGGCGAAATCCTTGTTTCTGAAGGGGATACTCCCCGCTTCTGCACTCTGTTTCAGAAGCATCTTCCCTCCAAAGACTCCTGCGAAAAAATACATATCTCTGCCAGCAAGAAAGCAATCGAACTGGGAGAACCCTATATTTTTGCCTGTCACGCAGAACTGAACCATATTGTATATCCTCTGATCAACAAGCATACATTCCTCGGCTCTATTCTTGTGGGGCCCTTTCTGATGGATCAGCCGGACTCTATTCTCATATCAACCATCGCCAAAAGATATCCCCTGACTACGGAAAAAGCTCTGGAGCTGTATGATGAGACAGAAGGCATACCAGTGATAGAAGCCTCTCTCGTAAACCACATCAGCCATCTTTTGTTCTACCTTTTTTCCAATCTTATAACTGAAAGTAAAAAGGAACTATGGCAGAATAATCAAAAACTCCTTCAGCAGTCACGCATCAATGAATCCATCCAGCGCTACAAAGCAGAAAACCTGGAAAAGCCGCCCTATCCTTACGAAAAGGAAAAGGAACTGCTCAGTAAAGTCAAGCAGGGAGATGCTCCGAAAGCCAATGCAATTCTCAACGATCTCCTCGGATATGTATTCTTTTCCGAAGGAAACAGTCTGGATATTGTAAAAGCAAGGGCCCTGGAACTCTGCTCTCTCCTGTCAAGAACCGCCATTGAAGGCGGCGCACCTACAGACAGCATTCTGAAACTGAATAATCAGTTTCTGCAGAATCTCCAGCAGATTAACACGATAGATACACTCTGCTACAAGCTGCAGGAGATTGTGGAAACCTTTTCGGAAAGCATGTTTAATTACATTCCTTCCAAAAACCACGAAATTACCAAAAAGGCAATCCTGTACATATCAGAACACTTTAATGGTCCTCTGACGCTGGAAGACGTCGCCAGCCATGTACATCTGCATCCTTCCTATTTTTCAACGCTGTTTAAGACCTGTACAGGTTCTTCTTTCAAAGAATATCTGAACATGGTGCGCATCGAGGAAAGCAAGCGGCTGCTTGCCAACACTGACTTTTCCATCATCGACATCGCGATGGCTGTAGGATTTGAAGATCAGAGTTATTTTTCAAAGGTATTTAAAAAGTATACCGGACTGACACCGAAGCAGTTCCGGTAGCCCAGATGAAAGCCAGCCAGGCGGTCAGGCAGCATTTTTTATCTGCCCTGCCAGGCCGGCTTTTTCCTTTATTATGTACAAAATATTTCTGTGTCTGTAAAACAGATTTTTACCGGTTATAATACTCTTCCACTGTATCAAAGAATGTCTGTATATTCTCCATCGGTGTCATCGGCGGAATATCGCAGCCGCTGGCAATCACAAAATTCGGATACTTTCCGCATCTCTCAAGAAGCTCCAGCGTCTCTTTGCGTACCTTCTCCGGTGTTCCGTTCCGGAATGTTCCAGCGGGATCAATATTTCCAATTACGATACTGTCCTCAGGAATTACTTTCAATGCTTCTTCAATATCCACTGCATTTCCTATGCTGTATGCGGATGCGCCAATCTCCTTAATATTGTCAAGAAGGGGAACTACACTTCCGCAGTTATGATACAGAATGATAAAGTCATCATCTTCTACACTTTCACGAATCTTCTTTACATAAGGAGTGGAAAATTCCTGAATCAGTCCCGGGGATAAAAGTCCGGCAGCCGGTTCTGCAATAGCAATGCCGTTTGCTCCTGCTTCCTTGAAAGCTTTTGCATATTTAATCAGAAATTCTGTCGCCTTCTCCAGAACCGTCTCTACCATCTCCGGATCATCAAAGCACAGAATCATGATTTCCGTCATATCCAGCAGTCTTCCTGCCAGAGAGAAAGGACCAATGATTCCGGCAAGTACCGGACGATCGGTGATCAGCTGAGACACCTCTTTGATTCCCTTGACACACTCGCCTGTACGGCCTGCGCCGACCTCCGGAACCTTCAGAGCCTCTGCTTCTTCCTCGTCATGCACCAGAGCTGCCGTTACAGTCGGCACTTCATCCTCGCTGTAATGCACAGAACTTCCAAATGCTTCAGCCTCTACCGATAAGTCCATCAGGCTGAACGCCGCGCCTGTGTTGAACTTTTTCGCAATGGCTTCCATGCAGACTGCCTGCAGGTGTCCGTCCTTAACCATTTCGTCAACACTGTGTCCCGTCAGCTGAATTCCCGGAAAAGACAGAATCGGCATTGCCTTTTTCTTTGGTAAGGAAATACATTCCTGGACCCATTTTTTCATATCGATCTTCATATCTGTTCCTCCTGCGATTTTTATTGATGTATAAATTATAACATTTTTACCTTTTTTTCTTTGTAATATGTTCACATTTTTAGGATAAATTAAAGATGTTCTGAACCCTGGAACCAAAAAAGGCTTTCGACTCATCTTGAATCGAAAACCTGTCTGAAAACTTCTATTCGATATTTCTTTCTTGTGCCTTCAAAACTATATACTGTCAATCCATTTTCTCCAAGACTTTCTATCCTATGACGCTTTGCGGAGCGCTTCTTTTCGCTTCCTCCGCTCTTGGTCAAGCCCTCGACCTATTAGTAACAGTCAGCTCCATGCGTTACCGCACTTCCACCTCTGCCCTATCTACCTTGTCGTCTTCAAGGGGTCTTACTTCTTTCGAATGGGATATCT
>CALWAZ010000119.1 GCA_944375725.1 uncultured Merdimonas sp. | reverse complement strand
AATAAAGAGTTAAGAAAAGGATGAGACGATTCCGCAGGGAATGCGGGCTTAAAAAAGCCCGAATTCTGCGGGAGCGTCTCATCCTTGTTTCTCAGGGGTTAAAAATCGGTATTAACCGACAACCCCTTTTTCGATTGGCTGTCTGCTTTATTCATGTTCCAGGCTGTTTCCATGGTGTCCATGTACTTCTCCATGGCGGCCCCGGAATGTCTCTGTCTCCGTATCCCCGCTGTATCCATGTTCATCATTGTGCCCATGGCCGGAGCCATGGCGGGAGCCTCCGCTGGTATACTCTTCTTCCTCGGAGTAACAGTGAATGTTCTTGTGATTCTCTGTACAGGACTGTACATTGGAGAGAACTCTTGTGCACTGGCCCTCATCGTTCCCCGCCACGGAGATGGTCATGATCTTATTCTCGGCCAGTATTCTTACGATGTCTTCGTCTTCCAGGATCTGATTGAGCGCGTCTTCGTAATCCAGATATTTCAGATCCAGCGAGGCTGTCAGCCTTTCTCCGTCCTCATTATATCCGTCCACGGAAATCACCCGGTCGAATCTGTTGAGCTCCAGCCCAACAGAGGGGTTGATTTCGATATGGATAGAGACAGTCGGAGTAAAATAGAGCCGAAAGCCCGATCCGGAGATTATAAGCACGGACAACAGGCATGCGGCTGAGGCAAGGAGCTTTTCAGCAGATCCCTGCAGGCGTTGATGGTAACCCGAATGAACCAGGCTTTTTCCTGTTCTTCATTTTCAAAGACAACAGAACTAAGGACATATTTCAGGAAAACGGTCTGAAATATGTCCTCTGTGTCCGCATAGTTTTTCAGATGCAGCATGCAGAGCCGCCGGACAGTATCCGCAGACGCCGTCCTCATCCGCGTATCTGCAGACCTTGTCCCCGTCCGCGTATCTGCATACAGTTCCGCAGCCGGAATGTCCGCACTCTGTGGTTACGGAAGCTTCCGGATGGTGTGCCCTGAGGCCGGGACCGGCCGCAAAAACACCGGCGCCTCCTATGGAAAGAACCGCCGCTGCCGTCAGGACACCTGCCAATATTTTCTTCATATTTTTCCCTCCATTCTGTAATAACAGTATCAGGTTTCACTTACAATACGACTGGAGAGAACAAATCCATTCACACTTATTGAAAAAACGGAAAAATTTTTACGCGATCACTTCTACTTCCACCTGGGGCAGAAGTTTTTCCACGTCCTCTGCTCCTGCCAGCAGGGTGCCTTCCTGGCGGACAGAGCCGGCAGCAGCGGCCATGGCGTAGCGGAGCATATCCTCAGAGCCCAGGTGTTTCCGCAGGGCCCGGCACATGCCTGCCACCATGGAGTCTCCCGCTCCGGTCAGCCCTTTGGCTTCCACAGGGAGCGCCTTTGCCCGGTAGGCATGCTCGCTGTCCAGAAGAAGAGCGCCGTCGGCGCCCATGGAAATACAGAGATAGGGAATGCCGCTGTCCACCACCTGGCGGGCGATCTCCAGAGGACCCTTTCCGGCCTTCAGCTCTTCCTTGAATGCCTGCTCAAATTCCAGGCTGTTGGGCTTGATCAGGAAGGGTTTTTCTTTAAGACCCAGCAGAAAGGGTTCTCCCGCTGTGTCCAGCACGGTTTTCACGTCCTTTTTGTGCGCCATGCGGATGAGCCGCTGATAGATATCGGCGGGCACTCCGGGCGGCACGCTTCCGCTCAGCACCAGGATATGCGTATGCTCCAGGCGGGCGTCAATCTCGTCGATCAGCTTGTCGATGGCAGCTGAGGAGACATGGGGGCCCGCCTCATTGATTTCGGTCATGACATGGGCGGACTGATCGAAAAGCTTGATATTGGTGCGGATGGAACCGTCCGCGTAGACAAAATGATGCTTAAGGCCCCGGGTATTCAGAGTCCTTTCCAGAAGATTTCCGTTATTTCGGAAGTTGAGCCCCATGCAGAGAGTATCCTCTCCCAGGTGATGGAGGACGGTGCTCACATTCAGACCCTTTCCGGACAGATCGCTCCGGGTGTTTTTGACCCGGTTGTAAGCGCCCACATCCAGCCTGTCCAGGTAAATGGTTTTGTCGATGCAGGGGTTTAAGGTCACTGATAAAATCATGAAAAAATCCTTTCATTTTAATAGTTTTCCGGACAATTATTTTGAATATAGATACATTATAGGGGCAAGGCTTTGAAATGTCAAACAAATACAGGAACTGTACAGAGAAAGTCCCAGGCGCCGCGCGGCCGGCCCTGGGACAGGATCGGAGAAAATACGAAAAAATCCGTTCCCGGAAAAGCTGTGATTTTCCATAGAAGTCTTGACAGTTTATACCGTTCGGTATACAATGAGAGCAGAACAAAACACAGCAGAAAATACGGCACAAGACAGAAAGAAGGATGCCTGTGGACAACAGAGAACGGATTCTTGAGACGGCGCTGGAACTTTTTTATGCCAGAGGCTATGACGCGGTAGGGGTTCAGGAGATTGCGGAAAAGTCCGGGGTCACCAAGCCCACCCTTTATTACTATTTTAAAAGTAAATACGGCCTTCTGGAGGAGCTCCTGAGAAGCCGGGGGGAACCGTTCCTGGAAGCGCTTCACCAGGCCTGTGTCTATCGCGGGGACCTGAAAGACACCCTGTGCGCGGCAGCCAGGACAGTGGCGGATTTCGCCTGGAAAGAGCCTAAATTCTCCATTTTGTTTGTGGCTCAGTACTACTCCGCCAGGGAAAGCGAGGTGTATCAGGCGGTACGGCCGCTGGTGGTCCGTCTGCAGAAGGAGATAGAGGGGGTCTTTGACGCGGCCGCGGATGATTTGGGGAATATGCATGGGCGGCAGAGACAGTTTTCCCTGGGGTTTATCGGTCTGGTAATTCTGTATCTGATCATGAAGCATGAGACGGAGGAGACAGAAGGAATTGCGGTTTCCGAGCAGGAGATCGAGGCTTTGGTGCATCAGTTCATGCATGGCATTTATTCTTAAAGATTCAGACGGCATTTTCCGGCATGGGCCGGCTGTGTGAAAAGAAATAGGAGGAGGAAAGCAATATGTCAAAATGGTATGAGGAAGCCATTTTTTATCATATTTACCCGCTGGGGCTGCTGGGGGCGCCCAAAAACCGGCAGGGAGAAGAGGAGGCGCACAGGCTTGCGGGTCTGGATCCCTGGATCGATCATATGAAGGATTTCGGATTTACCGCCGTGTATATCGGCCCCCTTTTTGAATCCACCAGCCACGGCTACGATACAAAGGATTACAAAAAAGTGGACAGCCGTCTGGGCAGCAATGAGGACTTCCGGCATTTTGTGGACCGCTGTCATGAAAGCGGAATCCGGGTAGTGGTAGACGGGGTGTTCAATCACACGGGGCGGGAGTTTTTCGCCTTTCAGGATATTCAGAAAAACCGGGAAAATTCTCCGTACCGTTACTGGTACCAGGATGTGAACTTCCAGGGGAACAGCCCCTATAACGACGGCTTCTGGTACAGAGCCTGGCATAACTGCTATGAGCTGGCCAATCTGAACCTGCAGAATCCGGAGGTCAGAAATTATCTGCTGGATGTGGTGCGGTTCTGGATTGATGAGTTTGATATTGACGGAATCCGTCTGGACTGCGCGGACTGCCTGCATTTTGACTTTATGAAAGAGCTGCGCAGGACTACGGCGGAAAAGAAGGAAGACTTCTGGCTGATGGGCGAGGTGATTCACGGGGATTACGCCCGCTGGGTGAATGATGAGATGCTTCACTCTGTCACAAATTATGAGCTGTGGAAGGGGCTTTATTCCGGCCACAATGACCACAATTATTTCGAGATTGCCCATACTATCCGCCGCCAGTTTGACGCGAACGGAGGAATTTACCGGGGCTGCCGCCTCTATTCTTTCGTGGACAATCATGACGTGGACCGGATCGTCTGCAAGCTGAATGAAAAAGGTTTTCTGCAGTCTGTCTATACCCTGCTTTATACGCTCCCCGGGATTCCTTCCGTGTATTATGGAAGCGAATGGGGTGTGGAAGGACGGAAAGAGGGAGCCAGCGATGACGCTCTGCGTCCCTGCCTGGATCTTGCCGGGCTGGAGAAGAACCCTCCGGTGCCGGAGCTTCCGGAGCTGATTCGGAAGCTGGGACAGATTCACGCCCGGGAGAAGGCGCTGACAGACGGCGCGTACCGGGAGCTGCTGCTTACAAACCGGCAGTACGCCTTTGCCAGAATCCTGGACGGAGAGGCTGTGGTCGTGGCTGTGAACAATGACAGCGCGGCAGCTCATTTCGAGATTCCCTGTCCGGTACCGGGAACCAGGGCTGAGGAGGCCTTGACAGGAGAGATAAAAACCGTGGAAAACGGAAAAATCATATGGGAGATGCCCGCTTACGGAAGCGCGGTATTTTCAATAAAACAGGGGTGAGAGTTATGGAAAAGAAGAAAACAAAAAGCGCGGGAGACGGAAAGAAAGCAGGAGGCAGGCGGGGAGCGCCGGCCTGCTTTGTGACCGATCTGGATCAGTACCTTTTCGGCCAGGGAAATCATTATGATATTTTCCGGAAGCTGGGGGCCCATCAGACTGTCTACAGAGGAAAACAGGGCGTATATTTCGCGGTCTGGGCGCCTCATGCGCTGGAGGTTCATGTGATCGGTGAATTCAACGGATGGGATGAGGAAAGCCATGAGATGAAGCGGCTGGAGCCTCTGGGAATCTGGGAGCTTTTTGTGCCCGGCGTGCCCCTGGGGACCCTTTACAAATTCCTGATTGAGACAAAGGATCACAGAAAGCTTTATAAGGCGGATCCCTTTGCTTCGGAGGCGGAGAAGCGTCCGGGCACCGCGTCAAAGGTGGCGGATATCACCGGCTATAAGTGGACCGATGAGGCCTGGATGACAGCGCGGCGGGAGAAAAAGATGACGGAAGAGCCGGTGGCTATCTATGAGGTCCATCCCGGTTCCTGGAAACGGCATCCCCACGGTCCTGATGAGGACGGCTTCTACAATTACCGGGAATTCGCCCAGAGCCTGGCGGAATATGTGCATGAGATGGGCTATACCCATGTGGAGCTCATGGGCATTGCGGAGCATCCCTATGACGGCTCCTGGGGGTATCAGGTGACAGGCTATTATGCTCCAACCTCCCGTTACGGCACGCCCCAGGACTTTATGTATCTGGTCAATTATCTGCATAAAAAGAAAATCGGCGTGATTCTGGACTGGGTTCCGGCCCATTTCCCGAAAGACGCCCACGGCCTGGCGGATTTTGACGGCGAGCCCCTGTATGAGTATCCGGATCCCAGAAAGGGTGAGCATCCGGACTGGGGTACGAAGATTTTCAACTATGAAAAGAATGAGGTAAAGAATTTCCTGATTGCCAACGCTCTGTACTGGGTGGAGCAGTTCCATGTGGACGGCCTGCGGGTGGACGCGGTAGCCTCCATGCTGTATCTGGATTACGGCAAGCAGTCCGGACAGTGGGTGCCCAATAAATATGGCGGAAATCAGAATCTGGAAGCAGTGGAGTTCTTTAAATATCTGAATTCCCTGATTCTGGGCCGCAACCCGGGAGTGATGATGATCGCGGAGGAATCCACGGCCTGGCCCAAGGTGACCAGAAAGCCGGAAGAGGACGGCCTGGGCTTCTCCTTCAAGTGGAATATGGGCTGGATGAACGACTTCCTGGAATACATGAAGCTGGATCCCTATTTCCGGAAAGGCGCCCACCATCTGATGACCTTTGCCATGACCTACGCTTACAGCGAGAATTATATTCTGGTGCTGTCCCACGATGAGGTCGTGCATCTGAAGTGCTCCATGTACAATAAGATGCCCGGATATCCTTCGGACAAGTTTGCAAACCTGAAAGCGGCCTATTCCTTTATGCTGGGCCATCCGGGAAAGAAGCTTCTCTTTATGGGACAGGAATTTGCCCAGCTTCAGGAATGGAGCGAGGCCAGAGAACTGGACTGGTTCCTGTTAAGTGAGGATATGCACCGTCAGATGCAGGAGTATGTAAAGGCGCTGCTGCATCTGTACCGGAGCCACCCGGCTCTGTATGAGCTGGATACTTATCCGGAAGGCTTCAAATGGATCAATCCCAACGACGCGGACCGGAGCATCTTTTCCTTTATGCGTTTCAGCAGAAACGGAAGGAGAAATCTTCTCTTTGTGTGCAACTTTACGCCCATGGCCCGTCCCGATTACCGGGTGGGCGTGCCCAGAAGAAAGCAGTACAAGCTGGTACTGGACAGTGACGCGGCTGCTTACGGCGGAAGCGGACAGGAAAAGCCCCAGATCTATAAGGCGGTCAAGGGAGAGTGCGACGGACAGCCCTATTCCATCGCTTATCCGCTGGCGCCCTATGGAGTGGCAGTGTTTGAGTTCTGAGACAGAGAAAAAATCTGCGCAGATGACAGCGCCGGTGTGCCGGGGCCTATTGCCCTGCGGCACACCGGCGCCGGAAAAACAGGAGGACAGCCTGCGGGCCGGCCTCCTGTTTTTGTGAAAGGAGTTGTGAATATCTTCTGTGTCCGCGGCTTTCCCGCAGAGGCGCTACTCCTCCTCAGCCGCCGGGACAGCCGCTTTATCAAGGGCCCGGCTGACAGCGTCCAGAAGAACCTGAGAGGTATACTGGTTTTCGGAAGCGTAGGTCACGCCCTCCAGGGACTGGGTGGAGCAGATCTGTTCCGCCAGGCTTTCCAGCGCGGGTTCCATCAGAGGATACATGGTTTCCACGGTCTCGCTGACATTTACCAGCTGGATGGATTCGATTTCATCCGCGCTGACCGTCACTGCCACGTCCACAGCGCTGCCGTTCAGCATGATGGAGGAGGTATAGACGCCCGGTATGTACTTTTCAGAAGCCGCGGCCGTGTCAGTGCTCTTATCCTTCGGGGAAAACATATAGACCAGCAGAAGGATCAGAAGAATGCCAAGGGCCACGAAGATTCCCGTATAGATTAACTCTTTCATGCGGAGGACGACAATTTTTGTTTTTGAGCTCAAGGAAAGCCCCTCCTGTAAGTTTCGATTGTTATAAGGTATGAGGGGAAAATAGAAAATATACTTGCGCTTTTCCTTGACAGAGGGGGGGATGCGCATTAAAATTACTAGGAACCTAGTGAAATTGGATGGAGACGAAAAAAACGATGGAAACAGGAAAAGTAATCAACAAAATCTCCCACCGTCTCCGCCGGCGTTCCCAGGCCGTGCAGAAAGCAGTGGGAATCAGTGAAACCCAGGGAAGGATCCTGGACTACATTCTGGTAGAGGGATGCAGGCGTCCCGTCTACCCGAGAGATATTGAGAAAGAATTTGATCTGCGCTCTTCCACAGTGACGGGAATCTTAAGTACGCTGGAAAAAGAAGGACTGCTTTCCAGAATCCCGGACGAGCAGGATGGGCGGCTGAAAAAGCTGGTGTTTACCCCGAAGGCGGATGGAATCCGGGAGGCTCTTCAGAAGGAGATTGAAGAGACAGAGAGCCGGATGCTCCGGGGAATTTCCGCGGAAGAGAAGGCCCTGTTCCTGGAGCTGGCAGAGCGGATGCTGAAAAATCTGGAATAAAGGAGTGACGGAAAATGGAAGATAATGAACTGATGGGAAGCATGAAGGTATCCAAGGCTGTGGCCAAAATGGCGGTTCCCAGTGTGATCAGCAGCCTTGTGACGGTGGTCTACAATATGGCAGATACCTTTTTTGTGGGACAGACAGGGAATGCCCTGCAGGTAGCGGCTGTAAGCCTGACCAATCCTATTTTTATTCTGATGATGGCGTTTGCCAATATGTTCGGCATGGGAGGAAGCGCCGTAGCCTCCATGGCCCTGGGAGAGCAGAAGGAAAAGCGCGCCAAAAACGTATCTGCTTTCGTGCTGTACGCGTCTCTGATTGTGGGAATCGCGTTCATGCTGATTCTCATGATCTTTATGAAACCGATTCTGACCCTGTTCGGAGCGGACGCTGAGACCTATGAATTTGCCAGGGGCTATACCTTTCATATCTCCTACGGCGCCCCGTTTATCATCTGGTCCGCAGCCTCCAGCTTTGTGATCCGCGTGGAAGGGGCCAGCAGGGAGGCTATGATCGGAAGCATGGTGGGTACGGTGGCCAATATCATCCTGGACCCGGTGTTTATCTCCGTGTTTGGAATGGGCGCCACAGGAGCCGCCATTGCCACGACCATAGGAAATGTCCTGTCCTGCCTCTATTTCCTGTGGTATTTCCTGAAGAAATCCAGACTGCTGTCTCTGAACCCCAGGTATTTCCGATGCGGGGACGGCATTCTGGTGAAAATCTGCAGTATCGGCCTTCCCACCGCGATCTTTTCGGCGTTGATGAGCGTATCCACGATTGTACTCAATCAGATTCTCGTGGCGTATGGAAATGCTCCTGTGGCCGCCATCGGAATTGTGTTCAAGGCGAATATGTTTATTACCTTTCTGCAGATGGGGCTGGCAAACGGCGTGCAGCCCATGCTTGGCTATAATTATGGCGCGGGGAATGAAAAACGGTTCCGGGAGATTGAACGGTTTTCAAAGATCTGCTGTCTGATTGTGGGGATAATCTCTGTGATTCTGTACTATCTCTTCCGGGAGCCGATTATCCGGATCTTCATCAATGATGAGGAAGTCATCCGCTATGGAGTGCAGATGCTGATCGGATATATGCTTTCCGGACCGGTGATTGGAATTCTGTTTATGAATATGAACTGTCTTCAGTCGGTGGAGCATGCGTTTCCTGCCACAGTGCTGTCGATTCTGCGCCAGGGTCTGCTTCTGATTCCGCTGCTGTATCTGCTGGACTTCCTGTTCGGTATGAATGGCGTGATTTACGGCCAGAGCATCACAGACTATATCGCGGTGGGACTGTCTGTGGTTATCTGGGCCAGGGTGCGCAGAGGACTGGGAGAGGAGAAGAAGACGGCGGCCGCGGCAGGCTGATCCGGATCCGCAGAAGGCGGGTCCGGACCTGCGGAAGGCGGAGAAAACGGAAAGTCGCTGCCTGCGGCTATGGCCGGGTGAAGCCTTCTCCCAGCACCTCCCGCACGTCGGTTACAATGACGAAAGCGTCCGGGTCACAGCTCTTGGCCAGATCCTTGAGCAGCACGATTTCCTTTTGGGATACCACGCAGAACAGCATGGTCCTGGAGGTGCCTGAATACATACCCACGGAAGAGATGCCGGTGACGCCCCGGTCCAGTCTGCTCATTACAAGAGAGGACAGCTCTTCCGGTTTTTCTGTAATGATGAAGGCGGCCTTTGAAAATTTCAGGCCGTCAATGATGCCATCGGAAATCTTGGAGGTCAGATAGATGGCGATGATGGCATAGAGGGTCATCTGAATGCCGTAGAGATAGGCGCCCAGAAGGACGATTGCCGTGTCAATGACCCACATGATGGAGGAAATGCTGTAATGGCGCAGGAAATGCTGGATCAGCGCCGCGATCAGATCGGTGCCTCCGGTGGTGGCCTGAGTGACAAATACCAGTCCGATTCCAGCGCCCATAAGGATACCCCCGTAGAGAGAGGAAAGCAGCAGGTCATCCCCGGCCAGCGGAACTACCGGAAGCACGGACAGCCAGAAGGACAGCATGACCGTGGCGAAAATAGTGTGGAGCAGATAGCGGATGCCCTTTAGCCGGACGGCAATGAGAAAGACCGGAATATTAAGCGCGAGGTTGGTGACGGACAGGGGAATTCCTCCGGGAATCAGGTGTCCTGTAAACTGCTTGACAATGATAGCGATACCGGTGAAGCCGCCGGTGATCAGGCTGGCGGGCTCCAGCACGGAAGCGGTGCCGAAGGCCATCAGCGCTGTTCCGGCTATGATAAGCAGATAATTTCGGATGAGTGTTTTTACGTTTGTTCCGGACATAAGGAACCTCCTTGATGATAGCAAAAATCTGTAAGGCAGCCGGAAAATGGGCCGCATCTTGACGCTATCACAGCGGCCAGAAAAATGCAAGGCCCTCCCGGAAGAGAAAACAGGGAGGAAAATCACAGCAGAAATGGGTTTTGTGAACAATGTATAGGAAAAATTTGGTCAAATCCGCGGAAAATCTTGAGGAAATGCATAAAATAATTTGCATTTCCTCTTTTCTTTTTTACAATTTTGCATTAATATATAACTTAGGTATTTTTTCGTTGCCAGAAAAATGGGGTTTTTTATTGTAAATATTGCCGGAAACGGGGTGAGAAGAATCCGGCATTACTGTCAGCGATATGCACAAAACTATATAATCAGAAGGAGCGGAGAAAGTTATGATTTCAAACCAGATACTGCAGAATACGATTGACGGACTTAAGGGAATAACCAGGATTGATCTCTGTATTATAGACACGGAAGGAAAGGTGCTTGCGTCTACTTTCCCGGAAGCGGACGCCTATACGGGCTCCGTTCTTGCGTTTATTGATTCTCCGGCTGACAGCCAGGTGATTCAGGGCTTCCAGTTCTTCAAGATTTTTGATGAAAATCAGCTGGAATACATTCTTCTGCTGAATGGCGGAAGCGATGACGCCTACATGATCGGAAAACTGGTGGTCTTTCAGATTCAGAATCTTCTGGTGGCTTATAAGGAGCGCTTTGACAAGGACAACTTTATCAAGAACCTTCTGCTGGACAATCTTCTGCTTGTGGATATCTACAACCGGGCAAAGAAGCTTCATATTCAGACGGAGGTGCGCCGGGCGGTATTTATCATAGAGACAGGAAGAGAGAAGGACACAGGCTCTCTGGAAAGCCTGCGCGCCCTGTTTGGTTCCAAGTCCCATGACTTTATTACGGCAGTGGATGAGAAAAATATTATTGTGGTAAAAGAACTGGCGGAAAATGAGGGCTATCCGGAGCTGAACAAGACAGCGAAGGTAATGCACGATCTGCTGGTCAGCGAGACAGAGCAGAGGGTGCACATTGCCTATGGAACCATTGTGGGAGAGATCAAGGAGGTATCCCGCTCTTATAAGGAAGCGCGCATGGCGCTGGATGTGGGCAAGATCTTCTTTGATGATAAGGATATTGTGGCCTACAGCACACTGGGAATCGGCCGGCTGATCTACCAGCTGCCCATTCCGCTGTGCAAGATGTTTATCCGGGAGATCTTTGACGGAAAGTCTCCGGATGATTTCGACGAGGAGACTCTGACCACCATCAACAAATTCTTTGAGAACAGCCTGAACGTGTCTGAGACCTCAAGGCAGCTTTATATCCACAGAAATACGCTGGTCTACCGGCTGGATAAGCTCCAGAAGAGCACAGGGCTGGATCTGCGTGTCTTTGAGGACGCGATCACCTTTAAGATTGCTTTGATGGTAGTGAAGTACATGAAGTATATGGAGAACATGGATTATTAAAAGGTCCTGCCGCCAGCGGACAAAAGATTTTTGAGGAGAGAAAAAATGATCGATTTGCAGAATGTGAAAAAGTCGTATGCCACGGGTGTACAGGCTTTGAACGGCATTACGCTGCACATAGACAAGGGCGAGTTTGTCTTTATCGTAGGTGACAGCGGATCCGGAAAGTCTACCCTGATCAAGCTGCTTTTAAAGGAGCTTGACCCTACGTCCGGAACGATTAAGGTGAACGGCGTGAACCTGAACCGGATGAAGCCGAGAGCCATTCCCAAATACAGAAGAAAGCTGGGCGTGGTCTTCCAGGATTTCCGCCTGCTGAAGGATCGGAATGTCTATGAGAACATAGCCTTTGCCCAGAGGGTGATTATCACGCCCACGAAGCAGATTCGCAAAAATGTGCCGAAGATGCTTTCGCTCGTGGGGCTTGCGGAAAAATATAAGGCATATCCCAGAGAGCTTTCCGGCGGAGAGCAGCAGAGAGTAGCCCTTGCAAGAGCTCTGGTAAACCAGCCCAATATCCTGCTGGCCGACGAGCCTACCGGAAACCTGGACCCGAAAAATTCCAAAGAGATCATGAAGCTTCTGGAGACCATCAATGAGCGTGGAACCACAGTCGTGGTGGTGACCCACAACCAGGAAATCGTGGATGCCATGAAAAAGCGCGTGATCGCAATGCACAAAGGCGTCATTATCAGTGACGAGCGTAAGGCTGGGTACACACAGCATGCGGATTAGTTCCATTGCCTACTGCATT
>CALWAZ010000118.1 GCA_944375725.1 uncultured Merdimonas sp. | reverse complement strand
CAGGCTGGCACCTTCCGCTTCGCGGGGTTGCCGTGACTTCACAGATCCTTTGTATCTCCATCACTCTGAATAAGAGAGAATTCTTACAATATTCAATTTGCCTACCATGTGCTATAACATACACCAGACGCGGGAATTTGTCAACCCACTCTCAGACGAAACTTCTGAATTTCCCGCTCGCTGGATACCTTTTCGATCTCGGCTCCCAGTCCCCGGAGCTTTTCATCAAAGCGCTCATAGCCGCGCTCAATATAATGGATGTCATCCACAATGGTGATTCCGTCAGCAGCCAGGCCCGCGATAACCAGGGCAGCGCCGGCCCGCAGGTCCGGACTGGATACCTGGGCTCCTGTGTAACGCTCCACGCCCTCGATGATCGCCGTGTTGCCTTCCACTTTGATATTGGCGCCCATACGCGCCAGCTCATCCACATATTTGAAACGGTTTTCAAAAATACTCTCTGTCACAATGCTGCTTCCCTTGGCCAGAGCCAGCGCCGCCGTAATCTGCGGCTGCATGTCAGTCGGAAAGCCCGGATAGGGAAGGGTCTTCACATTGGTGCACTTCAGTCCCTTGGCACAGACCACGCGCACCGCGTCGTCCAGTTCCTCGATCTCACAGCCAATCTCCAGAAGCTTGGAGGTCGCCGCTTCCAGATGCTTCGGGATCACGTTCTTTACAGTCACATCGCCTCTGGTGGCCGCTGCGGCAAACATAAAGGTTCCCGCCTCGATCTGATCGGGAATAATCGAATATTCCGTGGAATGCAGGCGCTCCACGCCGTGGATACGGATAATATCCGTACCTGCGCCCTTGATATTGGCGCCCATACTGTTCAGGAAATTGGCCACATCTACCACATGGGGCTCCTTGGCCGCGTTCTCAATCACAGTATTGCCTTCCGCCATGGAAGCTGCCATCATGATATTGATGGTGGCTCCTACGGAAACCACATCCAGATAAATATGGCTTCCACGCAGCTTCTCCGCTTTCGCCTCAATGAAGCCGTATTCGATCTTCACATCAGCGCCCAGCGCCCGGAAACCTTTCAGGTGCTGGTCGATGGGCCGGCTTCCGATATTGCAGCCGCCCGGCAGCGGAACCTTCGCCCGCTTATACTTTCCAAGCAGAGCGCCCAGAAGATAATAGGACGCGCGAATCCGCTTGATATACTCATAATCTACACTGAAATCCCCAATCTGGGAACCATTTATCTTTACTGTATGGCGCTCTCTGCGTTCCACATGCGCCCCAATCTGCTGCATCGCCTCCAGCAGGACATTGATGTCCCGTACATCCGGAAGGTTTTCCACCACTACTGTCTCATCCGTCATAATCGCTGCCGCGAGAATCGCCAGCGCCGCATTTTTCGCGCCGCCGATCTCTACTTCGCCAACGAGCGGGCTGCCGCCTTTAATCACATACTGATCCATAACTACTCCCAGCTCTTTTTGATTCTGTTTTCTGTTAACTGTATCATCTATAACCGATTCCATACCTCTGTCCCGCCGTCTTCTTTTTCTTTTCAAATCTGCGGGGCAGAGCTTCCTGCTATCTATCCTGTCTGTTTTCAGTCAAAACTATTCCTGTTTTGATCTTTAAATAGTATAACACAATCTTTTGATTTGTAAATACCTGATCTTGGGAACAAAATGCCGAAAAATACGGGAAAAATCAGGCTTTTTCTTCTTCCACATTATAGCACAGCGTTTCCCTGCTGTCATTTTACAATTCTGTTTCGTATCTTTTACATTTTGCAGACACTCTCCCGCTTCCCTTCTTTTCTAAAAGACGTTATAATGAGTAAGACAGCCGCGCCGCCTGCTGCGGCGCGGATATGATTTTAAACCAGTGAGGAGAATATTATGAAGCCATTCTTTTTTATTGACTATGACAATACTATTTTCAGCCACCGTACCTGGTCCATTCCCGAGGATGCCATCCAGACCCTGGAGGGTCTGCAGGCAGACGGCTTCCAGGTGATTCTGGCCAGCGGCCGGGCCTTCCGTAGCGGCCAGCTTCCGGAGGAGTTCCAGGGCCGCTTTATACCGGACGGATTTGTCAGCGCCAACGGCGCTCTCATTGAGGCGGAAGGAAAGCTGATCTGGGAAAAGTATTTTGACCCGGATCTTCAGAAACGGATTCTGGATTATGTGGTGGAAAAGGGCTACTGTCTCGTATCCAACTACGGAAACAGCTGGTGCACCTCGAACCCGGAACGCTTCCGTACCCTGCCCTCCAACAAACACCGCAAAATTCAGCCTCAGGGCGGAGACGCCTTCTTTTCCCTGTATACCAGCCGCCGGCCCTCTTTCTTCCTGGCAGACACCAAAGAGGCCATTGCGGACGTTCAGGCCCACTTCCCGGAGACACGCCTTCTGTATATGGGCGATGAGATGGGCGGAGCCGACATCATCCCCAAAGAAAACGGCAAGGATATGGGCGCTGCCCGGTTCCTGGAATATTTCCATGCTTCCTGGGAAGATGCCATCGCCATCGGCGACAGCATGAACGACATCGCTCTGATCAAAGCCGCAGCCTTCGGTATTGCCATGGGCAATGCCATGCCGGAAGTCCAGGCCGCGGCAGACTATGTGGCCAAGGACATCGATGACGGCGGCCTGGCAGACGCCGCTGCCCGGGCGCGGCAGTGGGCCGCTGGACGCGCATAGCCTGGCGGCCCGCGGAGAGCTGCGGCCGGAGAGCCGCAGATGCGGGGCGCGGATAACTAAAGCTGGCAGCGGCGCTCCGCGCCACGGATCGCAGACATCCAGCGCGCAGCAGACGCTGTCCGGCGGACACGAACAGCCCGGCGCGCAGACGGAAGAGATTCTTCCATAATGTCTGCGCGCCGGGCTGTCTTTCTGCCCTTTTCTATTCTTTCTGCCTCTTTTGCTTCTTCTGCAGCCGCAGCGCCCGTCATCTATCCCCATAAGGCCGTTTTGCGTCCGGAAGCCCTGACTCCTCCGTCAGCCTGCGGAACAAGTCGTCTCCCACACACACCACCGTCTCTTCATGGAGAAAATCAGTAATATCCGCGTCAAACAGGATATTGGCCTGAGCCGGAAATTCCTCATCCCCATCCCAGAAAATGAACTGAAGCGGCATACAGTCAAAGGCCCGAATCTCATATCCTGCGTCTCCCTGAGGCAGAGATTTTCCCCCCAGGGCTTCACAGGCCCTGCGAAGCTCCGGCAGATGTCCGTCAAAGGTCCGGGCCGCTGCGTCCAGAATATTACGCTTAAAGGCAGCGTCAAAGGGCGCCGCCCGTTTCACCTCCCGGAAAGGCACAAATTTTCCCGATACCTTTGCGTCCGGCTTTGAATAATAAAACAAGTGATAAATGGCCATTACCGTGTTAAAGGGGAGCCTTCTCTCCGGGTCCTCCTCCAGCGCCGCCATTCCCGTCCGCTGATCCAGCCGGTAACGCTGGCCAAAATAAGTAATAAACTGGGCCGTCTCATCCCCTTCCAGATGAAACCTTTCCTTCAGCTCCTTCCGATCCATCTCCAGGTACTTTTCTCTCCAGGTATCACAAAGCGCCAGATACCGGTCGCTTTCCTTCCCCGGAGTATCCGCAAATTTTTCTCTCATTTCTTCTCCTCCCGGCCGGGGCTGGCAGTCCTTTTTCTGCTTCCTGCTTCACCTTCTGCCTGCCAGCTCCGCCTCATTTCACCTTTGTCTAAAAAATTCCTCCGCATCTGCGGTCCCGTCTTCTGCAGCGGCGCTGGTACATCTCATTCAGAAGCATTACCGTTACAAAATCCTCCAGCCAGTTTCTCCCTGAGGCCTCCTGCATCATTACGTCGTCCTGATAAGCCTTTTTATCCAGCTTTTCATAGATCCTGCGGCTCAGACGGCGGAGCAGAAGCTTGTCGGGATACTCGTCAAACATAAAGCTTCCCTCATATTCCATTCTGTCACAGGCCTCTTCTACCAGCGGCTGAATCTGTCGAGCCAGGGAAGGATACAATTCCTGAAACCTTCTCCGATCGCGTGTTTTTTCGTCCGCCCAAGGCAGGAAAGGGTAAAACGGATATGACTGATAAGAGTTGAAAGGGAACCTGGGCTCGTCATAAAAATTCATAAAAATATCCTTTTTGTAGCAGTATATGCAGAAATTCATCTGCCGTGACAGAACCTCTGGCGCTCCTCACTTCCCGCGCAGCCGCGGCGCATTTTTGTTTTCAGTATAATCGGTTTCGCCCCCGCTGGCAAGAGCAGCCCTTTTTCGTTTTTCCATATTCCCCATTCGTCTTTACCGGCCCTGTCACATACTTACTCATGCTCATAAGACAGAAAATTGTATCTCTGCCAGCATCAAATGCTTGCATCTTACCAGCTGCTATGCTATTTTTATATTGTAAGTTTCTTACATTCATTATACTGCCAGATTCTTCGTTCCTGCGCAGTCCTAATCTTCACGAGAAAGCAGTTCCCGCTTTCCCGATTCCCAGACAGACAACAGTCATACAGAAGGAGATGATGTCCGGAAGGAAACCTTATCTGAGTTTTGCCTTGCAGACAGACCCGCAAAAATCTATAATGAAAGGAGAAACAGACCGGGTGGCAGAAAAGCGGTATGATTTCAAAGACAGACAGAAGATAAACCGCAAATACAAAGACAGGCTGTTCCGCTTTGTCTTTCAGGATAAACAGGATTTGCTGGAACTGTACAATGCCATAAACGGAACTGACTATCAAAATACAGAAGATTTGAAAATCACGACACTGGAAGATGTACTCTATCTCGGCATGAAAAACGATCTGTCCTTCCTTCTGGGAGCATCCATGAACCTGTATGAACACCAGAGTACATGGAACGAAAACATGCCCCTGCGGGGTCTCCTCTATTTCGCGGAGCTCTATCAGAACTACCTGGAAGAGAACGGATACCGCCTGACCGGAACCGGAAGAAGACTTCCCCTTCCATTTCCCAGATATGTGGTTTTCTATAACGGCACCAAAGAGGAACCTGATCAGACTCAGCTTCTGCTTTCAGATGCTTTCCCAAAGCAGGACTCCGGAAAGCTTCCCTGTCTGGAATGCAGAGCTGAAATCCTCAACATCAACCGGGGACACAATCAGGCAATTATGAATCACTGCCGCAGGCTGAAAGAATATTCTGAGTTTATAGAGGAAATCCGCCAGA
>CALWAZ010000117.1 GCA_944375725.1 uncultured Merdimonas sp. | reverse complement strand
TCCCGTACTTTGACAGCAATGAAGTGATACAGATGTTCCAGGAGGCCTTTGAGGCCGACAGCCAGAGCGGAAAACTGAGCCAGAGCATCGATGTGAAGCGGACCCTCTACGGTATCGTGAAGCGGGCCACGGGCGACTTCAGCGACGGCGGCATTTATGAAAGCCCGGCAGTGATAAAGGTATCTTCAGCGGAACAGCTCATTGAGCTTGCGGCCCGGAATCCGTACGGTTATTACAGGCTGGAAGCGGATCTGGATTTCAGCGGAATTCCGGCGGAAGGGGGAAGTTATATTCCCGGGCGCTTTATCGGAGTCGTAGACGGCGGCGGTTACCGCGTCACAGGCCTGGCACAGCCTTTGTTTGGCGACCTGCAGTACGCAATGATAAGAAACCTGAGCTTTTCAGAGGCAGCGGCCGGAACAGACCTGCAGGATCTGCTGGCTGTAAAAACGAAAAGGACCGTGACGGAGAACGTGACTGTGGAATCTGTTGTGCTGCTGGAAGAACAGGCAGAAGAACAGGCAGAGGAATCGGTGGAAAACACGGGGCTGCCGGAAAGTGAGATGGAAGGCGGCCAGCTTGAAGAAGGTCAGACCGGAGAATACACAGATGAGGAAAATCAGCCAGAGAAAGACCAGCCGGGAGACAGCCAGATAGAAGACAGTCTGCCAGAGGAACGCCCGGAAGGAATGCCGGAGGAGCCGAAAAGAGAAGACGGTGATGATACAGAAGAACAGGAGGAAAAGCACAAAAAAGATAATCAGCGCTCAGAATAATTTCATAAAAGTTTCAGGGAACGGGCCTGCCACAGAGAAAAAAGCGGCAGGCCCGCTTCTTCTCCCCGGCAGCGCCCATCCAGCGCCTGGAGAAGCTCTATGGAAAAGAGTCCGCGCAGAGGATGAAGCAGAGTTTTATGAAATTGAGCGCGGATGACATTATCAGAATCTGCGAAGTCTGCTGCCGCAGACCCCTGGAAGAAATTCCGGAAGGCCTGCAGGAGAAAATGCATATAGAATGGGGAGAGACAGATCCGGATTACCGTCTTTCCAGAAAAGCTGTGAAAGCGCATTTTCCCGAATCAGAAATTATCGTGCGGAAAGGGTATGGCCATTGTGGATATATGACTTTTCACACGGAAGAGTATGTGGAAGAAATGGAACGCTTTTGCCAGAGCTTTAAAAAGAATTAAGAATTTTCCTGTGGAAATCTTCAAGGGTTCCATTGTATGATTAACTTAGTACAATAATAGAACCATAACAAACTGGCGCGGCGGGAAAGTGTTTTCCGGCGGCGTCCGCATCAGCATGAGGGGAGTTCCATATGAATTTTATCATTGACCATCTGTCCAAAAGCTTTGAGACAAAACAGGTGCTGCGGGACATCAGCTTTACCTTTGAAAGCGGAAAAATCTACGGTCTGCTGGGCAGAAATGGAGCCGGAAAGACGACACTGTTCAACTGTCTGAATAAGGATATGAAGGCGGACGGCGGAAGCTTTTATCTGGAAGAAAACGGGGCGCGCAGAGACGTGGATCCGGATGATATAGGGTATGTGCTGTCCACGCCTACAGTGCCGGAATTCCTGACGGGACGGGAATTCCTGAAGTTTTTTCTGGACATTCATGAGGGAGAGATTGAGAATCCCAAGGCTCTGGATGATTATTTTGACTTTATGAGCATTGAGCCGGAGGACCGGGACAAGCTGATGAAGACTTATTCCCACGGCATGAAGAATAAGATGCAGATGCTGATCAATGTCATCGCCCGGCCGAATATTCTGCTGCTGGACGAGCCTCTGACCTCCCTGGATGTGGTGATGGCGGAGGAGATGAAGGAGCTGCTTCGTTCTCTGAAGACGGACAGGATCACGATTTTCTCCACCCATCTGCTGGACCTGGCCGTGGACCTGTGCGATGAGATTGTGCTGCTTTCCCACGGGGAGCTGGAATCTGTGGACAAGTCCAACCTGGATGACCAGGAGTTCAAAGAGAAGATCATTGCGGCCCTGAAGGAGGAGAGCCTATGAGCAGCCCGGGGGCAAACGGCATCGGGAAGACGCTGCGCATCACCTTTTCCCTGCGGAACACCTGCCGTGTCAACAATATTCTGTATGCGCTGAAGCAGATCCCGCTGATTGGACGGATTCTGCCGGAGTCTCTATATCAGGAGGCGGGACTTAAGATTTTGGCCAATGTGATTTCCGTGATTTGGGAAATTTTCGCGGCTCTTGTGGGAAAAGGACTCTATTTTCTGATCCTGCTGGGAGCGGCTGTGCTTTATCCATCGCCGGAAAAGGGACCGTTGTTCCTGTATCTGATGGTGGTCTGCACGGTGATCGGCGGCTTTGTGAATACCTATATGTTCAACCCCACCAAGGATAAATACTACGCGCTGATTCTATTGCGAATGAATGCCAGATCCTATACGCTGGTGAATTACGGCTATGCCATCGCAAAGCTGCTGGCAGCCTATCTGCTGTTCGGCCTTCTGACCGGCGGCCTGGTACACCTGCCCTGGTGGCAGCGGGTGCTGCTTCCCTTCTTTGCGGCAGGCGTCAAGCTTTTCGCGGCGGCCTATATGCTTCGGGATTATGAAAAGACCGGACAGGCGTCCAATGAAAATAAGGTGGGAGCCCTTTACTGGACTGCATTATTTGTGGGTCTGGCAGCGGCCTTCGGCCTTCCGGCTCTGGGCATTTTCCTGCCGGA